>CAYYKK010000009.1:0-56424 GCA_964467935.1 uncultured Polyangiaceae bacterium
AAGGAGACCATCGTGCCTGCGCCGGCGCGCGCCTCGACGAGCCGCGCGCGTGGAGCATCGGGCAGAGAGAGGCCGAGCCCGGCGAAGATCGCCGCGTGCACCAACGTCGACGCGACGACCGCAGCGGCTCGCGTTCGGAGCGACATCCTCGATGAGGCTACCACCCACGCCTCGACAAGCGCGGGGGCTGCGAGTTCCGTGACGGTCGCGGCGCCCAAGACGGACCGGATCGTCTAGGATGCCGTGGTCGGTCCGCGCGTGGCGGGCTCGATCACGGAGAGATCATGGCGAAGAAGCTGGTCGTGCTGGGAGCGCAGCTGAAGTGCGCTCAAGGGACCTCGCCCTCGAAGCTCGTGCTGAAACCGGGGATCGCCACGGCCGACGACAAGCCGGTCGCCACCGTCATGGACTTCCTCCCCATGGCCAACATCCAGCCCTTCGGCATGTGTCAGACGCAGGCGAACCCGCAGGTCGCCGCGGCCACCACCGCAGCGCAGGGAGCCCTCACGCCGCAGCCGTGCATCCCGATCGTCACCGCGCCTTGGTCGCCGGGCTCGAGCGTCTCGTCGGTCGAGGACAAGAAGCTCCTCACCGAGGACTCGACCTGCAACTGCCAATGGACCGGTCAGATCAGCATCACCGATCCAGGCACCGAGCTCACGACGGAGTAGCGTGGATCTCGAGCTCGGCGGCAAACGCGCCCTCGTCACCGGGGGCAGCCGTGGCATCGGTCGCGCGATCGCGCACGGGCTCGCGCGGGAGGGCGCTCGCGTGGCGATCGCCGGCCGCAACGAGGAGACGATCGGCGCGGTGGTCGGGGAGCTCGAGGCGCTGGCGGGGGCGCGCGGCGCCGAAAGCCCCTCGGCGGTCGGGATCATCGCCGACGTGGCGACGCGGGACGGCGCGATCCGCGCCGTCGAGGAGGCCAGCGCCGCGCTCTCGGGGCTCGACCTCCTCGTGAACAACGTCGGTGGGAGCCTCGGCGCTGGCTCCTTCGACGTCGCCGGCGCCGACGACTGGAGGCGCGTGCTCGACGCGAACCTCCTCTCGGCGGTCTGGTGCAGCGAGCGCGCCGTGCCGCTCCTTCGCGACGCGGGCGGCGGCGTCATCGTCCACGTCGGCTCGATCTGTGGGCTCGAGTACTGCTCGAGCGCGCCCTACGTCGCCGCCAAGGCGGCGATGGTGGGCATGACGAAGGAGATGGGCGTCGACCTGGCGAAGCACGGGATCCGGGTCGCGTCGGTCGCGCCTGGTTCCATCCTGTTCCCCGGAGGCTCGTGGGCGCGACGACAGGCCGCCGATCCGGCCGGCATCGAGAAGAAGATCCGCGACGAGCTGCCCTTCGGGAGGTTCGGCAGACCGGAGGAGATCGCCGACGCGGTCGTCTTCGTCGCCTCCGCGCGCGCGAGCTGGATCGCCGGGACGACGCTGGTCGTCGACGGGGCGCAGAGCCGCGCCTTCTAGCCGCTCGCATCCCCGGGGCGCGACGCTCCCCGACCCACGCGCAGGATGAGCGAGACGTCGGCGCTCAGCGATCCTCGGAGAGCTCGACGCGGGTCGCGCCGCGACATGGCACGAGCACCGATCGCCCCTCCGTGGCCCACACGGGGAACGAGCTGCCGGCCGGCGGTGATCCGTGGCGCGCGAGCCGCAGGTAGCGCCAACCGCAACCTACTTTCATCCACGACCCGGTATCTCCTGCAATCGTTCCGTTCAAATACACGGGCATGCGCGTCGAGGAGGCGACGAGGAGGTAGCCGAGGGTCTCGGGCAGCGCCGCGGTGTCGGCCGGCGCGCCCTCCTCGGCGGTGATGCCGACCAGCGTCGGCCCCGTGGGCGCGCTCGGCGCGCTCGACGGGGCGCTCGTTCCGGCGCTGGTCGCCGTGCTGGTCGCCGTCGTGCCGCGCGGGCTCTCCGTCGTCGCGACGACGGGGGAAGGCGTCGAAAGCGGCTCGACGCGGACCACCGGTGCGGTCGACGCGGCGTGCGACGGGCTCCTGAACCAGGCGACCGCGATGACGGCCGCGACGATCCCGACCGCAGCGACGAAGGCGAGCGCCCGGCTCGGCGCAGAGAGGCGGCCCGACCGCGAGGCGACGAGCCGCTTGGCGTAAGACCAGCGCTGGCCGCGCCGGCGCGCGCGGCGCGACGGAGGCAGCAGGCTCGAGGGCAGCGTGCGGCGCAGATCGCTCGGCACGCTCGACGATCCCGACCACTCCGGACGCAGCGTGCCGTGACGCTCGTAAGGACGCATCGAGTCCTCCGGCGAGACCGATCGCGCGACCGGCGGCGCGGTGATCCGCCGGGACAGCGGCAGGTCCCCCTCGGTCGCCTCGTCGTCCTCCGGCGGCGCCGCCTGCGCCGGCTCCGGCTGCGGCTCCGGCTCGGGGGCGGGCTCCGGCACCGACGACAGCGCGATCGTGAGCGCGCTGTCCGGATCGGCGGGCGGCGGCAGATCGGAGGGGATCTCGATCGCCGGCGTCGTGGGCCGGCTCGGCGGTCCCCGTCGCTCCTTCAGCTCCGCGACGAGATCGAGCCAGATCGCCCCGCGCTCCGCGGCCTTCTCGCGCGCTGCGTGCTGCACCGCTCGCTCGAGCGCGCCCTCGGGCTCCCGGAACTTCTGCTCGACCGACGGCGTCGGGGGCGGCGGGGGCAGCGGCACCTCGCTCGCGAAGCTCGCCATCGGCCCGTCGTCTTCGACGAGCTCGCTCCATCGATCGGCGCGGAGCAGCGATCGGACCCCGCGCTCCGCGATCGCGAGCGGCTCCGTCCCGCGCGGCGGCCTCGAGCTGCGACGCATCGGCACGACGCCGTCGATCCGCCGCGCGATGAGCGCGCTCTCGGCCTCGGTCACCTCCTCGGGGAACGAAGTCCGTTCGCCCGCGGCCGGCCACGCCTTGAGCTCCTCCTCGTGCTCGAGCACCTCGGGTCTCTCGAGGAGGACGACCCCCTCGTTCGCGAGCGCTTGGCTGCCGGGCGGCGGGCGCGCGTCGGCGTTCGCCCTCACCCTCGCGAGGAGCTTCTTCAAGAGCTGAGCGCGCTCCGAGTCCGTCACCAATCTCGAAGGATACAGCCAACTACCAGGCGAAGCAGATTCGCCGCTGGCCGGGGAGTCGAAGGAAGCCTTTGTGCCCTGAAAATAGGTCGATTCGACGCCTCTCCGCGCCGATGCGGGTCTCACAGGCGGCCCAGGCGGCGTCGTCGGTGGCCTCGAAGGTGTGCCGATCGACGCGCTTCGCGCTCGCGACGATCTTCTGCAGCGCGGCGAGATCCGGCCCTGGCTCCTTGGTCACCGACTCGCACGCCGCGAGCCCGATGCTCTCTGGCGCCGGGAGCGCCGCGCCGATGCACGTCCGCGCCTCCACCCGATCGCCGTCCTCCGGCGGCGTCTGAAACCAAATCTTGTCGCTCCCCGCCGCCTGCAGAAATCCCCCCTCGATGTTGCGGAAGAGCTCGACCGGGACCTGGGTCCCCTCGACGTCGAGGGTCCCCGCGCACCACGCGGTCAGGTTCACCGGCGGCGACTGGCGCTGCGGGACCTTCGCCCCCTGGAGCATCCACCGCACCTCGTCGATGTCGGGCGGCAAGAGCCCGGGCGTGAGCGTGTCGCAGTGCAGGTTCCTCACCTGCTCGCCGCAGGGCAGCTGGCCCTCGGCGCACATCAGCGTGCCTGGCGCGTGGGGCGCGTGAGGATCGAGGGGCGGACCGCAGGCGCCGCTCGCGGCCGCGACGAGCGAGATCACCGCGGCGAGCCTGGCCGCGTCGTGGCGCATCCGGGAGCGTGGGAGAGCGAGGCCGATCACGTCGCGAAGAACTTGCCGAGGATCTCCTGGCCGGAGCGCCCTTCGAGCATGCGCGCGATGCCCTCGAACGCGGGCACCACGAGCGCGTGCCGCTTGGCGAACGCGAGCACGCGCGGGATGAGATCGACCGCCTCGACGCGGAGGCCCGCCTCGCCCTTGGCTTCGTCGAGCGAGCGCCCCTGGCCGAGCGCCCGACCGAGCAGCACCTCGGGCCGGCTGTCGAGCGCGATGGACGCCAAGAGATCGCCGTAGCCGCCGAGCCCGTAGAGCGTCTGCTCCTCGGCGCCCGCGATCGTCGCGATGCGCCCGGCGTCGTGCACGGCGCGCGAGATGAGCGCCGCGACCAGGCCCGGCCCCGCGCCCGCGGCGCGCGCGAAGCCCACGCCGATCGAGATGCACCCGACCATCGCCGAGGCCCACTCGAGGCCGCGGAGATCGTGCGTGGAGTAGACCCGCAGCCAAGGCCCGTTGAAGGCCTGCGTCACCGCCGTCACGACCTCGGGGTAGTGCGAGCCGACGACGAGCGTGGACGCTTTGCCCTCGTGCAGCTCGTTCGCCTGCACCGGTCCGCCGAGCGCGCCGAGCCTCCGCACGGGGGTCTCCTCGCGGAGGATGTCGGAGATGGTCGAGAGATCCTCGCCGCCGCCGAGACCGCGCACGCCATGAACGACGAGGTGCGAGCCGTCGAGGTGATCGCCCAGCGCGCGCGCGACCTCGCGCGCGACGTTCGAAGGCACCGCGAGCACCAGGAGGCGCTGGCTCGCGATCTCGGCGTAGTCGGTCGTCGTGTGGATGAGCCGCCCCTCCTTCGTCTCGCGCCGCGTGTGGAGGGTCACCTTCGCGCCGCTCCGCGCCGCCGCGCGCGAGAGCGCGACGCCCCACGGCCCGCCGCCGACGATGCCGACCGTCGGCGTGTGGGTCGCCGTCGCGACGCCCGTCGTCGCCTCGGTCACGACGCACCTCGCGACCCGCCGAGCGCGGGAGAAGAGGACGTCGCCGAGCCCGCGGGTCGCGCGGTCCTCCCGCCGAGGGTGTCCCAGCCGAGCCCGTGCGAGCAGAGCCTGTTCTGGTAGTAGAAGAGCAGCTTCGTGTCGCCGATCGCGATGCCCTCGCGCCTCGGCACGAGCACCGGCGTCGCGTGGTAGCCCGCGAACGCGCGCAGCGCGCGCTCGAGCAGATCGCCGCCGGAGGCGCCTCGCACGAACTCGCCGAGCCTCACCTCACCGCGCTTCTCCTGCTCGATGAGCGCATCCTTGATCTGCCTCACGTCGGCCGCGAGCTCGTCGCGCGGGACGATGAGGCCGTCGCGCTGCCGAAGCACAGTGAAGAGATCCTGGCGCGGCGACGCCTGGCGCAGGCGCGCGAACGCCGCCGCCGCGACGACGTGCGTCGAGAGGATCACGGTGTTCTTCTCGTACGCGCGACAGATGACCTCGCCGAGCTCGCGCGTGTACTGCGCGTCGCGCGAAGCATCGAGCACGACCTGCCCGTCCTGGTTCTTCACGTAGCTCGCGGGATCGACCTTGCGACCGCGTTGGTCGAAGGAGTCGCCGTTCTCGTCGACCGCGTTGCCGAACGGATCGACGGGATCGCCGAAGCGGATGATCACCGATCCCTCCATGCCGAGGAGCTTGCGGATGAAGCTCGTCATGCGGCCGATGCGGCTCGATTCGTCGTCCTCGATGATGTAGCGGTTCTTCCCCGTCTCCGAGAGGTAGTCGGCGATGAGCGTCTCCGCCTCGAGCGTGATGAGGTAGTTGATCGTCGCCGGCACGAAGAAGACGCGGCGCTCCCGCCCGGCCCTCACGCTCCGCGCGTACGCCTCGATGGCGCTGCCGACGAGCCCGAGCTTCAGCCTCCGCTCGATGCCCCCCGACCGCGAGCGCGTCCCGCCCGGGAAGAAGAGCGAGTGGTAGCCGCGCTCGAGCAGCACGCACGAGTAGGCCTTGAGCACGTCCTTGTAGAGCGCGTGCTTGAGCCGCCGATCGACGCGGTAGGCGCCGAGGTTGTGCATGAAGTACGAGAGCACCGGGTTCGTGAAGAGGTTCTTCCCGGCGCCGTAGGTCGCGGGCGGCAGCCCGGCGCGCTCGAGCGCGTAGCCGAACACGATCGAGTCCATGTTCGACAGGTGCGTCGGCACGAACACGCAGACGCCCTTCTCCGCGACCGACTGGAGCTTCTCGAGCGGCCCCTCGACGACGACCTTGTCCTCGAGCGCGTCGAGGCTCAGGAGCTCCGACGGGTGGCGCGCGAGCGAGGCGAGCGTCCGCGGCGCGAGCAGCGCGGTCACGAGCCCGGGCAGGATGCGCGTCGAGAGCTTGTAGACACGCGGGTCGAAGTTGCCGGCGACGTCCCACGCGTACTCCTCGGCGAGCTCGCGGAGCTTCTCGGTCCGCTCGCCCTTCGAGATGCGCCCGAGCGAGCGCGCGAGCCGCTGCCACTCGACGAGCTTCTCCTGATCCTTCTTCTTGCGCGAGGTCTCGAGCCGCTTGATCTCGAAGTAGGCGGCGTCGTTCAGCACGAAGAGCGGATCCTGTTCGGCGAAGGCCACGCGATCGGTGACCTCGCGCACGATGTCGCTCTTCGCGGCGTTGAACCCGAAGATGGGAGGGCTCTCTTTCATCGCAGCCGAAAGGTGTATCAGACTCGGGGGCTGCGCGGGGAGAGCTAGGGCGTGGCGGGCGCGCGGAACTCGTCCTTCGCCTTGCGCACCGCGGCGAGCACGCTCACCGCGTCGCCTCCGCCGAACCGCTCGCGCATCGCGGGCGAGGTGACGCGAAGGAACGGGTTCGTCGCGCGCTCTCGGGCGATGGTCGACGGCACGGTGCTCTCGCCGCGCGCGCGCTTCTCGCGGGCCTCGTCGAGCGCCTTGCGCGCATCGGCGTTGTCGGGATCGGCGTGGAGCGCGAACTGCAAGTTCGACACGGTGTACTCGTGACCGCAGTAGACGCGCGTGTCGTCGGGGAGGCGCGCGATGCGCTCGCTGAGCGAGCGGTGCATCATCGCCGGCGTGCCCTCGAAGAGGCGGCCGCAGCCCGCGATGAAGAGCGTGTCGCCGGTGAAGACCGCGCCGTCCGTCGCGTACGCCACGGCGCCGGTCGTGTGTCCGGGGACGTGCAGCGCCCGCACCGACAGGCCGGCGACCTCGAACGTCTCCTCGTCACCCACGCCGCGCGTCTGGCCGGGCACGCGCCCCTTGTCGCCCTCGAACGCGACGATCGGGAGCGGCCCGAACTTGGCGACGAGCCCCTCGTTGCCGCCGACGTGATCGTGATGGTGGTGCGTGTTGAGGATGCCGACGAGACGGAGCCCGAGCGCGTCGACCGCAGCGATGACGGGCTCGGCCTCCGAGGGGTCGACGACGAAGGCGTCGTTGGAGCCGTCTCGTCGCACGAGGTAGGCGTAGTTGTCGCTCAGGCAGGGGACGATCGAGACGGAGGGCATGGGCGAACGATAGCCGCACCCGCGCTCGTCTGCACGCCCGCCGGCCGCACACAATGACACATGCGTTGCAAAAGACATTGTATCAATGTTGCATACCAGAACCACATCGAGCGTGGCCCCGTCGCGTGACGGGGCGCCGCCTCGCGTTGCAACGCAAGGCGTCACACGGGATCGAAGTCGCCTTCGTTTGCTGCTCGAAGAAAATGACGCACGGCGTTGACGCGTCGCGTTGGCGTGTTATGTTCCGCTTCGTTCCCCACCAACGAGGAGGAGAGACCATGGAGTTCGAGACCGTTCGCAAGCCGATCGACGCGTTCCGAGCCGAGGTGGAGCGCCTGGGCACGTCCTGGACGAAGGAGGGCCGCTACCTCGGCGCCGTCGCCCTCCGATCGAGCGCGCAGCGGCTCGTGGCGACGGCCGAGCGTCTCGACGACCTCGCCGCCAAGCTCGAGCCAGCGGAGCCCGCGCCCCCCGCCATCGAGGCCGAAGCGGACGCTGCCGCCGTCGAAGCCGTGGCGCACGCGAGCGGGCCGTCTTCGCCGGAGGCGCAGGGCGAGACCGCGGTGGATCCCCTCACGGCGTCGGAGGACGCCACGCCCGCGACCGACGCACGCTCGGTCCCCGAGGCGGCGCCCTCGCAGCCCGGTCGCCGGCGCGCGCGCCGCTGAGTCTCGTTCCACGCGCGGACGCGATGGGGCAGGATGGAGCCCGACGATGGCTTCCCTGCCCCGCTTTCGCATCGGCGTCGACGAGAACGGCCTCGGGCCGCGGCTCGGACCCATGCTCGTCACGGCCGTGCTCGCCGAGGTGACCGAGGAGGGTCACCGCCTCGTCGGTCGCAAGCCGCGCGGCAAGCGCATCGGCGACAGCAAGGCGCTCGTCTCGCACGGCGACGTCGCGCTCGGCGAGGCGTGGGCGCGCGTCCTCGCGGAGCGCACTTCGCCGGGCGGCGGCGGAGGCCACGCGACGATCGACGAGCTCGTGCACGCGCTCTCGCTCGAGTCGCGCGACGAGCTCGTCCGTCCGTGCCCGAAGCACGTCGCCGGTCAGTGCTGGTCGCGTGACGAGGAGGCCTTCGAGGCCGATCCCACCTTGCTCCGCGCGGTCCGTCGCGACGTCGACGCGCTCGCGAAGAAGGGGGTTCGCGTGGCCGGCGTCCGCTCGGTCATCGTGTGCACGCGCCGCCTGAACGACGCGCTCGCCGCCGGCAGGAGTCGCTTCATCGTCGATCTCCACTCGATGGAGCGTCTCGTGCTCTCGATGCGCGAGGAGGTCGGCGAGGAGGTGCTCGCCATCTGCGGCAAGGTCGGCGGGCTCGGCCGCTACGAGACGGCGTTCGGTCCGCTCTCCGGCCGGCTCATGACGATCCTCGAGGAGACGCGACCGAGGAGCGCGTACCGCTTCCCCGGCGTC
The DNA here is from genome assembly GCA_964467935.1 of uncultured Polyangiaceae bacterium. Taxonomy (GTDB): domain Bacteria; phylum Myxococcota_A; class Polyangia; order Polyangiales; family Polyangiaceae; genus CAYYKK01. The sequence goes on from CAYYKK010000009.1 coordinate 8,661, forward strand.
GGCGAGCTCCGCTTCGTGCAAGACGCCGATGCCTCCGATCGGCTCGTCGGGCTCGCGTCGCTCGTCGGCAAGTGGCTGCGCGAGGTCTTGATGGCGCGCGTCGCGAGGCACTATCGCGGCCACGATCCCGCCCTGCCCGATCCGAGCGGCTACTACGATCCGGTGACCGAACGCTTCATCGAGGCGACCCGGCTCTTGCGCAAGGACAAGCGGGTGCCCGACACGTGCTTCGAGCGGGAGACGCGCGACGCCTGAGCGCGCGCCGGACTCGATCGACGCGGAACGGCGGTCGGTGGTAGCTTCCGCGCGGCATGAAGTCGGTGGCGAGCGGGGCCTTGTCCTCGCTGATCCGGGGAGTGTTCGGGGGAACGCTGGGCAAGAGGCTCTCTCGCCTCGACGGCGAGGTGCGCACACGCGGCCTCGAAGGTGAGGTCCGCATCCACCGCGACGAGCACGGCGTCCCCAGCATCGTCGCCTCGAGCGAAGACGACGCCTTCTTCGGCCTCGGCTTCTGCCACGGCCAGGACCGCGCAGGCCAGCTCGAGATCCTCGTGCGCACCGTGCGAGGAACGCTCTCGGAGATCGCGGGCCCGGAGGCGCTGCCCATCGATCGACTCTCGCGCCGCATCGGCTTTCGTCGCGCGGGCCGCGCTCAGCTCGCCGTCGCGCGCCCCGAGGTGCGCGCCCAGATCGAGGCGTACGCGCGCGGCGTGAACGCCGGAGCGCGCCAGGGCGGACCACGCGCGCACGATCTCGTGCTCTTCGGGTGTGAGCCGACGCCGTTCGAGCCCGAGGACTCGCAGGGTCTCATGGTGATGCTCTGCTTCGCGCTCGCGTCGAACTGGGACGCCGAGCTCCTGCGGCTCGAGATGCTGACCCTCGACGGCGAGGACGCGGTCGCGGCCCTCGACGCCCCCTACCCCGCGCACTTGCCTTCGTCGATCCCCCCGTACGCGGCGGCGGGATCGAGCGCCGAGCGGCTCGCGGCGGATCTGCGCGCGATGGCCCACGTCGTCCCGCTCGGCGGCGCGTCCAACGCGTGGGCGATCGCAGGCTCTCGCACCTCGAGCAGGAAGCCGATCCTGGCCTCCGATCCGCACCTCGAGCCCCTCGTCCCCGCGCACTGGCACCTCGCGCACCTCGTCGCTCCCGGCATGCGCATCCGCGGCGCCTGCTTCGTCGGCATCCCGGGCTTCGCCGTCGGTCACAACGAGCACGTCGCCTGGGGCGTCACCGCGGCGCACGCCGACAACACCGACCTCTTCATCGAAGAGATCGGACCGGACGGAAAGAGCGTGCGCGAGGGCGATCGCTTCGTCCCCTGCCCCGAGCGACTCGAAGCGATCCGCGTGAAAGGCCGAGCCACGGTGGTCGAGCGCGTCCTCGAGACGCCGCGCGGCCCCGTGGTCGGGCCCGCCCTCGACGGCGCGCACGCGGCCCTCTCGCTCCGCGCGACGTGGCTCGAGCCGCGGCGGTACACGGGCCTCCTCCGCGCGCAGCACGCGAAGAGCGCGCGCGACGTCCACGAGCTGTTCCGCGAAGCGTCGGCGTCCACCGTGTGCGTCGTGTGCGCCGACGTCGAAGGTCACATCGGCTATCGACTCGCCGTCGAGACCCCCGTGCGCAAGAAGGGGCACGGGACGATCCCGCTCGCCGCGTGGGAGGAAGGCGTCGGCTGGCACCCCGAGCACCTCCCCTTCGACGCGATGCCGGCCACGATCGATCCGGTCGAGGGCTACGTCGCGACCGCGAACAACGCCCCCTCGCACGAGGACGATCACTTCTTCGGCGTCGACTTCCTCGACGGTTATCGCCAGCGGTCGATCGTCGAAGCGCTCGAGAGCCGCACCGACTGGGACCTCGCGTCGACGACCGATCTCCAGCGCAGCGTCCGCTCCATCCCCTGGGAGGAGATCCGCGAGCACGTCGTGCGCGCGGAGGGCGGCGCCGACGTCGCGCGAGCCGTGGCGATCCTGAAGAGCTGGGACGGCCAGATGAGCGCGAGCAGCGTCGGCGCGAGCGTGTACGCGCTCTTCATCGCCGAGCTCACCCGCCGCGTCGTCGAGGCGAAGGCGCCGAAGACCGCGCGACGGGCGCTCGGCGAGGGGTTCAACCCCATCCTCCCGCACAATACGATGTTCGCTCGGCGCCTCGGGCATCTTGTTTATCTGATACAAGAGCAACCGCATGGCTTCTTCCCGGGTGGGTGGAGCGAAGCCATCGCGACGTCCCTCGCGCGCGCGGTGGCGCGGCTACGCGAGGCGCGGGGAGATCGGTCGGACGGGTGGGCTTGGGGCGCGACGCGACCGCTGCGGCTCACCCACCTCTTCAGCCGCGTGAACCCGCTGCTCGATCGGATCTTCGGCGTCGGCCCCCTGCCCGGCATGGGAGACTCGAGCACGATCGTGCAGGGCACGGTCGACCTCCTGGCGCCGCTCGAGCCCGCCCTCGGCGTGCCGAACCTCCGCGTGGTGATCGATCTCGGCGATCTGCCCCGATCCCGCTTCTCGCTGCTCGGCGGGCAATCGGGCAACCCCCTCTCGCCGCATTATCAGGACCAGATCGGACCCTTCCAAGACCGCGGCCTCGAGCTCGCATGGTCCGACGAAGACGTGAGTCGCCGCGCGCGGCACGCTCTCCGTCTGGTGCCCCGGTAGCAGCACGAAGCCGACCCCCCGACCGCAGGAAGCTCGCGGCGACCCATCCCGTACGAAGAGCCACCCACAGCGAGGCCCCCCATGAAACGCTTTCTTCCGCTCCTCATCCTCTCTCTCGCGGCCAGCGCCCCCTTCGTCGGCGGCTGCGTCATCGGCCAGTGCGACAACGGCCAGGCGAACTGCATCCAGGCCGAGCCGGCGACCCGGTTCGAAGGCCCCCAGAAGACCGCCACCAGCGCGTACGCCGCGGGCCAAGGCGTCCGGATCCGCAGCGTCAACGGCGTGGTGAAGGTCACGGTCGGCACCTCGAGCCAGGTCGAGGTCACGTTCCAGCCCTTCGCGCTCGACAAGAAGACGAACCAGGCCGGTGCCGAGTCGCAGATGAACAACAACCTCGACGTCGGCATCACCACGTCGGGCAACGACGTGGTCGTCTCCGCGACGCGCAAGTCCGGATCCTCGAGCGGGCTCGGCGCCGACATCACCGTCAAGCTCCCTGCGTCGTTCAACGGGGCGTTCGAGGTCGATCAAGCCAACGGCGACGTCTCGGCGAGCCTCGGGTCGACCTCGCCCACGGCCACGATCGTGAAGAACACCGGCGCGGGCAGCGTCGTCGTGTCCGGCGCGGCGGGCGCGCTCTCGCTCACGACCGACGTGGGCGACGTCACGCTCGGCGTGTCGAAGTGGGGCGCCGCGGGCGAGGACGGCAGCGTGCACACGGGCAACGGCAACATCTCGCTCACGGTGCCGTCCGCCGCCGACGGTCAGCTCGTCCTCACCGCCGACGGGAAGATCACGGCGAGCGGCGTCCCCACGACGTGGGCGAAGAACGAGACGACCACGTCGCAGGCGTACACGATGAACCAAGGCGCCGGCGCGCACGTCGACGTGACGAACGACTTCGGCGACATCGCGCTCTCCGTGCAATAGGCGCGATCCTCGAGACGACGGCCCGAAACGCGACGCCCCGCGCTCTCCATCGGAGAGGCGGGGCGCTCTCTGTGCGGACCCGGAGATCAGCGGTTCGCGATGTGCACCGCGTGCCCGAGCGCGTGGGCGGCGGCTTCCATCAACGCCTCGCCGAGCGTCGGGTGCGGGTGCACGGTCAGCGAGATGTCTTCGAGGAACGCCGCCATCTCGAGCGAGAGCGCGGCCTCGCTGATCATCGTGCTCGCCTCGACGCCGACGATGTGGACGCCGAGCACCTGCTTCGTCTTCTTGTCGGCGACGATCTTCACGAAGCCGTCCGTATCGCCCATCGCCATCGCCTTGCCCAGCGCGGCGAAGGGGAACTTGCCGACGATGGTCTCGATGCCCTTCGCCTTGGCCTCCTCGACGGTGAGGCCGGCGGTGGCGATCTCGGGATCGGTGAAGATGGCGCCGGGCATCGTGACCCAGTCCATCGCCGCCTTGTGACCCGCGATGACCTCGGCGACGATCTCGCCTTCCTTCGTGGCCTTGTGCGCGAGGAGCGGCGGGCCCGAGATGTCGCCCACGGCGTAGATGCCGGGGACGTTCGTCTTGCCCTGCTTGTCGATCGGGACGAAGCCGCGCTCGTTGATCTTCACGCCGACCGCCTCGAGGCCGAGGCCCTTCGAGTTGGGGCGCATGCCGACCGCGACGAGGACGGTGTCGACGACCACGGTCTCGCGCTTGCCGTCCTTCTCGAACGCGACCGCGAGCGAACCGTCGCTCTGGCGCTCGTAGCCGAGGGCCTTCGCGCCCGTGTGGATCGTGCCGCCGTGCTTCACGATGCGCTTCTCGACGACCTTGGCGCACTCGGCGTCGACGCCGTTCAAGATGTTCGGCAGCGCCTCGAGCACCGTCAGCTGGGAGCCGAACTTCTGGTAGACCATGCCGAGCTCGAGGCCGATGATGCCGCCGCCGATGACGAGCAGCCGCTTCGGCACGTGGCGCAGGCTCACCGCCTCACGCGCGCCGATGATCTGCTTGCCGTCGAACTTGAAGGTGGGGATCTCGATCGTCTGCGCGCCGGTCGCGATGACGATCGCTTTGTCGGCCTTGAACGTCTCCTTCTGACCGCCCTCGCCGACGACCTCGACGGTGTTCGGGCTGGTGACCGTGGCCGTGCCCATCATGAGCTCGGCGCCGTTCATGCGCAGCAGGCTCTTCACCCCGCCGGTGAGGCGGTTGACGATGCCTTGCTTCCAGTCCTGGAGCTCGTTCGAGTCGAGCGTGACGCCCTGGGTCTTGATGCCCATCGTCTGCGAGCTCGCGCGCTCGAAGGTGTGCGCCGCCGAGATGAGCGCCTTCGACGGGATGCAGCCCCAGTTGAGGCAGACGCCGCCCGCGTACTCCTTCTCGATGACGAGGGTCTTCTGCTTCAGCTGTCCGAGGCGGATGCCGCAGGGGTAACCGCCGGGGCCGGCACCGATCACGATGGCGTCGTAGGTCTTCACGGGCTGCTCGCTCCTCTGGAGGATCTTGGGTCGCGGACGACGGGCCCGACGTGCGGCCCGACCAGCATATGGGGGCGAGGGTCTACACCGCTCAAGGAGGGACGGCTAGAGATCGGTGAGACGCGCGGAAATGTGCGCGGACGCCGGGCACGCTTCGAACGAGGGCCGCGCTCGGCCCTCGCCGTGCTCGACCCTCGCCGCGCTCGGCGCTCGCCGCGCTCAGCCCTCGCCGTGGGGTTTCGGGTGCGGCGCGCGCGCGAGCTCTTCTCGCTGGTCGCGCAGGTGCCAGGGGAGCTCCGCGTAGACGTCGTCGAAGATCGTCGCGCGGTCCGGCGCGCCGTGCCGCTCGACCTCCGTGATGGCAGCGCCGATCTCTTCGTTGAGCTCCTTCTCGAGCGCCTCCTCCTTCGCGTCGTCCCACGCGCCGAGGCGATCGAGGTGTCGCCGAAGTCGCATGAGCGGATCGCGGCGCATCCACTCGTCGACCTCCTCTTGCGTGCGGTAGCGAGACGGATCGTCGCTCGTCGAGTGCGCGCCGATCCGGTACGTGAGGCACTCGATGAAGGTCGGCCCGTCGCCCGCGCGCGCGCGATCGACGGCGGAGCGCACGGCGGCGAAGACGGCGAGCACGTCGTTGCCGTCGACGCGCACCGAGGGGACGCCGTACGCGCGGCCCTTGATGGCGAACGTCGCCGAAGCCGACTGCCGCGCCGACGGGACGCTGATCGCCCAGTGGTTGTTCTGGCAGATGAGCACGCAGGGCGTCTTGAAGACGGCAGCGAAGTTCATCGCGTTGTGGAAGTCGGGTTGGCTCGTCGCGCCGTCGCCCATGAAGCCGAGGGTCACGGTCTTGTCGCCCTTGAGCTTCGCCGCCCACGCAGCGCCGACGGCCTGCGGGATCTGGGGGCCGATGACGCTCGACCAAGACACCTGGTTCACCTCGCGCCCGCTCATGTGGCTCGGCATCTGCCGCCCTTTGAGGAGATCGAGATCGTTGCCGTAGATCTGCGCGATGTATTTCGTGAGGGGGAAGCCGCGGACGAGCATCATCGAGCTCTCGCGCAGCGCCTGGAAGACCCAGTCGCCGGGCTCGATCGCGAGCGCGGCCGCGATGGGCGTCGCCTCTTGCCCAGTGCACGCGCCATAGAAGCCGATGCGACCCTGGCGCTGGATGAGGATCATGCGCGCGTCGAGGACGCGCAGGCGCTTGATCTCGCGGTAGGCGCGCAGGACCGTCGCGAGCGGCAGCTTCGGATCGGTGGCCGGATCGGCGGCGCCGTCGTCACCGAGGACGCGGAACAAACCGACGTCCGGCGCCTCGCTCATACCTCTGTCCCCTTGCGACATACGCGCACGGTACTCGAAGACGAGCGGCGCGATCCAACCGGATCGCGCCGCCTGACACTCTCAAGAGCGGTCCGAGGGCTCAGGGGTGACAGATGCCGGTGTTGTCGATGTTGAAGATCGTGGTCGCTTGGCAGGTCTGACCGCTCGGGCAACCCCCGAGACCCGCCGCCGCGGAGCTGCCCGGCGTGCAGAGGTAGCGACACACCGCGGGCTGACCCATCGCCGGGCTGACGCACGCCTGCATGTTTCCGCAGTCGTTGATGAAGCTGCAGGTGCCGCCCTCCGGGACGTTCGCGCCGCTCGGCTTCACGCAGGTCGCGATGCCGTTGTCGGGGTGACAGTCCTGCCCGGTCGGGCACCCGCTCGGATTCATGAACAGCGTGCACTGCTGCGCGAAGGTGCACACCATGAAGAAGTCCTGCGTGCCCTGGATGTTGATCTGCAGGTTGCACTTGCCGCCGTTGCAGGGCTGGTCGTTGTCGGGGCAACAGACGGGCGTGCAGACGTCGAAGCAGAAGAGGCCCTTCTGGCACTCGCTGTCCATCGTGCATTGGGAGCCCACGGCCTTGAGGCCGGCGGGGCTCGCGCACGCGGTCGTCGAGCTACCTGCGCCTCCGGCGCCACCTCCGCCGCCGGCGACGACGCAGGTGTCGTTGTTCATGCAATCTTGTTGCAAGAGATCGCACTCGCCCTTGGGGACGTTGGTGTAGGAGCCGGAGCACGTGATGGGTCCGCTGCCGGTGGAGCTCGTGGCGCTGGGCGTCCCGGTGGCGCTCGTGCTCGAGGTGGTGCCCGTGCCCGTCGACGCCTTGGTGCTCGAGGTCGTCCCCGAGCTCCCGCCCGATCCGCCGGTGCCCGTGCTGCTCGACCCATTGCCGCAAGCGACGAAGATCGCGGGCGCCGCCAGAAGCAAGACAGTTGCATAAGCTTTGTTCATGGTCTCCACCTACGAGGCTTCGAGTGCCCTCCACGAGTCTAGCTGAAAGACCGCGGCCGACGCCCGCTTTTCCGAGCACGGACGGGACCGACCCACGCTCGGCGGCGGCTCAGCCGCGGGGACCGGGGGGGACGGGAGCCTCGGCCTCGTCGTCGTCGTCGCGCCGCGCGGCCCCGAGCGTGAAGACGTGGAGCCCCACGAGGACGAGGCCGAGCCCGGCCTCGACCTTGCCGACGAGCGAGGCGCGTTGGTGGATGCGCTCGAGTCGCTCGCCGTCGGGGCCGACGCCGCGTCGAGCGCCCGCGTGATGCAAGTCGTTGATCGCGGGGCTCAGCGCGAGCCCCATGTACGCGGTGCAGGCGGCGAAGACGATGCCAGCGAGCCGCCGCGCGCGCACGCCGAAGGTCTGCGGCCGGCGCCTCGCGAGGAACGTCCGCACGACCTCGGCGCCGAGCAAGAGGACGCTGAGGGTGATCGCGATCTGATCGAAGCGCGCGAACGCCGCGCCCATCGCGTCGCCCGAGAACGGCGCGGGCGTGAGGCCGAACACGAAGGGCGCCGCGCACGCGCCGAGCGCGAACATGCCGCCGACGACCACGCCCACCGCGAGGGCGGCGACGGTCGCAGCCGCGCGATCGATGCGGTCGTCACGGAGCGCGCGACGGTCCTCGGCGGTCGGCTCGAGGTCGGCTTCGGAGAAGGTCTCGTTCACGTGGCGCTCCTCTCCTGCCGAGCGGGCTCGTCGAGCAGCTCGAGCGCGCTCTCCACGGCGGAGGGCGCGGCTCGTCGGGCGTCGCCCTTCATCGCGAGGATGCTGCCGCGCGCTCGGACCAAGCGCGCGCGACCCGCCGCGGCGACGGCGAGCGTGCGCTTGGTGTGGCTCACCGAGCCGAGGTCACGGAGGATGTCGTCCACCGCGCGCGCGTGGCCCATCCGGGCGAGCGCCGTGCGCGCGTGCCACGCGAGCGGGTCACGGCCGAAGCCGAAGAGGCCTCCGAACGCGCGCCGTTCGAGCGCGGGCTTCGCTTCGTCGATGCCGAGATCGCCCGCGAGCTCGATCGCCGCGGCGACGTCTTCGCCGTCGGGGGTGGCGATGGTGCCGTCGATCACGTGAACCAGCGCGGTGTATGCGCGCGCGTCCTTCGCGCTGGCGGCGACCACCGCCGCGACGGCGCGCACGCGGGGTGAAGGGTGGTCGAGCGACGCGATGGCGCGCTCCACGATCGGGGCGTCGAGGCCTTCGCCCTCCTCGTCCGCGAGCTCCTCGGCCATGCGGAACGCGATGTGCGCGACGAACTCGTCCTTGTCGCGCGTGGCCTTGACGAGCGCCGTCACGGCGTCGGCGCGCGACGACGTCACGCGGGGATAGGCCATCAAGGCCTGGAAGCGGACCTCGGGGCGCTTGTCGCCGAGCGCGCGCTCCAGCTTGACCGTCGCCCGCGGGTCGCGCAGCGCGCCCAGCGCGACGATGGCCTGCTCGCGCACGTTCGACGCGTCGTCTTCGACGGCGACCAGCAAGCTCGAGAGCGCCTCGGTCGCCCCGAGCTCGCCGAGCGCTTCGGCGGACGCAGCGCGCACGGCGGGGTCGGCGTCGGTGAGCGCGATCTCGAGCGCCTTCACGCAGCGCGGTCGGTGCTCTTCGGCCTGCAACGCGAGGTCGCGCGCGGCGCTCGCTCGGACGGACGGCTTCGCGTCGACCACGTCGCGGAGCGCGGCGTCGAGGTTTCGCGTGAGCGGTGCGAGGCCAAACATCGGCGTCCTGACTGCCCCGCGCCGAGGCCGGCTAGTTGCCGGCGCCCCCTCCGACGCCGGAGGACGACGCGCTCGAGGACGACGCGCTCGAGGACGACGCGCTCGAGGACGACGCGCTCGAGGAGGAAGACGCCCCTCCCGCGCCACCCGAGCCCGACGACGCGCTCGAGGACGCCGACGTCGACCCCGAGCCGGCGCCCGTCGGGAAGCACGCGGGCGGGGGCTGGCTCGCCGAGTCCGGAGGGAGCTCTTGCACGGGGAAGCAGACGTCGTAGCTGCGCCAGTCGCTCGTGAGATCGATCGAGGTCGCGCGGCGCTCCTTCGGCGACGCGCAGACGTACCCGTCGCGGCAGTCCGAGCTCGAGGTGCAGGCCTTCATGCAGAACGTGCGCTCGAACCTCGGCCAGCGCGGATCGAACGACGCGCCGCACGCCGCGTCGATCTGGGCGTTGAAGCCGACGCAGACCGAGTCGTCGGGGCACTTGTCCGGCTCGCAGTTGAAGATCGTGCAGTAGCCGAGCGGCTGGGTCGTGTCGCAGAGCCGGTCGCCGAGCTGCGAACAGTCGATCGACGTGGTGCAGTTGTCGCCGATCTTCGGCTGACACCCGAGCGCGAGCACCACCAGCGCGACAGTCGGCGCGAAGCGGAGGACCGGGACGATCGAGGTCTGGCGCATCGAGGCGCTGGACCCTACCTGCGTAACCTCACGTGGGCGAGCGAAAAGTGGCTGGATGTACGTGGATCCGTTGACATACCCCCGCCCTGCCCGTAAAGCGTCTCGCGCGACGGCCCAGGAGCCGCCGGGCGGGGTCTAGAGGAGAACTCTTTCATGGCGACGTACATCACCGAGGACTGCATCAACTGCGGCGCGTGCGAGCCCGAGTGCCCCAACGAGGCCATCAGCGAGGGCGACGAGATCTACGTCATCGATCCGGACCTGTGCACCGAGTGCGTCGGCTTCCACGATCACGAGGCCTGCCAGGCCGTCTGCCCCGTCGAGTGCTGCCTCCCCGATCCGAAGCGCCCGGAGACCGAGCCCGTCCTCATCGCTCGCGCGACCAAGCTCCACCCGGACGACGGCGACCTGCAGAAGCGCGTCACCGCCAACGACTACCCCTCGCGCTTCCGAAAGTGACGCGCCGACGCGGCGCCGCCGACGTCGGTGACGCCGATTTCGGTGACGTTCGCGCGCGCGTCGTGCTCCGAGAGCGAGGCGTTCGCGCCGCGGGAATCCTGCTCGCGGCGCTCGGGCTCGGAGGCTGCGCCGGAGCGGCGCCGCTGCTCCATCCCGCCCACGTGCTCTCGCCCGGGAAGGTGAGCGTCGGCGCGGGCGTCGCGGGCGAGCTCGGGACGCTCAAGCAGGCCGTCTCGCTCGACAAGGCCAACAAGGCAGCGCCCTTCCTCGACACCGTCGCGGTCGCGCCCGGCGTCTCGCCGTGGGTCGCGGCGCGCGTCGGCATCGACTACGATTTCGAGGCCGGCGTCACGTACACGGGGCGCGCCGCCCGCGTCGACGCGCGCCATGCCTTCAAGCTCGCGCCGCTCACGATGTCGATCGGCCTCGGAGCGACGGCGATCCTCCCCAAGCCCCAGGACAACGACTCGTTCAGCGCATACGGCGGCGGCGCCGACATCCCGCTCATCTTCGGCTGGACGAGCGACGCCGAGCTCTACTCGATCTGGTTCGGCCCGCGGATGGGCTTCGAGCTGCTCGGCGGTCGCGCCGTCCCGAACGAGTTCATCGATGGCGGCGCCACCGATCGGTTCGCGAAGCTCTCGGCGCAGCACCTCTACTTCGGCGGGCTGGCGGGCATGTGGGTCGGCTTCCGCACGTTCCACGCGGCCATCGAGGTCGACGCGGCCTACCACCTCGCGCACGGCCGCTTCGGGGACACCGACGCGAAGGCGAACGATCTCTCCATCACGCCGTCGGGCGCGCTGATCCTCGCGCTCTGATCGTCCACGCGGAGGCGAGCCGGCGGCGCGGGCCTGACGCGTGTGCCATGCTGCGAATCCGTGCGGTGCCGGACGCCCGAGAGGCGCGAGAACCGTGCAGGGACCTTGCGGCTCGAGGACGGAGCCCATAGAGTGATTTCTCGATGTTTTCTTCGGTCTACAGCGCTTCTCGATGGCTCCTCGCGCCGCTCGCCGTGGCGATGGCGACCGGTTGTGCGACGCAGGCGGCGAGCGAGGGGGACGAGCCCACGAGCACCGTCGAGGCCGTCGTTCACGTCGAGCGCATGGCGACCGAAGAGGGCGCGTCGACGAGCGTGTCGGCGAAGTTCATGCGCATCCTCCCCGCGGATCGCGCCGCCGCCGAGCGCCTGGTGGGCACACGCGTCGTGCTGCCCGCCGTGGGCGAGTGCGCGTCGGTGAACGCGCTCCAGGCGGACGGCGCCACGGGCAAGCTGAAGGGCTCGGTCGAGCTCGTCGACGTCGGCGACCTCTCGCTCAGCGCGAGGGCCGACGCGGCCGCCACCAACGGCGCTGCGCAGAACGTGGAGCTGACGCTCGCGCCCCGCGCCTTCGCCGACGTCGGCGACGTCGCGTCGGGGGTCTTCTACACGTCGCCCGACGCCGCGCGCGATCTGCCCGCTCCGGCGAAGCTCGTGCTCCACGCGACGGGCGCCTCGGCGGTCGAGCCGTTCACGATCGATCTCGACGCGCCGGCGCCGCCGAAGAACGTGCGCGTCGCGGGGCGTCACTTCGTGGGCTTCCCCGACGCGCAGAGCGCGCCCTCGGACGCGCCGCGGATCGAAGCGGGTCGCGACTTCACGCTCGAGTGGGACGCGACGAGCGACGGCGTCGCGGAGACGGGCGAGCTCGTCTACGTCGAGGTCCACTTCGCCGGGTCGGTCGTCGAGCCGGTCCGCTGCGCCTTCCGCGACACCGGCAGCGCCACCGTGCCGGGCGACGTCGTCGCGCGGGCCGAGCCGGGCTCGGTCGCGACGCTCAGCCTGCACCGGCTGCGCGAGCAAGAGATTCGGCAGGAGCTCACCGAGGGACAGGGCGCGGAGACGATGACCGTGCGCTTCGATCTCGCCCGCTCCGGGCGCGTCGCGATCGCGCCTTCGAACCGCGCGTCGAGGTGACCTCGCCGCCCGGACGCCTGCTCTCGGCGCGAGAGCTGGAGGAGGCGTGCGACTTCCGCGGAGCGGCGAGGGCGGCCCTCCGAGAGAAGGATCCCCGAAACGCGGTCCGACTCGCGTCGCTCGCCGACGATCGAGGGACGCTCACGGAGGCGATCGACGAGCTCTGCGAGGGCGCCTCGAACGAGGAGCTCGTCAACGCAGCAGAAGATCTCTTGCAACGTGGCTTCGGTAACCCCGCGGGGGAGCTGTTCGAGGCGGCTCGCGAGGACGAGAAGGCCGGGGCCGCGTTCGCCGTGGGCGGCGACGCCGAGCGGGCGGCGGCGGCGTTCGAGCGGGCGAAGAAGCCCGCAGAAGGCGCGAAGGCGCTCGAGCGGAAGCTGCGCGAGGATCCGGGCGACGAGTCCGCGCGGCGCGCGCGCGCTCGCTTGCGCGCGCGGCACGGCCGCACCGAGGCGGCGGTGAAGACCATCCAAGCGATGCGGACCGGGACGAAGGAGCGGCGCCTCGCCCTCCCCCTCCTCTCGCGCTCGCTGCGCGCGCTCGGGCTCACCGAGGCGGCGCTGGAGATCGAGCGCGAGATGGAGGCGCTCGGGATCCCGGTCGGCGACGCGACGGGCACCGACGCGACCGCGATCGACGAGGCGAAGGGCGCGGTCTTCTTCGGCCGCTACGAGCTCGTGCGCGACGTCGCGAAGACGCCGAACGCGCGCGTGGTCGAGGCCACCGATCGCATCACGGGCGCGCGCGTCGCGATCAAGACCCTGAGCGCGACCGCCTCCGAAGGCGCTGGCCGCGACGCCTTCCTTCGCTTCGAGCGCGAGGCGCGCGCCCTCAGCCAGCTGAAGCACCCGAGCGTCGTGCCGCTGCTCGGGTATTACGAGGAGGGGCCCGCCATGGTCCTCGAGTGGATGACCGGCGGCAGCCTCGCGGATCTGTTGAAGCGAGAGACGCTCGCGCCGGCGCGCGCCGCGGAGATCGCGGTCGCGGTCCTCGCGGCGCTCGGCGAGGCGCACCGGCTCGGGATCCTGCACCGCGACGTGAAGCCCGCGAACGTGCTCTTCGACGGCATCGGCGCGCCGCGGCTCAGCGACTTCGGCGCGGCGCACCTCGGCGATCTGTCGGCGACCGCGACGGCGGCGGCGATCGGCACGCTGGTCTACATGTCGCCCGAGCAGCGCGTGGGGCGGCCTGCCACCGTCGCGAGCGATCTCTACGCCGTCGGAGCGATCTTCTACGAGATGCTCACGGGCGTGGTCGCGAGGCCGCTCACCGACGGCTTCGTCGAGGGCGCCCCGAGCCATTTTCACGTGGATCTCGGAGACGCGCACGATCGCGTGATCGCGACGCTCCTCGCGGAGGATCCGTCGCGGCGACCGCGCGACGCGTTCGAAGCACGAAAGCTCGTCGAGGGCGTGCGTTGGTCCGCGCGAGTCATCGATCACGACGCGCCCGCGAGCGTCAGGACCAGGAGCTCACGGCCCCCGGAGCTCGCCGATCAGCGCGTGGGGCCGGTGCGCGACGTGGGCGACGGCCGCGACGCGGCGCGCTCACGGTTCGATCGTTGGTTCGAGCGCGACGTCATCGTCGTCCCGATCGAGGAGCTCGAGCGCGTGCGCGCGTTCGCTCGCGCGGGGCACCCGACCCTGCCCACGGTCTTGCGCGTGATCCCCGACGCGGGGGAGATCTGGATCGCGCGCCCGAGCGGTCGTGCGCTCGCGGACGGGGCGACGCTCGGGCCGGCGCTCGTCGCTCGGCTCGCGGCGGCCATCGCGCGCCTGCACGAGTGCGGCGGCGCCCACGGCGCGCTCGACGCGGAGCACGTCTATCGCGCGGACGGCGAGGTCTACGTCGCCTATCCGCGCCGCGCCCCCGACGCCGACGCCGTCGCCGCCGATCGCGCCGCGCTCGGCGCGCTCGCCGGCCGCTGACGAAGGACGCGGCGCGACCGAGGGGCGTTCATGCAGCTCGCTCGAGGAGTCACGACCGGCGACGATCGGTCGGTCGTCCGATCGAGATTCGGTTACAAAAGAAACCTTCATGTTGGTGTGGGAGAGGGACCGCGATGAAGGTCCCGGCAAGGGACCGCGCCGATCCTGGCGATCGGATCCAGCGTGGGGGCGGAGTGTTCATCGAATCGCCGCGGGATCCGCGGAGGTTCCGCGCGACCCGACGGCGCGTCGGCCTGGCTCGACGGTTGCTCCAGTGCTCGGCATGGACAAGCAGCTCGCCCCCGCCCGATCGATCCTCCTCGCCTCCTCCATGGCGCTCGCCCTCGCCGTCGTCGGATGCGCACCCAGCGACGGCACGCCCAGCGCCGGCGAGAGCACGCAGACCGGCGACGATGCGCTCAAGTCGTGCCCGAGCGGCGCCACCGTCGAGGGCGTCGACGTCTCGGAGTTCCAGGGCAACATCAACTGGGCGGAGCTCAAGGCGAGCGGCCGCGCCTTCGCCGTCATCCGCGTCGCCGACGGTCACTACTTCGATCCGAAGTTCGACCAGAACTGGGCGGGGGCGAAGAAGGCGGGGATGGTGCGCGGCGTCTACCAGTTCTTCCGCGCGAGCGAGGACGGCACCTCGCAGGCGAACTTCCTCCTGTCGCACGTGACCATCGGCGCGGGCGATCTCCCGCCGGTCGCCGACGTCGAGGTGACCGACGGGGTCGGCCCGGGGACGCTCAACGCGAACCTCACGAAGTGGATGACGCGCATCAAGCAGGCGACCGGAAAGACGCCCATCATCTATACGTCGCCGGGGCTCTGGCCCTCGCTGTCCGGGTCGTCCGCGTTCAAGACCGACACGCTCTGGGTCGCGAACTGGGGGGTGAGCTGCCCCTCGCTGCCGACGCCGTGGGGCGGGTGGAAGTTCTGGCAGTACGCCGACAACGGCCACGTCGGTGGCATCTCGGGCGCCGTCGATCTCGATCGCTTCGACGGATCGCTCGCCGAGCTCGAGCAGTTCGCTGGCGGAAAGAGCGGACCGCCGACCGAGCCCAAGCCGGCGAAGCCCACGAAGTGTGGCGAGGTCGCGGTGAAGCAAGGCCTCGCGCAGGGCGACTCGGTCGACTCGTGCGACGGGCGCTTCACGCTCACGCTCCAGAGCGACGGCAACCTCGTGCTCTACAAGACCGGCGGCAAGGCGCTCTGGTCGTCGCAGACGAACGGCGACGACGGCTACGCGATGTGGATGCAGGCCGACGGCAACCTCGTCGTCTACGATCCGTACGGCGCGCCGCTCTGGGCGTCGGGCACGAACGGACACGCCGGCGCGACGCTCGCGGTGCAGGACGACGGGAACGTCGTGCTCTACGACGCAGGCAAGGCGATCTGGGCGACGCACACCGAGGAGGCGGCGCCGACGATGCCGATCCCGGCGAAGCCTTCGTCGTGCGGGGTCGTGTCCGCCGATCACGGCCTCGGCCCGGGCGAGACGGCCTCGTCGTGCGACGGCCGCTTCGACCTCGTGATGCAGGGCGACGGCAACCTCGTGCTCTACATGCAGGGCAAGGCGCTCTGGGCGTCGGGGACCGACGGACAGGACGGCTACGCCATGGTCATGCAAGGCGACGGCAACCTCGTGCTCTATTCGCCCTACCAGAAGGCCCTCTGGAACACGGGCACGCAAGGTCACGGCGGCGCGGACCTCGCGATCCAGAACGACGGCAACCTCGTCGTCTACCAGAACGGCAAGGCGCTCTGGGCCTCGCACACGTCGGGTCACTGAGGACGCGAGCACGGCGAGAGCGGCACGGGTGGTCAGGTCACGGGGCGGCGATCCGCAAGGGATTGGCCGCCTCGTGGAGGTCGGGCTAGGGTCCGACGATGTCCAGGAAAGAGCGGTATTCGGGCTCCTTTCTCGCGCTCGTCGGGGTCGTCGCGTCGACGGGCTGCGCCGACGTCCGCCCCCCGCTTCGCGATCCTTCCGTGGGCGCACCGGGCGAGAAGATCGAGGACACGATGCTCGTCGATGCCGCGACGGCGCCGCGCGGGGCCTTCGCGAACGCGAGCGGTCCGAGCGCGAAGCACGCGGCGCGTGGCGTACCGGCGACGTGGAGCGCGCCGCGCGAGGACGGCGCGGGATCGGCTCGGCCCGCGGTGGCGGGACAGCCCTTCCTCGAGGCGCTGCCGGCGCTCGCGAGCACCGCGCCGGCGACGCGCTACGCCGCGCTCACGGACGGCGCGTGCACGAAGGAGGTCTCGCGTCGCAACCTCGCCGTGGCGGCGAACGCGAAGGCGACGCGGGGCGTCGCCGCGCCGATGCGGATCACCGGACCGCTGCACGGCGTCCGCTTCGTGACTCCGAGCTCGCCGAACGGGGTCCTCGATTGCCGACTCGCGCTCGCGCTCGACGATCTCTCCGAGACGCTCGCGAAGCTGGGCGTCGCGACGGTGCGCATCGACAACTTCTATCGAGAGGGCGCGCACCTCCCGGGCAAGAAGAAGAAGAGCCAGCACGCGTCCGCGCTCGCGGCCGACATCACGTCGATCGAGCTCGCGGACGGACGCGCGCTGACGCCGGAGGATGACTGGCACGCGCCGATCGGGAGCACGTCCTGCGGCCCCGACGCCGTGATGAACGATCCGACGCCCGAGACGATCACGCTCCGCAACCTCGTGTGCCAGGTCGCGCGCGAGGGGCTCTTCCACCACTTGCTCACGCCGAGCTTCAACGCCGCGCACCGCACGCACTTCCACTTCGACATCCAAGCGGAGCAGACGCGTCAGTCGATGCGCTGAGCCGCGCCGCGCGGTCCCCTCGCCCGGATCAGAGGAAGCCGGCGCCCTTCAGGAACTGCTCCGCCGTCGACCTGGCGGCGTTGAGCTTGTTCGCGATGCCGGTCGCCATCGGGCTCTGCGCGCCGCCGCGGTAGACGGCCCACGACCAGCGTCCGTCGCCCTTCGGCGTGGCGACGAGCGTGAAGCTCGCGTCCGGCTCGACGACGCGGACCCAGCGACCCTTCGCGTCCTCTCGCCAGCTCAAGGCGTCTCCGCTCGGAGGAGGTGACCGTGCTCGTCGATCGCGACGGCGCGCCGCTTCAAGAGGTGGCCGACGGCGCGCTTGAACGCCTTCTTGCTGAGCCCGAACACGGCGCGGATCTCCTCCGGGCTCGACTTGTCGCCGACCTTCGGCGTGCGTGGGCGAGAGAGCGCGTCGAGGATGGTCCTCGCGTCGGTCTCGACCTCCTCGTGCGAGAGCCCGCGCGTGGAGAGCTCGATCTTGCCGTCCGCGAGGACGTTCGCGACCCGAAGCTTCGCCGCGTCCCCGCGACGGAGCCGGCTCGGCTCGGCGGCGGGGACGAGGCCGACGTAGCGCTTCTCGACGACGACGAAGGTGCCGATGCGCGGATCGTGTCGCCACGCCTCGCCCTCGACCCACTCGCCCGCCCGAAAGTCGCGCTGGCCGCGGAGCCGCTCGGTCACGCGCATCGTGCCGGCGAGGCGACCGCTCGGATCGACGTAGAGCGCGATCGGATGACGATCCCCCACCGCGACCTCGCGCGTCTGCTCCGCGTGCGGCACGAGGAGATCCTTCGCGAGACCCCACTCGAAGAAGGCGCCGAACGGCGCGACGTCGGCGACCCGGAGGAACGCGACCTCGCCCACCTCGAGCCGCGGAGGGCGCGTCGTCGCGATCGGTCGGTCGTCGGAGTCGAGGTACACGAAGACCCGGAGGGCATCGCCGACCGCGGTCGTCGCTTCGACCTCGCTGCGCGGCAAGAGGATCCCCGGAGCGTCGGGGCGCGCGTCGTCGGCGTCGAGGGCGAGGTAGGCGCCGTGCGTGGTGAAGCGGAGCACCCGCAGGACCGCGACGCGCCCGAGGAGCTCGGGGGGGAGCATGGGCGCGGAGCATGGCACGCTTCGACGCCGGCCACCGCCCGGACCCAACCGAAGACGCCGATTTCGCGCCGCGTCCCCGCGAAAGAGAGGGCGGGGTCCTCGAGGTTCGTCGGGATCGACCGTTGTCTGGTGAGGACATGGGCACGTACGTGGTGGACGGCGTGTCGGAGCCAGGTGTGCTCCGGCTGAAGCTCTCGGGCACGATGACCGCCGACGAGATGCGATCGTTCGTCTTGGCGCACAACGTCGCGATCGATCAGCTCCGAGGCATGCCCTACCGCGTCTACTGCGATCTGACCGACCTCCTTCCGCTCACGCCCGACCCGGCGGAGCTGTTCGAGGTCGCCAAGCGCCACAGCGCTTCGAAGCCGAACTTCCGCGGCAGCGCGGTGAGGGTGTCGAGCGCGACGATCGCGCTGCAGCACCGGAGGACGTCGGTCGAGAGTGGCGTGATGTCGACCGAGCTCATCTCCGACGACGAGGAGGCGCTGCGGGCGCACCTGCGCACGGTCCATCGCACCTGGATGGCGACCGACGATCGGCACCGCGAGACCCACGAACGCCCCTCGATGCCGCCGATGCCGAGCAGGAGGCGGCGGGCATGAAGGGCCGAATCGACTTTCGCTACGACGTGACCCACGAGATCGTCGTCGCGACGCCGCACTGGAGCCTCGAGAGCGACGAGGACATCGAGACGTGGTTCGCGCAGTACGCGACGTACTTCGCGCGGTTCGGTCGCAGGATGGACTTCATCGCGGTGCTCGACGACTTCCGGGTCGCGACCGCGATCGGCAGCCGCTGGGGCGACTACCGCGCGAGGCTCTTGAGCCAGTACACGCGCCTCAACTACCGCGTGCACGTGGACAAGAAGGTGCGCCTCTTCGTCAACACGAGCGGGGCGCGCCACAACGTCGCGACGTTCGAGGCGTCGAGCGTGGAGGAGGCGGTGAGCGCGATCCTCGACGCGCGACGGCGCGAGGGGCTCGCGCTCTCCGGCTGATCCAGCGGAGCGCCGCGTTCGTCCCGAGGCCGCCGCAGGCGACCCGAGCGCGAGCCTCGACGGTGGTGGGTCTCGCGCGGAGACGCGTCGGCTAGACTCGCGCGATGCCGCCCGCGAACCCCCTGTCGATGCCCGTGATGCAGGAGCTCTTCACGAACCACGAGCTCCTGATGCGCGAAGAGCATCGCGCGAAGGGCGCCGGCGAAGGGGGCGTGCGCCGCATCGGGATCCTCGGGGGCGGCACCGCGGGGTGGTTCACCGCGCTCGCGCTCCGGGCGCAGCTCCCGTTCGTCGAGGTCACGGTCATCGAGTCGAAGACCG
Organism: uncultured Polyangiaceae bacterium; assembly: GCA_964467935.1. Lineage (GTDB taxonomy): Bacteria > Myxococcota_A > Polyangia > Polyangiales > Polyangiaceae > CAYYKK01. Next base: position 28,021 of record CAYYKK010000009.1, read on the forward strand.
TCCCCATCATCGGCGTAGGCGAGGCGAGCGTGCCGAGCCTCGTCGCCTTCCTGCACCATTACTTGAAGCTCGACGTGCACGAGTTCATGCGCGAGGTGCAGCCCACGTGGAAGGAGGGCATCCGCTTCGAGTGGGGTCTGCCCGGCGACTACGTGTTCCAGGCGCCGTTCGACTGGGAGGTGAACGGCATCGGCATGCTCGGCTCGATGGGCGAGACCGGCAACGTGAGCGCCTTCACGCTCCAGTCGATCCTGATGGCCCGCGATCTCACGCCGATCGTGAAGAATGGGCCGCAGCTGCAGTCGCTCTTGCCGGTCTTGGCCTTCGCGTATCACCTCGACAACCACCGCCTCGTCCAATACCTGACGAAGGTCGCGCTCTCGCGCGGCGTCGCGCACTTGGACCGCAAGATCGTGGACGCGCCCCTGAGCGAAGGGACCGAGGGCGATCCGCGCATCGCGCACCTCGTCACCGAGGACGGGCAGAGCCTCTCGTTCGACCTCTACGTCGACTGCTCCGGGTTCCGATCGTTCTTGCTCGGCGACAAGCTCGGCCGGCCGTTCACGAGCTACGCCTCGAGCCTCTTCACGGACACGGCGGTCACCTTCAACGCGCCGCACGGCGGGAAGCTCAAGCCGTACACGACGGCGCGCACGATGGAGCACGGGTGGTGCTGGAACATCCCGATGATCGAAGACGATCACCTCGGCTACGTGCACTCGTCCCGCCATTGCTCGGACGACGAGGCCCTCGCCGAGGCGCGGCGGCATTGGCCGGACCTCTCGAGCCCGCGCGTCGTGCGCTTCCGCTCCGGGCGTCACGACAAGACCTGGGTCGGCAACGTGTACGCCGTCGGCAATGCGTACGCCTTCGTGGAACCGCTGGAGTCGACCGGGCTCTTGATGATCACCCGAGCGATCACGTCGCTCGTGCGGGCCTTTTCGACGGGCCCCGAAAACGACGTGATGAAGCGCTTCGTGAACGAATCGACGGCGCGCGATTGGGATCGGCTGCGTTGGTTCCTCGCGGCCCACTACAAGTTCAATCGACGCGTCGATTCGGCGTTCTGGCGCGAGGCGCGCGAAGAGGCGGACGTCTCCGGCATCCAGACCGCGCTCGATCTCTTCGGCGCGTGCGGGCCGCTCTCGCTCCTGCCACGCGCGATCAGGACGAACGTCAGCGAGCTCGCGGACGTCTTCTTCTACGGCCTCCACGGGCTCGACTGCATCCTCCTCGGCCAGAAGGTGCCGCACCCGAAGCTCGAGCGCGAAGCGCCGAAGGCGTGGCGCGCGCGGCGGGACCACGCGCTCGAGATCGCGAAGCGCGCGCTGCCCCAAGCCGAGGCGCTCCGCGCGTTGAAGGAGCACCCCGAGTGGGTCGAGCAGTTCGTGAATCACCCGTCGGCGTGGGTGATGAAGATGGCCCCCTACCTCTGACACCGCGAGATCGAGGTCGTCGCGCCGACCTACGCCGCGCGACGCAGAGGCCCTCGCCTCCCGTGTTCAACGCGCGGGGGCGCCGAGATCGATCTGCATGATCACGATGAGCCCGTCGAGCTCCCGGAGTCGCTCGCCCGTGATCGCGAGCGTGCGGTGAGAGATCTTCTCCACGATCGGCTTCGCCGCGTCGGGCGGTGTCGACCACCAGGCGAGAAACGAAGCGTGGTCGAATCCGTCGCTCTTGAAGAAGGTCTCGTCCACCGAGCCGAAGTGCTCCCCGTCGCCGAGCACCGCGAGATCGACGCCCGCCACCTTCGATCCTCGCGCGACGTATTCGCCGTCGATGCGCAGGCACACGGCGACGCTCCCGTTCGGTAGGGGCAAGGCCGCCGCGTACGCGGGCACCCAGTCGCCTCCACAGCCTCGCGTTTCCATCCCGTGGTACGCCTGTCCTTCGGCGGCGGTGCGGAGCACGTACGCCGCGAACCGCTCGTCCGTCGGCGTCGGAGCGACGATCCCGCCTCGAGCGTCGAGGATCCAGGCTTCCATCCGTGGATGCGCCGCACCGAAGCTCTTCGCGAGCGCCCGCGCCCGCGTCGCGTCCTTCTGCGCGAGCGCCTCGTTCAAGGCGGTGCTCTCGGCCAGCTCCTCGGCGGCTCGATCCGTCGCCGCGAAATCCGTGCGGAGCATGTCGACGAACGCGGAGCGAGCCGTGTCGAACCGCTTCGACGCCACCTCCGCCTCGCGATGGCGCTCGTGGAGGAGCCACGCACCTTCCCCGAGCGAGAGCGCGACGGCGGCGCTGGCGGCGATCACGAGCGCGAGCCTTCGGCGCTTCGATTTCGTCGCGACACGCTCCGCCATGGCCCCGAAGATAGGGCATCGCGGTCTCGAGGGGCCCGTCGATGCCGTTCGATGCGTGGCCTCGACGCATCTCCCCTTAAGGCCGGTCCGACCGGGACGTTTGTCCGTGGCACGGGCCGACTCTCGGCCGAGAAGGAGGAGTCATGGGCTTGGACGTCGAAGCGCTGCGGGAGAGCTTTCAGCGGGTGGTGGAGCGCAACGGCGCCATCGTACACCGCTTCTACGAGGTGCTCTTCGAGCGCTATCCGGCCGTGAAGTCGCTCTTCTCGCGCAATCGCCCGGAGGTGCAGGAGAAGATGCTCACCGGCGCCCTCGTCGCGGTGATGGATCACCTGGAAGACGGCGCGTGGCTCACGAGCCAGCTCCACGCGATGGGCGCGAAGCACGTCGAGTACGGCGTCACCGACGAGATGTACGGCTGGGTCGGCGAGAGCCTGCTCGCCGCGCTGCAAGAGGTCGCGGGCGCCGACTGGACCCCGCGCGTCGACCAAGCGTGGCACGACGCGCTCGGCGCGATCGCAGGTCTCATGCTCGAGGGCGCGCGCCAAAGCCGCGTGGCCGCCGAGTAGATCTGCGCGTGGGCGGGCGAGGGCTCGGTCCCTCCTCGCGCGACGGGTCTCAGGGGGCGCGATCTCGCGTTCGTCGCGCTAGCGCACCCGCGGCGCGGCGCGCAGGCGCGGCAGCGTGAAGCGACCGACGACGTTGCGGAGACGCTGACGCGTCGACGCGTCGATGGAGCCCGAGGCCTCGACGCGGGCGGCGCCGCGCTCGATGACGATCACGACGGTGCCGCTCGCCCGATCGCGGGCGAGGAGATCCTCGAAATCGTGGACGAGGTCGCCAGGCGCGCGGCCACGGAGCGACACGATGCGCCCGGCGCGCACGCGGACGACGAGCAACCTCCGGGAGGCGCGCGCCGCGAGGACGACTCCCACGACGAAGGCGACGACCGCGCCGATCGCGATCCAACGCGGCATGGATTCAGCGCGCGAGCCGTCGCGTCACGGCTTCGGACGGGCTCCGTTCGGGGTCGGCGGGGCGACGGCGAAGGCGACGTTCGAGACCCCGCCCTCTTTGAGGAGCTCGATCGCGTGGACGACTTCGCCGGCGCGCACCTCGCGATCGGCCTCGAGCACCGCGTGGACGGTGGGATCCCGCGCCACGATCGCGCGGACGACGACGAGGAGATCGTCGTGCGCCGCGAGGGGCTTGCCGTTCACGGCCCACGTGCCGTTCGCGGCGAGCGAGACGGCGAGCGGCGAGGGTCTTGGCGAAGGGGCGGAGGCGGACGCGGAGGCGGATGGGTCGGGGAGGCCGGCGCTGGGCGCGCTCGCGGCGGCGACCGCCGAGCTCGCGCTGGCCTCCGGGACTGGGAGCGCAGCGACGCTCGCGGGTGGGCTCGGTGACGGAGGCTCCTCGTTCGGGGGCGGAGGCGGGGACGCGGAGCACGCGCCGAGGAGCGACACCGCGAGGATCCAAGACGGGCGGAACCGCATCGGCGGATGCTACTCGCTCCTCGTCGGGGTGAGCCACGGCTTCTCGAGCTCTCGACGGAGGAGCCGGCGCGATCGTCGTCCGTGCCGCTCTCTTTTTCTGGAGTAGGATCCCGCGCCATGTACGACGCCCTGTTCCACCAGATGAAGAAGCAGCTTCGCCAGCTCGACCATTGGCTCGTCGCCGCCGCGGAGCACGCCAAGACCAAGTCCTTCGATCCGAACCTCTTCCTCGGCTTTCGGCTCGCGCCCGATCAGTTCCCGCTCTCGCGGCAGGTGCAGACCGCGTGCGACACGCCGAAGCTCGCCGCCTCGCGCCTCACGGGCAAGACGGCCCCGAGCATGGCCGACGACGAGAAGACGCTCGACGAGCTGCGCGCCCGCATCACCGCGACGCTCGCGTTCCTCGACACGATCGAGGCGAAGGACTTCGAAGGCGCCGCGACGCGGACCGTCACGCAGCCCCGATGGGAGGGCAAGACGATGGCCGGCGCCGACTACTTCGTCGAGCACGCCGTGCCGAACTTCTACTTCCACCTCACGCACACCTACGCGATCCTGCGTCACAACGGCGTGCACCTCGGCAAGCGCGACTACCTCGGGACCCTCAGCTTGCGCTGATCGCCGCGATCACGGCGGCAAGAGACCCGGGATCAAGATCGCCTCGTAGCTCGCCGGCGCGGGGACGCTCGTCGTGTCCTCGCGTCGCCACGTGACCAGGACGTCGCCGAACTGACTGCGCGCGACGCGCGGCGATCGATCGCACACGTCGGTCGGCGGAGAGCCGACGACGCGCGGCGATCCCATGGCCGTCCCCGTGCTGGAGTAGAGCTGCAGTGACACCTGGCACGTGGAGGTCGGCGGCGTCGACTGCACCGTGCGGTAGGCCATGACGAACTGACCGCTCGGGGCGCCGACGATCGACACGTCGGCGTCGGTGATCGGAAGATCGTGTTGGTTCGCCGCGTCGAGCGTCCCGTCGGCGAGGAAGGGGTAGTAGACCGCCTTCACCGACGGGCTCCCGACGACGCCCACGACCGCGACCGAGCCGTCGGCGTGCGTGACGTATCCGACGGGACCCGCGCCGGTCGACGCGGCCGAGAGCAGGCTCGCGGCGCCGGTCTTCGCCGCCTGCGCATCGAGGGGCATCGCGGCGTGCGAGTCGTCCGTGGCGCGATAGAGCGCCACGAAGCCGCCGGTGTGAGGCGCGAGCAGCGCGTCCTTGAACGGGGCCCCGCTCGAGAACGGGACGAGGGTGCTCGGGGTGCCCCATTGGATGCTGCCGCGACAGCGCGTGTCGCCGCCGAGCGAGATCACGCAGTAGCCGCCGCCGTCGAGCGCGACGAGGCTTCCGGGCGCGAAGTGCGTGTAGGCGATCGGTCCCTCGCCGACGCCGAGCGCCCCGCCGTTCGCGAACGCCGTGGCGTACAGCGCGTCGGCCGCGCCCCACGCGATGCGACCTGCGCCGACGCCGTCGACCGCCAGCGCGGGGAGCGAGACGCCGCCCGTCGCGAGGACCGTGGGGTTGACGGAGACCTTGCCCTTCCGATCGTAGGCGAGGTGCTCGAGCGTTCGATCGCCCGTCAGCTCGGCCTGCGAGTACACGACGAGGAACTTGTTGCCGGTGCCGATGACGCGCGCTTGTTGGTTGCTCTGATCGACCCCCGGGAGCGACGCGGTCATCGAGAAGACCGTCGGCTTGCAGTGATCGTCGCACGCGTCGCCGTTCATCGTGTCGCCGTCGTCGCACTCTTCACCGGCGAGCGGGTTCCAGACGCCGTCGCCGCACACGGGGAACGTGCAGTCCGCGTCGCAGGTCGCCGAGGCGCCCGCCGTGTCGCACTCCTCGCCGGGATCGACGTTGCCGTCGCCACAGAACGAGCCGGTGCCCGTCGACGCGGGCCCGGGTCCGACGGTCGCGACGCCGTCCGGCCCTGCGACCGCGCTCGTCACCACGGTGGTCGAGCCGGCGCCGCCCGTCCCCCCCGTGCCGCTCCCTCCGCTGCTGCACGCCGCGAGCGCGGCGCCCGCGGCGAAGGCGCCCGCGACGATCGAGAGGAGGAAGGAAGACTGACGAGGCCATCGGCGGAAGGACATGCGGGCGAGGGTAGCGCGGTCCTCGCTCCGCGCCACGCGGGCGCGGATCAGAAAAGCTCTATGAAGAGGCCTTCGATCGAGCGCCGGGCGGCTCCGCGCGCGGATCGAGCGATCGATGAAGAGGTCTTCCATCGCGCGCCGGGCGGCTTCGCGAAGGCGGATGGCGCCCGACGCGTCGCGCGTCGTGCGTCGAGGTTGGTACGCGCGGTGCAGGACCGAGCGGCATGCAGCCCGTCGATCCTCTCCGCACGCTCGCGATCCGAGCGCACGAGCTCGCCTCGGCCTTGGCCGAGCTCATCGCCCTCGCCCCCGTGATGCCCGTGAACTCCGAGCCCGCACGCCTTCGCAGGGCCCACTTCCTCGCCGCGAGGGTCCGGGCGCTCGAGTTCGCACTCGCCCTCGCCGAGGACGACGACGCGCTGACGATCGCCAACGAATTGACGGATCTCGAGGTGCTCGCCGAGACGGTCCTGCCTCGCGAGGCTCCGACGGTGCGACCTCCGCCGAAGGCGAGCGGCACGTTCGTCATCGAGGTGCGCGCCGCCGCGACGAACCGATTGCTCGCGGGGAGCGAGCCCGACTCGATCGGTCGCACCGCCTGATCTCGCCTCCGGTCGACGTCACGAGGACGCGCTGCGCCCACGCGCGAGGAGGACCTGAGCGGCTGCGCGCCGGCGCGCGTGCGCGCCGCCGGACGCGAGATCGACGAGGTCGGCCTCGCTCGCGACGGGCAAGAGCGCGTTGACGAGCGACGCGGGCGCGAAGGGGTTCGTCACGAGCGCCGCTTGGACGCGCGCATCGGCGAGCCAGCGATCGCGCGTGGCGACGGCGAGCACGATCGCCGGCGTGGTCGGGCGCCGCGACGCGATGACGACGACGTCGCGCAAGCGCGCCCAGCGCGCGTCGAGCACGCGCGCGACGAAGGAAGGCTCGTGGTGCATGCGGAACCGCTCGAGCTCGTGGTAGGCCGCGCCGGCGAAGCGGTAGCCACGTTGCCTCGCCGTCCACACCGTCCGCTCCCGCCACGCCTCGACGGGCTCGCCCGGATCACGACGCGTTCGCCCGGGGACGAGCGAGCGCGCGCGGGCCACGCCGACGTCAGCGAGTCGTCCGCGGCGCCCGAGGCGCTTCTCTGCGGGCTCGTCGACGGCGAGCGTCGCGAGGAGCTCGAGGCCTCGCGCGCGAGCCGCCTCGCCCACCGCGACGAGCGGTGAGCGCCCCTCCGCGTCGAGCGAGTGCGCGACCCAAGACGCCACCGCGACCGCCGTCTCGCGGCCATCGCCGTGGCCCTGTGTCGCCCTCCACACGAGGGGCTCGAGCTGCTCGGCGAAGCGTTCGGCGCCGACGACGGCGAGGTGCCGCGCGAGGGCAGCGCGTCGCTGCGCCAGATCACCGAGGTGCGCGAGCAGCGGCATCGAGGTGGTCACACCGCCCAAGATAGCGCTTCTTCGACGGCGCGCCGCGACGCGCGCCCGACCCGACGATGGCGAGGGCTCGACGGCCGCGAGGCTCGACGATACGAAGGGACCATGGTCGCTCGCTCCAGCGTCGGCGTGGCGCTCGCGCTCTGCCTCGCCGCGTGCGGACCGAGCCGGCCGAGCGGGGTGGCGCGCGCGGGCGTCGCCCGAGTGACGAGCCGCGTGGAGGTGCGATCCGTCGCGCTCGCGCTGCAGATCGGCCACGCGAAGACCGTCTACGACGCCGCCTTCTCGCCCGACGGATCGCTCGTCGCGACCGGCGACGCCGCTGGGACGGTCCTCGTCTTCAGCGCCGCGACGGGCGAGGTCCAGGCGTCGTTCGACGCGCACGAGGCGAACGTGACGAGCCTCGCCTTCTCCGGCGACGGCGCGCTGCTCGCGTCCGGCGGCGAGGACGGACGCGCCGTCGTCCTCGATCTCGCGACGGGCAAAGAGCTCGCGACGACGACGTCACGCGACCGCAAGGTGTGGGGCGTCGGGTTCGACGCGGACGCGCGCCTCGTCGTTCGAGACGACGTCGCGCTGACGGTGCGCGACTCGCAGAGCGGCGCGCTGATCACCGATGCCGGCTGGTCGGGCGCCGACGTCAGGCTCTCGCCAGCGGGCGACAGGCTCCTCGTCTTCGATCCGCGCGCCGTGCACTTCGTCGAGACCGACACCGGTCGCACCCTCTCGCGAGGCGACGCCGAGCACGCGCAGCCGAGGGAGGGCACGTTCTCTCCCGATGGTCGCGAGGCCGCCGTCGCTTTCAGCGAAGCCAACCACGTGAGCGTCTTCCGAGTCGGGACCGGGGAGAAGAAGCTCGAGCTCGCGACGGCCGGCCGCGTGGTCTCCGTCGCCTGGGGAGGCGGCGTGATCGCCGCCGCCGTCGAGGGCGTCGGCGTCGAGGTCTTCGACGCGCGCGACGGCCACGAGCTCACGCGCATCGACGCGCCGCGAGCGAGCGCGTGGCTCTTCGGCTTGACGACCGACGGTGCGCGCGTCGTCGCGGCCGTGAGCGGCACCGAGATCGCGGCCTTCGATGCGCGGACGGGCGCGCGCCAAGGGACGCTCCAGACCAAGAAGGCGATTCGGCGCATCGTCCTCGATCGAACGCGCGGTCGCGTCGCGGTGCTCTACGAGCACGCCACCGACGTCGACATCTGGGACGGCGCGCGCGTCTCGTGCTCGCGCCGCGGCGCTCCCGACGACGTCCGCGCCGCCTCGCTCTTCGCCGACGGGCGCTCGCTCGCCGTCGTGCACGAGGGGGACTCGACGATCGTCGTCCACGATCTCGCGACGGGGAAGGTCTCGAGCGTCGCGGCGACGGGGCTCGATCACGTCTACGAAGCGATCCCGAGCCCCGACGGCAAGCACCTCTTCGCGACGGGCTACGGCGAGAGCGTCGTCGTCGGCGTCCCGAGCGGCAAGATCGAGGCGCGCATGGCGGGCGAGGATGGGAGCGCGCAGTTCGAGGGGGCCTGGGATCCGCGCCGCAAGGAGCTCGACTACGTCGGCGTCGACGGGCACTCGATCCAGCGCATGACCGGCCAGCTCGTCCCGACGAGGCGCATCCTTCGCCCGGGAGACGCGCCGACGAGCCTCGCCTTCTCGCGCGATGGAACGCTCGCGGTCGCGGGGCGCGCGGGGGTGGAGATCTACGCCGAAGGCGTGCTCCAGCGCCATTTCGATCTCGACGTACCCGAGCCCGCCTACGGCATCGCTTGGTCGCCGGACGCGAAGAAGATCGCCGTCGCGTCCGAGCGGGCGCTCGCAGTGTTCGACGCGACGACCGGCAAGCACGACGCGATCGACGAGGGCGCGTTCGTGAGCGTCGCGTTCTCCCCCGACGGCTCGCTCATCGCGGCGGGAGAGCGGAGCGGACGCGTGTCGATCTTCGAGACCGGCGGGGGCGCACGCCTGAAGTCGCTCGAGCTGCACGCGACGCCGTGGTCGCTCGGGTTCCTCGCGAGCGCGAAGCGCCCCGTCCTCGTCGTGGCGGGCGGAAGGCTCCTGCTCGTGCGCGTGGACGACGGCAACACCGTACGGCTCCGGAGCTTCGACGTGCGAGGCGCGCGCGTCGGGCTCGCCATCGGCCGCGACGCCATCGCGGGCGACGACGCCGCGCTCGCCTTGGCGCTCGGGCGAACGGGCGAGGATGTCCGATCGAGCCTCGCGCCGCTGCCCCGCGAGCTCATCCACCCGAGCGTCGCGCTCGACCTCGGGCGTTGATCGAGCGCGGACGATTCCGCCCGCGACGCATCGACGCTGACGGCTCGGTCAGGCCCGATGCGCGTCGAGCACGAGCGGACAAAATAGCGAGCGCCCGTTCGACGGTGGGGGGGGGAAACCGTCGCGGGCGCTCGCATTCTCTCTATACAGACTCCGTGCCAGCGACAGAGACGCGGCAATTCGGCTGTTTGTCGCGCGTCCGCTCGCTGGCTGATTGCAACCATGCACGATGCACGCTGCAGCCTCGCAACGCGCGCGAGGGGCGAGACGCGCCCGCACGGGGTCGCTTCAGGGACAACCACCCGTGCCGGCGGCCGGCGCGGTCGGCGGCGTCATCAGGGCAGGTCCGCAGTCGAAGTCGAACAGATCCAAGAGGGCGTCGGAGTTCGCGTCGCGCCCGGTCAGCGCCGGCACGTCGAAGAGAAGCTCGATGAGGCGCAACGTGGAGCTGTGCTCGTGCACCGCGTGCGAGACGTAGTGCGGGCGCGCCCACGGCGAGATGACGACCATCGGGACGCGGACGCCGAGCCTGTCGAACGCCGTCTGGTCGGGGCTCGCGAGGCACGCCTTCGGCGGCGGAACGTGATCGGCGAGCCCCCCGGACTCGTCGTAGGTGTAGACGATCGCGAGGTCCGCCCAGAGAGGGCTCGCGATCGCGGCGTCGTAGATGCGCTTGCCCCATTTCTCTCCGAGCTGGACGTCGGCCGGGGGATGCTCGTCTTGACCCGCCCCCGGATCGACGAACGCGACCGACGGGAGCGAGCCGTCGCCGAGCGCGGAGAGGAACGCGGCGAAGCTCGCGAACCCCTTGTGCGTCGACGTCCAGCCGAGGCTGTTCTGCCGCGGCGTCCCGTCCGAGTACACGCCCCAGCTCACGTTCGCTTGGTCGAGCGCGTCGTAGATCGTCGGCACGCTGATCGTCGCCTGGTTCGTGTCGCTGACGCCGTCCGAGGTGCCCGCGTAGAGGTAGTCCCGATTCGCCCACGTCCCACCGAGCGTGGCGCCGAAGTAGCGATCGGAGACCGCGAACGTGTTCGCGAGGAAGTAATAGAAGGGCAGATCCGTCGCGTCGTAGCCGCCCATGACGTAGTGCCCGTTCGAGGTCGCCGTCTTCGCCGACAGGATGAAGCCGTCCATCATGCCGTTGTCCCAACCGGCGTGCATCGCGGCGCCCTGGTGGGGCGGGTCCGCCTCGAGGCACGTCGAAGCGAGGTGGTACGGCTTCACCATCGCGTTGCTCGCGTCCGGGTTCGCGAAGCTCGTCGGGATGGCCTCGGAGTCGGGCTGCCCCGAGGTCGAGAGCGCACCGAAGTAGTGATCGTAAGAGCGATTCTCTTGCATCACGATGATGAGATGCTTGATGGGGATCGCGGCCCTCTTCTCGGGCGTGACGCCGAGCGTCTCGGCGACGGTCGCGCCCTTCGCGAAGGCGCACGCGTCGCGCTGGCTTCGGAGCGGATCACTCGGCACCGACGGGCACACGACCCCGCCCCCGGCACCGCCCGAGGTCGTGGCGCCCGTCGGGCTGCCCGCCGCGCTCCCGTTGCCGGCGCCGCCGGCGTGCCCGCCCGCGCCGCCCCCTCCCGTGTCGCTCGACGAGCAACCGAAGAGAGCGAGCGGGACGAGCACCATCGACGCGAGCGGACGCATCACGGAGGCATCGTACGATCGCCGCGCGGACGCAATCGTAGCGGCGGCCCGAGGCCCGCTGTGGCGAGTGGCCCGAGGCGAAGAAGGTGAGCGCCGACGACCGAGGTGGGTAAGGGGGCCGACTGTCGACGGCGCTCGCCTCGCTCCGTTACACCCTTCGTGCCAGCGCCCTCCTCGCTATGCGACGCCGGTCGCGGCCCACACGAGGCCGGCCTCGTCGTCGGGGGTCGAACAGACGAGCACGAGCGAGCTCCGGATCGGCGCGAGGCGCGCGATCTCGCCCTCGAAGGCGAGCAGCGTGCGCGCCATCTCCAGATGGAGATTCGCCGCGAGGCGAAAGCGACCGAGCGATCGCTCCGCGAGATCCACCCAGCGAAAAGCCCCGAGCACGAGGTTGCGCCCGAGGTTCGACTGCCACAGCGCGGCCTCCATCAGATCGCCCTCGCGCAGCGCCTCCGCGAATCGCCTCGCGTTGCGCCGATTGCCGTCGCGAACGAGCCGCCGGGAGTTGAACTCGATGTCGGCGCAGACCGAGAGCGTGTCGGAGCGCTGGTTGTGTCGGAACGCGAACGTGTAGACCGCGGCCCGCTGGTCTCGCAGCTCGGCGATCGCGTCGAGGAGGAGGTCGGCCAGGTATTGCTCGAACGTCATTCTTCCGTTCATCCCTCGACGCTCATCCGCGGGGTGAGGCGAAGAGACCTCGGCGCGAGGCCTCGAGGCCTCGATGCGCCTCACCGGCCGGGGAGCCGGCGCTCCCCGACGCGCCGCGGACGTCGGCGCGAGCCGCGCGGCTCAGCCCGACACGTTGCCCTTGAGGACGGCGTTGCCCGAGGGCTTCGTGACGTCCACCGCCGACTCGGGCGTGATCATGATCGAGAAGGTTCGGAACGTCGTCGAGAAGTTCAGCTCGCCTTCCTGATCGGAGTTGACCTTCAACGCGCCCACGTTCTGGGGCTCGGCGTTCTCCTTGTTGGGGACGATCCAGACGACGTACGACTTGGCGCCGGACGCGATCTTCCCCGGATCACCGAGGTGCTTGACCTTCACGACGATCGAGCCGTTCCCGTTGTCTTTGAACGAGGGCTCGACCACCCCTTGGCTGAACGGGACCGAGGCGTCCGGCATCAGCGGAAAGGAGGAGCCGCAGCCCGAGGCGAGGACGGTGAACAGCGCGACGAAGCCAATCGAATGGAGCGAGAAGAGAGAGCGGTTCATGCCCGCGGCTCGAGCACGACGCATGCCAGCTCGCGCTCAATCGTCCAAGAGGGCGCTCCGTCGAATGCCATAGCGCTGCAAGAGCCGATGCAGATACATCCGATCGATCTTCGACTTGCGGGCGGCTTTGCTCACATTGCCTTGGGTCGCGACCAAGAGCTTGGTCAAGAAGCGTCTCTCGAAATCGTCGACGACCCGCTCCTTCGCGTGTCGGAAGGGTATGTCGATATCGATATCGTCCGCCGGCGGAGGCGCGGAAGAGCGCAGCGGGGCTGGCGGCGAAGAGGTCTCGGAGCGCGACGGGGGCTCCAAGAGGTGCTCGTCGAAGACGACGAAGCGCTCGACGTAGTTGCGCAGCTCCCGCACGTTCCCCGGCCAGGTGTGTCTCCGCATCTGCTGCAGGACCTCGCTCGTGAAGAGCGAGAGCCGCTCGGGCACGCCCATCTGCTCGAGAAAACATCCGACCAAGAGCGGGAGATCCTCGAGCCGCTCGCGGAGCGGGGGCACGTCGACGCGCAGGACGCTGAGCCGGAAATAGAGATCTTCGCGGAATCGGCCCGCATTGACCTCCGCTTCGAGCCGCCGGTTGGTCGCCGCGATCACGCGCACGTCGACGCGACGCGTTTGGTTCTCACCCACCCTGCGCACTTCGCGATTGGCCAATGCGCGCAGCAGCTTCGGCTGCATCTCGAGCGGGAGCTCGCCGATCTCGTCGAGAAAGACCGTGCCCCCCTCGGCGGCCTCGAAGGCGCCCACGCGAGCACGATCGGCCCCGGTGAACGCGCCCTTGGCGTGTCCGAAGAGCTCGCTCTCGACGAGCGTCGGCGAAATGGCGCCGCAATCGACGATGACGAAGGGCTTCGCGGCGCGGGCGCTCCGCCGGACGATCTCCGCCGCGATGAGCTCTTTGCCGGTGCCGCTCTCGCCCTCGACGAGCACGTCGATGCCCTCCGCCTTCGCGATGCGATCGAGCCGATCGAACATGCGCCGCATGGTCGGCGCCGCGCCGAAGAGGCTGCCGAACGCGGGCGGCGCCGCCGCCGCCTCGCCGCCCGAGCAAATGGTCCGGACGCGAAGGACGCTGTTTCCGAGCTCGATCTTGCACTCGGGCAGGGTGAGGTCCGCATCCCGCACCGCGACACCCGCGACACGGGTCCCATTGAGCGAGCCCGTGTCGACGATCCGCCAGCCGAGCGGGTGATTGCGGATCTGACAATGCAATCGTGAAACGAGCGGATCCGAGAGGACGATTTGATTCGACTCGTGCGAGCCGATGCGCAGCACGTCCCCGTCGAGGAGGAAGTTCCTCGCGGCCGTTTGGCCATTCTCGAAATCGACGAAGACCTCGATTCGCGGCGAGGCGACGGGCCCCTTGCCGGAGGGCCGCGTCGAGGCTTGCGCGGGAGGAGCGTCGAGCGCGCCCGTCGACTCTTGCACCGTGGTCACGCCGGAGAGCTCACGTTTTGTCATGGGAACACCGCCATCGTCCGAGCGAGGCGCGCCCGCCTCAGGGTTGAGGGCTTCAGACCTCACCCCGCCCCGTCGTCGCGGATCCGGGCGCTCCGACGGACGTGGGCACGTACGTTGCTGACAGGGGTCGACCTGATGCCCGATGATGCTCGGAGGAGGACCACCCAAACCGACGGCTTCAGCCCCGAGCGACTCGCAGGCTGGCTCGAAGATTGGGCGTTCCGAAGGGAGAGGGTGGTGACCATGCTGGACATGCGCGCAGCCAGGACCGCGCGGTCTCTCGCTCTCCGGTGTCGGGCGCTGCGATTTTCTCATGGATCCATACCACAGGAAGAGTGGAATCAAGCCTGGCATCGCCTCCGGCTCGAGGTCGCGACGTTCCTGCAAGAGCGTTACCGTGGCGCGTCGGACGAATCCGGACGCTGAGCGCTCGTCGCGCTTGCCGTGGCGGCACGCCGTCGCCGTGATCGCCGTGGCGCTCGCGGCGACCGACGCGAGCGCCCAGGAATCGACGGCGCTCGATCGCTTCGAGCCGGCGCCGGCCGGCGACGATTTCAGCGTCGTCCCCTCCGCCGCGGTGAGAGGGTGGCTGCGCGCTGCATTCGCGGCGGGCGTCGGCTATGCGCGCGCACCCCTCGTCGTCGCCAATCGGACCGGCGCCCCGCTCCGAGAGGTCGTGGGCCACCACGTCGCCGGCCATGCGCTCGTCAGCTTGTCGTTCCTCGAGCGCGGCATGCTCGAGCTCGATCTCCCTGCGACATTGCATCAGAGCGGTGACGCCGCCACGCCGACGACCGCGGCCTTCGCGGTGCCCCGAAGCGCCGCTCTGCAGGATCTCCGTCTCTCGGGGCGCCTCGAGCTCGTCGAGCAAGAGCAGTTCGTCCCGAGCATCGCGCTCTCCGGCTCCTTCCACTTGCCCACCGGCGATCGGGGCGCCTACGCGGGGACAGGGAACGTACGCTTCACACCGCGCGTGACGCTCTCGTCCGACTACGGCCCGATGAAGTGGGCGTTCGGTGTCTTTCGCTCCTTCGATCCCTCCGTGACCCGCGCGGGCGATCTCCTGCGCAGCGAGGCGGGCGCCGAGGCGGCCTTGGCGGGGCGAATACGCTGGCTCGAGGTCGGCGCGGAGGCGGTGCTCGCGACGCAGATTGGAGACCCGACGCCCTATCTCCAGCGCAGCGCGATCCGGTTCGAGCCGCTCGCGACGCTCCGAGCCCACGCCGGACCCGTGGTGATCTCCCTCGTGGGGGGCCCGGGCGTCGCGCGCTCGCCAGGCACGCCGGCGTTTCGCCTCTACTCGTCCGTCGGGATCTCGTTCGATCTCGTGCACCATTCACGAGGCGCAGGCGCGGCAGACGGGAAGTCGGACCGGTCGCGTGAAACACCGGCCTCCGCGCGAGGCCCGCTGCACCCGGCGCCCGCCCGCGCTCCCGCTCACGCGGCGCCGGCGCCGGATCGCGATGGCGACGGGGTACCGGATCGCTCCGATGCGTGCCCGCTCGTGGCCGGCGTGCCCCAGCCGACCGTCGAGAAGAATGGCTGCCCGCTCGACACCGACGGCGACGGATTTCCGGACGCCATCGACGCTTGCCCGCTCGAGCGCGGCGAGGACGACGCGGACCCGACGCGGCGGGGCTGCTCGAAGTCCGTCCGCGTCGAGAGCGAGCGGATCGTCGTCCTCCACAACGTCCAATTCGCCACGGGTCGCGCGGACCTCTTGCCAGAGAGCGATCCGGTGCTCGAGGCCGTCCGCGGCGCGCTGGAGAGCGACCCCACGATCGTGCGCGTCGCCGTCGACGGGCACACCGACGACGTCGGCGCTCCGGGCGCGAACCTCGAGCTGTCTCGGGCGCGCGCGATCGCCGTCGTCCGCTGGCTCACCCAGCACGGAATCGACGCGAGGAGGCTCACCGCGCGCGGCTTCGGCTCGAGACAACCCATCACCGACGAGCACACCGACGCGGGTCGGGCGAAGAACCGCCGCGTCGAGCTCGTCATTCTGAAGCGCGATCCGCGCGGCGCTGCCGCCTGGACCGACGGGTCCATCGAGACGGAAGAGCCTCGTCGATGAGGATCGCTCCGAAGGCCGCCATTCTCTTTTCGGTGCTCGCCGCGGCGCCCGTCGCGGCGGCGCTCGTCCTCTTCCTCCCGCGTTATGGCGAGGCGGTGCGCTCGAGCGAGCAGCGGGCATCGCTCGTCGCCGCCTCCGAAATCAATGGTCTCGTCGTCTCGCACGTCGACGCGGTCCTCGAGGACGCGCGCACGGTGGCGGCCGCGGTCGGCCGCGCCTCGGACGCGGAGCCCGCGAAGGCCGAGGTCGCCCTCGCCGCCATGGAGACCGTGCTCGCGACGCGCCCGACCATCGACGTCGCCCGGATCGAGGTGCCGTCCCGCGACCTCTCCACGGTGATTGCGAAAGGCCATGCCGACAAGGAGCTCGCGCCTCGATCCACCCCCGAGCTCCGGGCGACGGCCGACCGTGACGGCGTCGCCTTTCGATGGCTCGATCCGAAGAAGGGCGTCGTCGTCGTCTCGGTGCCTCGGCACGACGAGGGCGCCGAGAAGCCGAAGGGGTACCTCACGGTTCCGCTCTATCTGCAGGGGCTGCAGCTCGATCTCGAGACCCTCGCCGAGGCCCGCGGGCTCGACGCCAGCACGCAGTCGAACATTCTCCTCGTCGACGGCGACAAGCGCGTCATCGCGGCGGTCGGGGCCCGCGGCGTCGCGGCCGGCGCCGACGGACGCGCATTGCCCCTCTTCCAGGGCTTCAGCTCGGACCCCCGGGTCGCGCGCGTGGAGCTGCAGCAGGATTTCGTGGATCCGACGACGAAGGAGGTGGCCGCGCTCACGCTCCTCTCGGTGGGGCATTACGACGAAGGCCGGACCCTCGGCTGGCTCGTGGCGATCGAGCAGCCCCACCGCATCGTCTACGCGCGGCTCGAGGCGACGCGGAGGCTCTTCTTCCTCGTGGGTGGCGGGGCCGTGCTCGCGGGCCTGCTCTTGGCGCTGTGGTCGTCGCGCGCCGTGACCAGGCCGATCCTCGCGCTCGTCGCACAGGCGAATCGAATCGGCCGGCGGGAGTATGCGTCGGTGAGGCCCGCCACGCGCGGGGCCGACGAGATCGGCGAGCTCGATCAGGCGATGGTGCGCATGGCCGCCGACCTCGATCGACAAGAGCGCGAGATCGAGCGTGAGACGAGGACGCGCGCCGACCTGTCGCGCTTCATGTCGCCCGAGCTCGTGGACGCGATCGTGAAGGGTGAGCACTCGCTCGAGCTCGGCGGGCGGCGAGTCGAGATCACCGTGCTCTTCGCGGACGTCGTGGCCTTCACGCCCCTCGCCGAGAAGCAGCCGCCGGAGCGCGCCGTCGCCATTCTCAACGATCTCTTCACGCTCCTCACCGAGGTGGTCTTCAAGCACGAGGGGCTCGTCGACAAGTTCCTCGGCGACTCCGTCATGGCGGTCTGGGGCGCCCCGGTCGCGCACCCGGATCACGCGTCGCGAGCGCTCCGCGCGGCCGGAGACATGCTGCGATTCGTCGAGACGGCGGCGGAGATCTGGAGACAGGAGCACGGCGTCGAGATTCGGCTCGCCATCGGCGTCAACAGCGGCTCGGCGATCGTCGGCAACATCGGGTCGGGCAAGCGAATGGAGTACACGGCGATCGGCGACACCGTGAACGTCGCGGCGCGCCTCGAGTCGATCGCGCGTCCCAACCAGGTTCTCGTGGGCGCGAACACCGCCGCGCTGGCGGGCGAGGACTTCGCGCTCCGCGACCTCGGACCGAAGAAGCTCGTGGGGCGCTCCGAAGAGATCCACGTCTACGAGCTGGAGACATGACCATGCGCGCCCGACCGCTGCTCGCCCTCGTGTCCGCCCTCCCGATGCTCGCCGCCGCGGTGACCGCCCGCGCCGACGAGCCGACGCCGGGCTTTCCCGAGGCGGTCTTGCAATGGGACGTGCAAAAGGGAGAGACGTGCGAGGACATCGCCAAGGCGCTCTATGGCGACGCACACCAGGCCCATTTGGCGATGCGCTACAATCGCATCGCCTGCACGCGCGGCGCGCCGCTCAAACCAGGCACGACCCTCGTGATGCCAGCCAAGGTCACCACCGTTCCGTCCGCCGTCCTGACCTCGATGGTGCCCGCGGTGCGAGCCAAGCCGCCGGGCGCGTCGTGGGGAGACGCGGCGCCGGGCATGGCGCTGTCGACGAACTCCAACGTCAATACGATGGACAAGGCGAGCGCGAGCATCCATTTCGTCGATCGAACGCGCGTGTTCCTCTCCGAGAACACGCTGGTGGTCATCTTCGGCACGGCGAGCCAGTCGGCGGTCTCGCGCGCCATTCCACCGGCCGTCGAGGTCGACGCCGGCGAGATCCGCGCGGCGCTCTCGGCCCTGCGCGGCGACTCCGCGGAGGTCTCCGTGCCTGGCGGCGGCCGCATCAGCGCCGCCTCCAAAGACACCGTGGTCCAGAGGAAGGGCGAGCGAACGACGGTCGCCGTGTTCGACGGCAAAGCGCGTGTGACCAACGGCGGCAAGGCGGTCGACGTGCCGTCGAGCTTCGGGACGCGCTTCGTCGGCAAGAGCGCGCCCATCCCGCCGCGCCCGTTGCCGGCTGCGCCCGAATGGAAGGACGCGCCGAGCGGCGTGCTCTTCGCGACGAGCGGCGCGGCGCAGCTCGAGGCGGCGTGGAAGCCGGTCCCGAACGCCAAGGCGTATCGGGTCGAGCTCGCGACCGACGCCGCGTTCGATGCGCTCGTCACGCGACAGGAGGTGCCGAGCGACACCCTCGCTTTCCGGGCGGTCGGTCTCGGCGTCGGCCG
This sequence comes from uncultured Polyangiaceae bacterium, assembly GCA_964467935.1. Lineage (GTDB taxonomy): Bacteria > Myxococcota_A > Polyangia > Polyangiales > Polyangiaceae > CAYYKK01. The sequence goes on from CAYYKK010000009.1 coordinate 46,769, forward strand.
ATACTTCCTGCGCGTGCGCGCGATCGACGGCGAGGACTTCCTCGGCATCGCCTCCGTTCCGAGGGAGACGAGCGTCGTCGAGACCGTGTCCGCGCCCGGCATCTCCCTCTCCGAGGACGGCCTCACGCTGAGCCCCTATTCACCGCTCGCATTGAGATCCCCGCCGGACACGCAGGTGGCGATCGATCACGGGCCCTTCGTGCCGAGCCCCGACCGGATCGATCTCTCGCAGCTGCGCCCCGCGACCGTGACGCTGCGGAGCGCGGGCGCCGAGACGACGCTGGCGCTGCATTACCGCCTCCCGGAGGCGGTCATCGATGCGCGCGGCCAGGCGGACGGATCGGGGCTCGTGAAGGTCGAGCTCCGGCAGCTCGACGCGGAAGGGCTCGAGGCCGTCGCGCCCTCACTCCGCATTCGGAGGGCCGGCTCGGAGGAGGCAGAGCAGCTGTCCCTCGCCCGCGATCCTGCGACGCGCGGGGGATTCATCGCGAGCGTCCCGCACCGGCAGGACGTCGTTCACATCGAGGTCGTCGACGGCTTCGGCGCGTCGCTCGGAGGGCGCGACGGGTTCGAACCTTCGCCGACCGCCGACGCGAAGCGACGAGCGCCACGTCGCGAGGACGCTCCCCCTCGGATCGGCGTCGTCGCGGCGCCCTTCGCGCCGAACCCTTTTGGCGCGGAGTGGTCGTCTCCGACCGCCACGAACGCCGCGTCGAGCAGCTTCTCGCTCGAGCGTCCGTTCGCGCGGGGGCGGACGAACGTGCAAGGCCGTTTTCAGGCGAGCGGCTCGTTGGGCCCGGTCGGCATCGACGGAGCGCTCTTCACGAACGACACCACCACGTCGAAGGCGAGCCACGAGAGCGCTTGGCTCGGAGCGCGCGTGCGCGTCCTCCGCGTGTCCGGTGCGCGACTCGAGATCGCCCCGTTCGGGCGCCTCGGTGCGGGCGCAGGCAGTCAGCCGGTGCTGGGCGCGGCGGGGCTGGCCGTGGGCGGCGTCGCCGGTCGCGTGTCGTGGTTGACGGACGTCGCGTTCTCGTTTCGGCCCGAGACGAGGCCCTATGTCCCCTCGCTCGCGGCCGGCGTGACCTATCAAATCGGGGAGTATCTGCGCCCCTTCGCGGAGGCGGACGTCTCCGGCGCCAAGGTGGGATCCGACACGAAGCCCGCGGGCGGCGTCTCGCTCGGCGTCGAGGGCGGCCACGTCCTCTTCGGCGCCGCGTCGGCCCGCATCGCGCCCATTTACGCGTCGACGGGCGCGGTCGCGGCGGGCATGTCGGGCATGCTCGCCATCGGCGTGAGAGGCGAGCCGTGACGACGAGAAAGGACGAGCGCGCCACGCGCTTGGCGCCGCGCCCGAAGGCGCTCGAGGGCGAGGCCGCACCCGACGAGCCGGAGGCGCCGTCGACGGGGAGCCTCCTCGGTCGCGTGCTGCTCGGCCGCTATCAGCTGCTCCGGAGCTTGGGCCGCGGTGGAATGGGAGAGGTCTGGCTCGCGCGACACATGGGTCTCGGGATCGAGGTCGCGGTGAAGACCATCCACGCCTTCCTCGCTCGGAACCCCGAGGAGGGGCGTCGGTTCGCGCACGAAGCGCACGCCCTCAGCCTGCTCTCCCACCCCAACGTCGTGCGCATCTTGGACTATGGGCGCGAGGGCGAGACCCAGCTGCTCGTCATGGAGCTCCTGCGCGGCGAGACGTTGAGCCAGCGAATCGACGGCTCACCCTCGCTGCCCCCGCTCGCCGACGTCGCGACGATCGTGGAGCAGATCCTCGAGGCGCTCGAGGCCGTCCACGCGATCGGCGTCGTCCATCGCGACCTGAAGCCCGACAACATCTTCCTCACGGAGGAGGTCGCGGGCCGACGCGCGGTGAAGGTCGTCGATTTCGGGCTGGCCCACGTCGATGATCCACGGGACGAGCAGCCCCTCACGGTCACCGGCACGCTCGCCGGAACGCCGAACTACATGAGCCCGGAGCAATGCCGCTCGCTGCGCGTGGGGCCGAGCGCGGACCTCTATTCGGTCGGCTGCATCCTGACCGAGCTCTTGCAGAAGAGGCCGCCATTCTCGGCCGACGCCGCGGTCGATCTCATCGCGAAGCATCTCTTCACGCCGCCCCCCGCGCTGTCGCGACCGGCGACCGCAGAGCCGGTCCCTCCGCTCTTGGAACAGCTCCGCCTGGAGCTCCTCGCGAAGACCCCGGAGCGGCGTCCTTCGTCGGCCCGCGTCGCGCGCGAGCGCCTCGTCACGGCCATGGATCCGGTGCGCGCCGCAGAGCTCCTCCCCGACCGCTCCAATGCCCTCGGCGAGCCCCGCTTCCGACGCGCGTCTTCGTGGCCCGCCCGGCCAGACGCGGCCCAAGAGCCCGCGCGCGGGACCGTGAGGATCGTGGGCGCGGACGGCGAGACGTCGGACCCGCTCACGACGGCGCTCCAGGCGCACGGGTACGAGGTCGTCCTCGAGGAGAGCGCCGCGCGCGCGACGACGGATGCCGTGGTCCTCTTCGCCGCGAGCGTGGAGGACGCCGAAGCCGCGCTCCTCCGCGCCGTCGACGCCGCTCCCACCATCGTGTGCGTGGCGTCGACGTCGGTCCCGGCGCTCTCACGGTTGATCGGGGCGGGCGCCGCGGCGGTGCTGCTGCGACCGGTCGGGCCGGACGCGTTGTTGAAGAAGCTCGCCGCGCTGCTCCGTCGACCTCGTCACGGCTGACCGAGGCATTCGCGCCTCGGACGCGAGGCGTCGAGCCCTCGATCGAGGCGCGTCGCGCTTCACGGAGGGCGCGCGATCGCACCCATTCGAATGGCATGTCGCCTGCTCCGCAGGCGTGCATGCGCAAACACATCGCTGAGCTTCTCGGTACCTTCATTCTCGTCTTCGGCGGCTGCGGCACGGCGGTCTTCTCTGCAGCGTTTCCCGCGGTCGGCGTCGGCCTCCTCGGCGTCGCGCTCGCGTTCGGCCTCACGGTGGTCGTCGGTGCCTATGCGTTCGGCCCGCTCTCGGGAGCCCACTTCAACCCGGCGGTCACGGTCGGCCTGGCGACGGCCGGTCGATTCGCGTGGCGAGACGTCCCAGGCTACGTCGCCGCACAGTGTGGCGGCGCCGTCTTGGCTGCGGGCGCCCTGCTGACCATCGCCCGCGGCGGACCCGACGGGTACGATCCTGCCCACGGACGGCTCGCGGCCAACGGCTATGGCGCCCTCTCCCCGGGCCACTATTCGTCGATCTCCGCCTTCACCGCGGAGACGCTGCTGACCTGTCTCTTTCTGATCGTGATCCTCGGGGTCACGTCACGAAAGGCGCAGGGCGCCTTCGCCGGCCTCGCGATTGGGCTCGCATTGACGTTGATTCATCTGATCGGCATTCCGATCACGAACCTGAGCGTCAATCCGGCCCGCTCGTTGGGGCCGGCCGTCTTCGTCGGAGGGGACGCGCTCGCCCAGCTCTGGCTCTTCTGGATGGCGCCGCTGCTCGGCGGCGCCATCGGCGGCGCGGTCGGCGCGCTGCTCTTCGACGGAGAGAGGGAGCCCACCGCCGATTGAGCGGCGCGCCCCCTCCCGCCCCGACCAGGGCGTCAGCGGGGTCGTCTCCGTCGGCTCGCCAGCGCGACGGCCAGGGCCACGACCCAGGCCGTCGGCCCGCTGCGATCCCCGGTCGGACTCGCGGCGCAGGACGCTCCGGCGCCCTCCGCGTACAGTCCGTCCGAGGCGGCGCCACCGGTCCCCGCCCCGGTCGTCGTCGCGCTCGCCGATCCTCCGCCAGCGGCGCCCGAGCCGCCGCCCCCGGCCGCCGAGCCGCTCGACGTCGTCGCGCCCGACGCCCCGCCCGTGCCGCTCTGCGAGCTGCTCGCGGTCGCGGCGTCCGAGATGCATCGACCGATGGTCGCGTCGGGAGACGAGCAATGGAAGCCGGGCGCACAACCATTGCCCGAGGTCCCCCGGCAGCCGTCGACGCACGCCGTCGTCGCCGCGTCGCAGACCCTGCCGCTCTCGGGTCCTCCGCAGTCCGAATCGGTGACGCAGCCGACGCAGACGTGCGGCGAGACGCTCGTCGAGCACACCGACGACGGAGGGCTGCAGTCGGTGCTCTGCTCGCATTGGTCGACGACGAACGTCGTCGGCGGGTTCCCCGGCGCGGCGCCGTTGCCGTCGGTCGGCGTCGCCTCCGGCGGTGCCCCGAGCAGCCCACCGGCGGTGATCATCGCCTGGTTCGAAATGCCGCCGAGGGCGCCGGCGTCGATGGTCACCTTGAATGCGACGCTCGAGCTCTCTCCGAGGCCGAGCGTCCCGCCCTGCGTCGCGTTCGCGCCGAGGCCGAGCCGCACGGTGAGGGTGCGCGACACGGGGTCGAGCTCCCCTTGATCGTCGCCGATCATGTCGGTCTTCGCCCCGGCGTTCGGTCCGCTCGCGATGGTGATCGAGCCAGGAACGAGCGTGACGCCGACGGGCAGGACGTCGGTCAAGATCGTGCCGACGGCCGCGTCGTTGCCCGTGTTCGTCACGGTGATCTGGTAGTCGACGACGTCTCCCGGGAGGACGCCCCCGCCGTTCTCGTCGACCGCCGTCTTCGTCGATGTCGTGAAGTCCGGTCGGAAGGTCGAGATCGAGGTGATGAACGCCCCCAGGTAATACACGTCTCCCGAGGTCGTGGCCCGGACCGTCGCCGTGGTGTCCCCCGCGGTGAGCTTGCCCGTGATGTCGACGACGTCGAGGTCGATCCCGCTCATGCTCTGCGGCCCGCCGGTCAGCTGGGGCAGGTCGCCGGCCACGCTCACGGCCGCGCCGAGGCGGGAGCGCGTTCCATTGAAGAAGTTCCCCGCGGGGTTCTGGGCGTCGGTCAGCGGCGCCCCTCCATCGAAGAACAGCTGATCGCCCGCGATCTGATTGTCCCCCTCGTAGGCGATGACGCCCAGCTTCCCGTCGAAACCGGCGTTGGGGACCATGAAGCCGCTCAGGGTCGCGACCTGGTTGTTCCCGTTGGAGACCGCGTCGAGCCCGTCGAAGATGGCCAGATTGCGGAGGGGCTCGGACGGATCGGCGTAGAAGACGACCATCGACCATCCGCCGAATGCACCGTCGTCGGTGACGCCGACGAACGGCGCGACGTCGATCCCGGACAGGCGGTACGCGCCGCTGCCCCGCTGCTGGACCAGCGCGGTCACGTCGGCGACCGATTGGTAGACGTTCGTCCCGGCCGAGAACGATTGCAGCGCAGTGACGCCCTGCGAGAACCCGTTGATCCCGGGCCGGTCGACCGTGACGGCCGTGTCGGGCATCGCGAGGGTCCCCTCGGCTCCCCAATAGAGGAACGCCTGGGTGACGGTCGCGCCGGGCGGTAGCGTCAAGACGGCGGTGCTCCGCGCCTCCGCGGCGGTCGTCGCGGCGCTCGCCAATGCGAGGCCGTCGGTGGGGTCGTCGGCCGCCCAATACACGTCGGGGGACGAGTCGTTCACGTTGGCGACGCTCTGATTGCACGCGCCGCTCGCGATCGTTCCGACGACCGGCGCGGGGGTCCCGGCTGCGCATTCCAAGCCGAGCGTATTGCCTATTTGAATGAAGTCGCCGTGCTGATTCACCTGGAGGCGAAGCGCGGGGCTGGCTTCCGCGACGCGCGCCATCGACGGACAGAGCAGCGCCATCAAGGCCACGGACGGGGTGAGGACGTGTCTCATCGTGCTGCCTTCTCTTTCTTCTCGAGGACGACGAACTGCACGCGGCGGTTCTTGGAGCGCCCGGCGTCGGTGTCGTTGGCGGCGATGGGCACGTCGGGGCCATAGCCCTTCGCGACCAATCTCGCGCCGTCGATCCCGCGCTTCTCCATGGCCTTCACCACGGCAGCGGCGCGATCTTGAGAGAGCCGCTGATTGAGCGCCTTGGCTCCCCGATCGTCGGTGTGCCCCTGCACCTCGATCTTGGCGATCTCCGGGTGCTCTTTCAGGACGCCCGCGACCGCGTCGAGCAGCGGATCGCTGACCTTCTTGATGGTCGCCTTCCCGGTGTCGAACTGGACCTGTTCGAGGATGATGATCTCCTTGTCCGTGACGCGGACGCTCTTCGGGCAGCCGCGCTTCGTCGGATCGGGATCGTCGACGCCCTTCTCGTGTGGACACGCGTCTTGGTCGTCTCTGAACCCGTCGCCGTCGGAGTCGGGGGGGCAGCCGTTCGTCTTGGGGTCGTTCGTCGCGACGCCGGGGAGATCCGGGCACGCGTCGAGCTCGTCCACGACGCCGTCGCCGTCCTTGTCGGAGGGCGCGGGGCAGCCGTTCTCCTTCGGATCGTCGCTCGGAACGCCGCGCACGTCGGGGCACGCGTCGAGGTCGTCGACGATCCCGTCCTCGTCGGAGTCCGCGACGGGACAGCCGTTCTTCTTGGGGTCGGCGCTCGGCTTGCCGGGCACGTCGACGCAGGCGTCCGCTCCGTCGAGGATGCCGTCTCCATCCCGATCGGTCGGCGGAGGGCAGCCATTCTTCTTGGGATCGTCGCTCGCGACGCCGCGGACGTCCGGGCACGCGTCCGAAGCGTCCGGGATTCGATCCCCGTCGCGATCGGCCGCGGGCGCCGCGACCTCGGGCGTGTATTGGATCCCGAAGACCGCTCGCACGTCCGGCGTGCCGACGCCGTTCGTGAGCCCTGGGCCCACCGCCAAGCCGAGCTCGAGGGGAGAGACCACCCGATACTTGGCGCCGAGCAGGAGCTCGGCGTTCGTCGATCGCTTCGCGGGCTCGGTCAGCGTCACTCCACCGGACGTCTCGACGCCGATCTGGAATTGACGGTTCGCGCCCAGCAGGAGGCCGACGCCGGCGCCCCAATCGAATTGGTGACCCAACTTGACGTTGGCGATCTGCACCGAGCTCCGCAGCGTGGGGCCGAGCATGGCGCTCCAGATGAAGCGATCGGCGCGCCCTCCGAGGAGCAGGTGGGGCTGCCCGCGCACCTTCCCGTCGGTGACGAACGCGTCGCGGGTGCCGGTCGGCGCCCAGAGGTAGCCGCCGATGCCGATCTGGAAGGGGTCGTGGTATTCGCCGAAGAGCCGAATTCGCGCGCCGAGGCGGAGATCGCCGATGGCGGCCTGGTTCGGCGAGGTGAAGCGGCTCGAGCCGCCCGTCACGACGCCGTCGCCCCGATTGAGGAGGGCGAAGGGCATGTCGACGTTGAGGGCGAGTCGATGAAAGAGCGCAATGTTGACACCAAGATGCAAAAACATCTGGTGATCGATGATCCCACCGACCCTCTTCCCCGTGCCGTCGACCAGGATGAGCGGGCTGTGCGCGTAGTCGAGGAGGGCGCCCGCGTGGATCGTCGCCTTGCCTGCGGCGAAGGGTGACGGGACGCCGAAGAACCGATCGCCGGGCGCGGAGGGGTTCAGCTTCGGCAGATCGACGCTCTGAGGCTGCGCGGTCTGCGCGGAAGCCTCTCGGGGCGAGACGAGCGAAGAGATCAAAGCGACGGGCGCGATCAGCGCCAACGCGGCGGCCGAGCGACGAAGAAAGCAACGGGCCTGCATTCGGTCCTCCTGAGACGGCTCAGCGCCGTCTGGCGTCGCCCCTGTGCAGGATCAGGGCCATTGGACGTCCGTCGCGTCGCGAGCGAATCGCGTGTTCGCGACGCGGCAGGCGCGGCGTGCGTTGAGGTGGGCGGGCCTCAGTTGCGGCCTCCACGGCTCGTGCGTCGCGCGCGGAGCGCCTACGTCGTGCTCGAGGACGGCGGCGAGAAAGGTCGATGGACGGAAGCGCTCGGCTTTCGTAACCTGCCGCCCATGAAAATCTCCGCTTTGGTCGCGTCGGTGGCCTGGGTCGTCGCGCTCGTCGCCTGCAATGGGGGCGCTGGACCCGACAGCACCCAGGTCGGCGCGCCATGCACGCACGACAGCGATTGCGTGAAGAGCTGCCTCAAGACCGGCGACTTCGGCGCCGGCATGTGCACCGTGCCCTGCGCCTCGGACGGCGACTGCCCCGCCGGTGGCACCTGCATCAAGTCGGGCGGCGGCGTGTGCGCGCCCGCCTGCGGCGCGGCGTCCGATTGCACGGACTTCGGCGCGACGTGGACGTGCGGAAACGAGGACGGCATCGCCGGCTCCTCGGTCATGGTCTGCCGCCTGCCCTGAGGCCGAACGAGCGCTGCGTCACTTCGGGTCGAGCCGGATGGGCTCGACCTTGCCGTCCGCGGTGATGTGAGCGCCGATGAGGCCGCTCTTCGTCTCCGCGAGCGCGAGCGCGGCGGTGGGCCCTCCGAAGATCGCGACCCGCTGATGCGGCTCGACGTCGGTCTTCGGCGCGATCACGACGTCGGGCGTGTCGGACGCGTCGCCGTCGGGCGCGACGCGCGCGAGCATGCCGCGCCCCGCGGACACGAGCCACGCCGTGACGACCTCGTCGCCGACGAGCCCGACGGCCGCCGACTCGTGCAGGCGCTCGCGGATGGAGGCGGGGAGCGGATCGTGGCATCCCGTCGCTCGGCAGAGCTGAGCCCCGACCCAGACCTCGCCGCTCTTGCCGCAGGTGACCGAGCCTTGGGCGGAGAGCGTCTTCGCGTCGCCTTGGTCGTCGAGGAAGAGCACCGTGCCCGTCGTGAGCCGGACGACGATCGAGGGTCCGCTGCGACACACCGAGCCGACGTTGCCGCGCGCGCCTTCGATGCGGCGAGGCGTGCCGACCGCGCCCTTGTCGTCGATGGGCATCAGGAAGACGCCGCCGTCGCTCGCCACGAGCAAGCTCCGTCCGACGAGACGAGCGCGATCGGCCGCGCCCTCCGGGAGCACGTCGAAGCCCGAGAACGACTCCGAGAGCGATCGCTGGCGAGCCTTCTTGCCCAGCGCCTTGATGCTCAGCTGAACCTCGGAGTCGTAGGAGAGCGCGTAGATCGTGCCGCCGCCGTCGACGTACGCGTCACGCGCGGCGCCCTTGATCCCGGTGAGCTCGCGGGCGCCGTCGTGCAGCAGGACGAGCTCGCCGCCCTCGAGGAGCGGGATGAAGGAGGGGCTCTCCCACGGGCCGGCGACGCTGACGTGGCCCTCGCCCTTCAGCTCGACGCACTTGAGGCCGGTCGCGGTGAGGGAGCAGAAGCCGAGCGGCCCTTTGTCCTTCGGCTCGGTGAGGAACGCCCACTCGGGTCCGCCCTCGAGCGGCAAGAGAGAGGCGAACGGCGCCTCGGCTCCGCCCGCCATCACCGAAGGACGCTGCGGCCCTGCGACGGTCGACGAGCTCGCCATCGACCAGTGCTGCTCGTTCGCCTGTCGCCAGAGGGAAGCCACGTCGCCGGCGCAGGGCGTCCTCTGCTTCTCTTGGGCGTCGAGATCCTTCGCGAGGATGCCGAACGCATCGAGCTGCGCGACCTTCGTGTCCTTGTCGAGGAAAGCCGAGTCGCGCGCGGCGTCGATCATCGCGTGGACGCGTCCGCCGCAACGGTCGGGCCACGGCCCACCCTGCGCCTTGCCGCGCATCTCGGGCGGGCGATGCATCGTCCAAGCCTCTTGCGCGGCGTAGTCCGCGAGCGCGTCGGCGTCGCTCGTGACGACCTTTCCCATCAGGCACGCGCTCAAGTCGGCGAACAGCTGCTCGCGCTTCTCGCCATCCTGCTTCTCGAGGTGCTCGTAGTAGGCGAACCCGCCCCCAGCGGCAGCGATGACGGCGCCTGGGCACCGCTGACGCTGACCTTCAGCGGCAT
>CAYYKK010000009.1:56434-59716 GCA_964467935.1 uncultured Polyangiaceae bacterium
GCGGCGCCGCACCTGCACGAGCCGGCCAAGAAGGAGCGCGAGGAGGGGCGCGAGCTTCGCCAGGGAGGCCATCGCCGCGTTTTACACAGCGCGGGCGAGGCACGACAGGGCGCGCGGGGAGCCCGCCGAGCGGTGCACGAGGGCGAAGGCCGGCCTCCCTCAGCCGTTCGACGCGACCGACACGCGGATCGTCGCATCGGCGGCGGGTCGGCAAGCGCGGGTCCGGCCGGCGCCGGTGCACACGACGGGACGACACACGGTCTCGGGAGCCGACCAGTTCTTGTCGGGGAAGTCGTCGAACGTGTGCTCGACGCAGATGCAATCCGCGGGCGTCTCGAGGCGGAGCTCTTGGCCGGCGGCGAGCGGCCCGGCGTAGAGCAGCGTGTTCGAGGAGGACGTGCACGGAAGGACGTTGCCCGTGGCGACGCGCAGCTCCACGCCCTTCGGCCCGAGCGCGCTCACGACGACCGGCTGCGGACGATCGCCGGCGAACGCCCAAGCCGCCGCGCAGAGCACGCAGACGAGCGGGGCGAGAGCGGCGGCTTTCATCGCGCGAGGAACCTCGAAGCCGCGAGGGGTATTCCCGCGTTGCGCTTCGAGCGCGACGAAGTGCATGCGCTTCGAGCGCAAACGCGGCCGAGGCGCCCACAAACATGCATGATTCCTCGGCGTTCGTGGATCCGTCGGCCGGCACGCGGGGTGCAAAACGGCGCCTCATGCGACACGCACTCTTGCTCTTGGGGGCCCTCTCGATCTTCGGTTGCGGCAACGGCGGGACGGACGGCAGCGGCGGCTCGACCTCCGCGACGGGCCCCACCAGCGCGGCCCACGGCGCGACGACCACGACGACGACCGGTGGAGGCTCGGGGGTCCTCGGTCCCGCGGCGAAGGTGCGCATCGTGAACCTCGTGCCGGGGCTGACGTTCGACGCGTGGGGAGCGGACACGACCAAGAAGCCGCTCGACGTGAAGACCGGCATCGCCTACGGCGCCATCTCCGACTACTTCGACGCGCCGCTCGATCCGTTCACGACGAACCCGACGTTCGTGCTGCTGCCGACGGGCGTCATGCCCGACACCACCGCGTTCTGGCAGATCAACGCCTCGATGGGGCCCGATCGCGGGCTCATCCAGGTGAGCGATCTGCACGCGGCGGGGGAGCGCGCGACGCTCGTCCTCACGCGAGACTCGAGCATGACCGTCCTCTCCTACGAGACGCTCGACGAGTCGTCGCTGCCCGCGAACGATCCCACGCAAGCGACGCTGCACATCGCCGCGCGCATCGACGACCTGCCCGGCGGCGTGGTGCGCGCCTTCGCCGTGGCGCCGCCGACGTGCCTCATCACGGGCTCGCTCGCGACGCCCGATCCCTGGCACGTGCCCGCGGGCACGTTCGAGCTCGGCGTCTACGACCTGCAGTCGGCGAACGACTGCTCCGTCAAGCTCGGAGGCACGCAGCTCGACGTCGCCGCCGGCGCCGACGAGCTCGTCGTTGTCTATCACGAGGCGAGCGTCCTCAAGTTCCTGAGCGCGCCGATCCAATGACGCGCGTCGGGCCGAGCGCTTGAGCGGTCGAACGTTCTCCCTCAGCGGGATCGAAGCGGTAGGATGCGCCGGTCACGACGGCCATGGCTGCCTCCGCTCGAAGCAAGCGATTCCTCCGTGCTCGGTCGTTCGAAGAGACGAGCGCGCACGTGCTCGCGATCGCCGAAGACGGGCGAACGGGCCGCCGCGTGGTCCTCAAGTCGGCGCGCCTCGGCACGACGACGATCGAGCGCGAGGCCGAGGCCCTCGCGGCGCTCGAGGGTCCCGGCGTGGTGCGTTGCGTGGACGTGCTCGCGAGGCCGGCGCCGACGCTGGTGCTCGAGCGGCTCCGAGGTCCCACGCTCGAGACGAGGATCCGACGAGGAGCGCTCGACGAAGAAGCCCTGGCCGTGCTGGGACGAAGCCTCTTCTCGGTGCTCGCGCGGCTGTGGCGTGCAGGGTGGGTGCACGGTGACGTGAAGCCGGCGAACATCGTGCTCGAGCGCGGCGACCTCGGTCGCCCGGTGCTCGTCGATCTCGAGTGCGCGACGCGGATCGGCAGCCCGTTTCCCGCTCGGCTCACGGCGCCGTTCGCCGCGCCCGAGCGCGTCGTCGGGGCTCCCGCGGCGCTCGCGTCGAGCGACGTGTTCTCGCTGGGTGCGACCCTCTTCGCGTGCGTCCGCGGCGCGTCGCCCTTCGAAGGTCCCACGCGCGACGCGAGCCTCGTGCGACTGCTCGCGCACGATCCGCCCTCGCTCGACGAGCTCTCGCCTCGGCTCGCCGGGCTCGTGGCGCGGATGCTCGACAAGGATCCCCTCCGCCGACCGACCGAGTGGACGTCCGCTCCGGACGGAGGCCCTCTGCGCAGGCCCACGCGGGGCGACCGGAAGGGCGCGCCGCGCGACGCCGCGCCGCGACTGCCGAGGAGCGTCGTCGCGTTCGTCTCGCGCGCGAGCCCCGGTCGGCGCCTGACGCTCGCAGGATCGGCGCGCGGGATCGGAGACGTAGCGCGCTTCGCGCAGGCGAAGGATCGGCTGCTCCTGCACCTCGGCCCGTCCGACGAACCGCACGGATCGATCGCCGAGGCGCTGGCCCGCGCGATCGACGCGCGAGATCGAGCGACCTTCCCGGAGATCGTGGCGGCGCTGCGGAGCCGCTTCGGTCGCCTCGTCACGCTCGAGCGCGCGCGGCACCTCGCGGTGCTCCTCGGCGCCGATCCGGATCCCGCGACGCGCCGCGCTTTCGAGCCGCTGCGCCTCGACGGCGCGCTCCTGCGAGACCGACGCGCCGCCGCGATCACCGCGGCGCTGCGCGCTCTCGCGCGCGAGGTGGGCGTGGTCACGGTGGCGCGCGGCGCCGACGCGAGGAGCCTCGCGGCGCTCGCAGCGCACGAGTCGTCGTTCTGCGTCGTGGTCGAGGAGGGCGCCATGAGCGGAGCGCCCGGCGAGACCGCTTCGATCGATCTCTTCGACGCGCAGCGTGCGCCCGCCGCCGAGGGCGCGGAGGCCTCGGAGATCGACGCCGTCGTGCGCGCGGCGGCGGCCATCGGCGGTCCCTTCGACGCGCGCGATCTCGCCGCGGCCACCGAGCTCGCGGCGGAGACCGTGGAGCGCGCGTTCGCGATCGCCGCGGCGACGGGTCGCTTCGAGCTCGAGGGCGCGCCGGGGCGCGCGCGCCTCGCGACCCACGCGCGAGACCCGCTCGCAAACGCGCCTGCCGAGGAGGTCCGCACGATCCGATCGCGCGTGGCCTCGCTCCG
>CAYYKK010000010.1:0-59146 GCA_964467935.1 uncultured Polyangiaceae bacterium
CTTGGAGACGATCTTGTCGAGCAGCTGGATCGTGTTGTTCGGGTGGCGCCCGAGCGAGTTGACGGCGCGCAGCTCCACGGCGTGGGTACCTTCGGCCGTCGTGAGAAATAGGCGCGCCATGAACCTCAGCAGCTTATCGGGGGTTTCCGGGATTCACAATCGCGTCTTCTGCGCGCGGACGCGGGGAAAGGCGCCTCACTGAGAGGATGTCCGGGTGCTGGGCGACCGACCCGACGCCCTCCCAACTGACGTCGCGCGGTCGTCATTCCCTATCGCGCGCGCTTCGGGCGCGCGCGTTTCGTCTCCGGCTCCGCCGGCGGCGCTTTTGTTGGCCGGATTCTCGGGAAAGGAGCAATGACTACGGCGAGATGTCCATCACGGTGCTCATCCACGGAGGCAGCCGGCCCAGCCGCGAGAGCGCGGCGCAAGCGGCCCCCTCGCTCACGTTCGATGCGCCCCGCATCGTGCTGGGCCGCGGCGAGGGCTGCGAGGTGCGCCTGCCCGATCCGAGCGTGAGCCATCGGCACGCGACGATCCGTCAACGTGGCGCCGAGTACATGCTGGTCGACGAGGGCAGCACGAACGGCACACGCATGGGACGCGTGCTCCTCTCCGCGCATTCGCCGCGGGCCATCCGATCCGGGGAGCTCGTGCGCGTCGGGCGTGCGTGGCTCGAGCTCCGCGTGGAGCCCGCGCCGCCTACCACGTCACCAGGCGCCGCAGCGAAGGAGATCGCCCTCGATCTCGTGTCGGCGTCGCTCGCCCGCGAGGGAGAGGACGGCCGTCCCCGCGTCCTCGTGGAGGCGGGGCCCGACGCGGGCCGTGAGCTCCGGATCGAGGCCGGCACACGGCACGTCGTCGGACGGTCGAAGGAGGCGCACCTCGCGCTCGAGGACGCGGCGCTCTCCCGCCGTCACGTCGAGATCGCGCGGCGGGGCGATGTCCTCGTCGCGCGCGACCTCGGCTCGAAGGCGGGCGCCGCCATCGAGGATCGTGCCCTCGGCGCGGTCGACGCGGTCTGGAAGATCGGGGAGAAGCTCGAGCTCGGGAGCTCGGTGCTCGTCTACGAGTTCGAGGCTGCCGCCGCGCTCGCCGAGATCGAGCGCAGCCCCGACGAGAAGGTCGCCAACGCCGAGCTCGAGATCGGCGACGAGCCGACGATCGAGGCCCCCCAGGATCCCGTCGCCGACGCCGCTCCCGAGGAGGAGCTCCCCGAGCCCTCCTTCGCGCCGCCCCCGGCCGCGATCGAGCGACCCGGAGACACGAAGCGGCGCGCCGGATCGAGCTGGGGGCTCACCGACTTCGCGGTGGTGCTCCTCGCCCTCGGCGTCGTCTCGCTCAGCGCCGTCGGCTACTTCGCGCTCCTGCGCTGAGCGATCGGCCCCCGCCGCTCAGCGTCGCTTGCCGCGCTTCGGACCCTTCTTGCCGCGCTCGGGGCGGCCCTTCGACGCGGGCTTGCCCTTCTCGCCGGGGCGCGCCGCCTTGCCGTGCTGCGCTCGACCGGCGCCCGCGCTCGGCGGCGCCGGGCTCTTCGGGCTCGTTCGACCTGCGCGCTTCGTGGCGCGCCGCTTGCGGCCGCCTTCTTCCGCCTCGCCGCCGACGCGCCGGCCGTAGATCGTGCGCCGCAGCACCGCGACGTCTTCGATGAGGAGCGTCACGGTGTCGCCGATGTCGACGCGATCGCCCGAGCGCGTGCCGATCATCGCGAGGCCCTCTTCGTCGAGCTCGTAGCTGTCGGGGCCGAGCGCGTCGGATCGCACGAGCACCTCGACGAAGGGCTCGTCGATGGTGACGAACACGCCGCTCCCGACGAACCCCGTCGCCGTGCCCGTGTACAGGTCGCCGACCTTGTCCTTCATGAAGAGGGCTCGGTAGAGATCGACCACCGAGCGCTCGACCTCCATCCCGCGCCGCTCTCGCTCGGACGCGGTGACGGCGGCGAGGCGCAGCGTCTCGACCGCCGCGGTCGAGCGATCGATCGGCTGGCCCCGGAGCACGGCGCGCACCGCGCGATGGACGACGAGATCCGGGTAGCGCCGGATCGGCGAAGTGAAGTGCAGGTACGCGTCCGAGGCGAGCCCGAAGTGGCCGATGTTCGAGACGTCGTAGGCCGCCTGCTTCATCGATCGGACGAGCAGCGTGTCGAGGATGGACCGCTGCGGGTGCCCCTGGGTCTTCTTGAGGAACGCGGAGAGCTTCTTCGGATCCTTCGCCTCTTCCGGATCGAAGGCCACGTCGAGGCGCGCGCACATCGCGGCGAAGCGCGTGATCTTCGTCTCGTCGGGCGCCGCGTGGTTGCGGAAGATCGTCGGAACGCCCCGCTCGACCAGGAACGCGGCCACCGTCTCGTTGGCGAGGAGCATGAGCTCCTCGACGATTTGGTAGGCCTTCGCGACGCCCGGATCGCGCGCCCGGCGGACGGCGTCGAGCGGCGCCTTCGTCTCCGGGTCGACGACGATCTTCGCCTCGGGCAGGTTGAAGTCGAGCGCGCCGCGGCGCATCCGCTTCTGTCGGAGCAGGCCGGCGAGGTCGCGCAGCACGCGCAGGTCCTCGCGCATCGCCTCCGCCGCCTCGCTGCGGGGCGCGTCGGCGGTGAGGCCGAGCGCGCGCGCGACGCCCTCGTACGTGAGCTTCGCGCGCGAGCGCATGAAGCCCTCGACGACGTTCGAGCTCGTCACCGTGCCCGTCGCATCGAGCGTCATCTCCGCGCAGAGACAGAGGCGGATCACGTCCGGCAGGAGCGAGCACAGGTTCGACGACAGCGCGCGTGGCAGCATCGGGATCGCCCTGTCCGGCAGGTAGATCGAGTTGCCCCGCGCGAGCGCGGCCGTGTCGAGCGCGCTGCCGGGCGTCACGTAGGCGGAGACGTCCGCGATCGCCACCCACACGCGGTACGAGCCGCCCTCTTCTCGGACGGCCCACACCGCGTCGTCGTGATCGCGCGCGTCCTCCGGATCGATCGTCGGCAGCGGCAGGTGCGTCAGATCGACGCGCCCGTGGAGCGCCGCCTCGGAGACCTCGCGGCCGAACGCCTCCGCCTCCTGGATCGCGGCGTGATCGTGCGGCTCGACGATGCCGTGGATCGCCAGGATCTTCCGCACCTCCACGTCCGGCGCGCCCGCCGGTCCGAGCACCTCCTCGAGCACGCCCTCGGGGTTCTCGTCGAGCGTCATGGGGAAGCGCGTGATGCGCGCGATCGCCACGTCCCCGTCGTCACCGTCGCGCGCCGCCGTCGGCATCGCGGCGATGTTGGCCGGCGGGACGAGCACGATCGGGCCGCGGATGCGGGAGTCGTCCGGCTCGATCCACGCGCTCTTTCCGCGGCGGCGGAGCGTTCCGGAGATGCGAGGCGCGCGGCGCTCGACGACGTCCACGACGGCGCCTTCGGGCCCGCGGTGCGAGGTCGCGACGATGCGCACGTTGACCTTGTCGCCGTGCAGCGCCCCGCCCACCGCCTCGGCGGGGATGAAGATGTCGGCGGCGTCGCCCTCCGTCGCGACGAAGGCGAAGCCTCGCGCGTGCGCGTTGAGGAACCCCGTCACGAGGCGCTCTCGCGCGTGCGGCGTCTGTTTGTCGGCGAGGGCGAAGCGCTGGCCGGAGAGGGGCGTCAGCGTCCCGTCGAAGACGAGATCGTCGAGGACGCGGCTGAGCGCGGGGATCATCCTGGGCGCGACGCCGAGGCGATCGGCGATCTCCTGGAAGTGGAGCGCCCGTCGGAACCCGCCGAGCAGGTCGATGACCATGGCTCGTCGGGGGGTCTGAGAATCGGTCATTTCGGTTCTATCTTCTCTCTTTGTTCGCGTCGGCCGCCATGGGGGCGGCCTTCGATGTCGAGCTGGACGGCGATCGGCGGGTCGACCTGACGGTCCCGTAGAGCGGAGCGCCGTGGTATGCGAGGAGCCGTCGATGAAGACAGCCCGCCTCATCATGGTCCTCCGCGCGGCGCTGGTCGCGGCGGTCATGGCGTCTTCGGCGCTCATGATCGACTACCAGAACCCCGGCGACCCTGCGTTCTGCGGGGTGGAGTCCGCCTGCCTGAAGCTCCGCAGGTCCGACATCGGTCAAGAGATCGCCGAGCGGCTCTATCCGATGAACCTGCCCCAGCTGGGCCTCCTGTCGTTCGTCGTGCTGCTCGCCTTCTCGTTCCTGCTGACCGAGCGCTCGCGGCTCTCGGCTTTCACCGCAGCGTGTACCTTCGGCGGCCTCGCCGCGTTGGGGCTCATCGTCGCCCAAGCGTCGATCAGCACGTTCTGCCTCTACTGCATGATCGTCGATACGTCGACCCTGGTGGCCGCCGTCGCCGCGCTCATGCTCTTGCGCTCCACGAAGAACGACCCGGACGTGTCCGCGTCGATGCGGTGGAACGTCACGCTGCGCTGGGCGCTCTGCCTCGGCATCGGCGTCGCCGCCCCGTTCGTCTGGGCGCGCTATCCGGTCGTCCCCCCGCTGCCCGCGCCGATCCAGGCGCTCCAGAAGCCCGGCAAGCTGACCGTGGTGAGCTTCACCGACTTTCAGTGCCCCTACTGCCGGCTCACGCACCCGATCCTGAGCGAGCTGCACAAGCGCCCCGACGTCGATTTCCATCGGTTCATGGCGCCGCTCGAGTTCCACAGCGGCGCGGAGCCTGCCGCGCTCGCGTACCTCTGCACGCCCGAGGACAAGCGCGAGAGCCTCGCCGATTTGCTCTACGCGGCCGACGAGGTGCACCTCACGCCGCCCGGCGTCGTCGAGATGGCGCGCACCCTCGGCGCCGACGGCGACGCCGTCGAGAAGTGCATGGAGGCGCCCGCGACGAAGGAGCGCCTCGCCGCCGACAAGAAGCTCTTTCAAGACGCGGGCGGCGCCGGTCTCCCGACGACGTTCATCGGGCGCAACGTCGTCATCGGCTACGACGCCGAGCGGTATCGACGCGTCATCGCGCGCACCGATCCGAGCGCGATCGCGCTCCCGCACTGGAGCCTCTTCGTCACCGTGGCGCTGGCGATCGCGTGGGCGGCGGTGACGACGGAGCGCGCGCTCCGCAAGGCGGCGTCGCCCGCGCCGGCGCCCGCGGAGCCCGCGCCCGACGGCGAGGCGCCGAGCGAGCCCGAGGCCTGATACGCTCTGCCGAGGACGAAGAATGAGCCAAGACCAGGACGACGACACCCCCTCGATGCCCCCGCCCCCGAACGGCGACGGGCGATCGAGCGGCGACCCCTCGAGGCCGAAGCACCCCGAGAACACGCTGCCGCTCTCGTTCTTCGAGCAGTTACCCAAGACTGATTTGCATGTGCATCTCGATGGCTCCTTGCGCCTCGAGACCATCCTCGAGCTCGCTCGGGAGCGGCGCATCGAGCTGCCGTCGACGAACGCCGCCGAGCTTCGCAAGGCCATGAACCTCGGCGAGAACTGCGGCTCGCTCGTCGAGTACCTGAAGGCCTTCGAGGTCACGCTGCGCGTCCTGCAGACCGAGGACGCGCTCTTCCGCGTCGCCTACGAGCTCGCGGAGGACGCCGCGCGCGAGAACGTCCGCTACATGGAAGTGCGCTACGCGCCGATGCTCCACACCAGCGAGGGCCTCCGCCTCACGAGCGTCGTCGAGGCCGTGCTCGGCGGGCTGCGAGCGGCGCAGGACGACCTCGGCATCGAGTCGAACGTGATCCTGTGCGGGATCCGCAACGTCTCGCCCGAGTCGTCGCTCGAGATGGCCGAGCTCGCGGTCGCGTACAAGGGCCGCGGCGTCGTCGGCTTCGACCTCGCGGGCGCAGAGTACGATCACCCCGCCAAGCACCATCGCCGGGCGTTCCAGCTCGTCCGAGACAACAACATCAACGTCACGATCCACGCGGGTGAGGCCTACGGGCCCGAGTCCATCGCGCAGGCGATCCACGTGTGCGGCGCCCACCGCATCGGTCACGGCTGCCGCCTGCGCGAGGATGGTGACCTGCTCCACTACGTGAACGACCACCGCATCCCGCTCGAGTGCTGCCCGTCGTCGAACGTGCAGACGGGCGCGGTGGCGACGCTCGCCAACCACCCGCTCAAGTTCTACTTGAACCTCGGCCTCCGCGTGACCGTCAACACCGACAACCGGCTCGTGACCGACACGACCGTGTCGAAGGAGCTCTGGATCTGCCACACGGAGATGGGAATGAGCCTCGCGGACATCAAGAGCATGATCGTCGCGGGCTTCAAGAGCTCGTTCCTGCCGTTCCACATCAAGCAGTCGTACCTGCGACAGCTCTCGCAAGAGCTCCCGCGCTTCCACGAGGACGGCTCGGTCGCGCCTCCGGCGCCGCCCTCGAGCGGTCGCCACGAAGGGCGCGGAGGGCGGCGCGACGGGCGACGCTTCGACGCGCTCGCCCCGCGCTGAGCCCGCCGAGCGCTCGAACCGCGCTCCACGAAGACGACGAAGGGCCCCGACACCTCGGGGCCCTCGCTCGAACGTCTGCTTTCGACGCGCCTACTTGTGGTGCGGCTTGTCGTGCTCGGCCTTCTTCTCGGCCTTGGGCGAAGGCTTCGCGTGCTCGGCCTTCTTCTCCGACTTCTTCTCGGCCTTCTTCTCGTGGTCCGTGCGCGTCGGCTTGTCGTCGTCGGCCGACTTGGCCTTCGAGTCGGCCTTCTTCTCGGCCTTGCGCTCGCTCTTGTCGGCCTTCTCGCGCTTGTCGGTGAGGTCGACCTTCTTCTCCGCGCGCTCTTCGTCGGCCTTCCGACACGTGCAGTGCTCGTCGCTCTTCTCGTCCGCGCTCTTCGCCTCGGCCGATCGGGCTTCTCCGCTCGCGTCGTCGACCTTGGCCTTCTCCGACTTCTTCTCGGACTTCTCGGCGCGCTCCGATTTTTCGAGCTTCTCGCTCTTCTTTTCGAGCTTCTCGGCCTTCTCGTCCGCCTTCGCGCCGTCCTCGAGGCCCCACGTCATGTCGGCGCGGATCCAGCCGCCGTCGCCGTGCGCGTCGACGACCTTCAGCCACTGCTCCTTGCGCTCTTCGACCTTGAACACCTCGCCGTGCTCGACCTTGAAGAGCACCTCGGAGTCGGTCGAGGCCTTGTCGCGGATGTTCGCGTGCTCGGTCTGCACGACGATCGTCTGCGTCTTGCCGAGAGAACGCTCGGCGACCCAGGCCTTGTCGCCCTCGAAGTCGCGGACGAGCGCCCAGCCGTTCTTCCGCTCGAGGATCTCGACGGGATAGAACTTGTCGGCCGAGTACACGATGCTGCCCTTGTCCGAGGGCTGCTCGCGGAAATTGGCGCTCGCGGACTTCACGCTCTCTATCTCGGCCGACGCGACCGGGCTGACGAGGGGAAGAGCGAGACCGAAGAGAAGCGGGCTGCGGGTCACTTGAACCTCCCGATGTGAAGCGCACGTTTACCTACATGTGGGAGCCCTTCCAAATTCCCTGCGTCGAATATTTCGACGCCGCGCCCGACCGAGGGGTTGACGCGACCCGGTTTCGCGGGAAAAACGCGGGCATGCGCCTGGTCTGGCGCTAGACGTTGTGAAGGTCCCTTCGGGCGGCCGTCCGCTCGAACCGACCCACTCGGCCGCTCGCCGGGATCGGCTCGCGGGCGAGAGACTCGATCGAAGGAGACGACCCATGTCGGAGCAGTTCACGCTGGCCAAGCACGGTATCTCGGTGACGAACGTCACCCGCAACCCCTCTCCGGCAGAGCTCTACGAGCAGGGTCTCGTCCGCGAGCGCGGGACCGCGATCACCGCGACCGGCGCGCTCGTGGCCCTCTCCGGCGCGAAGACGGGTCGTAGCCCCAAGGACAAGCGCATCGTCGCGCACCCCGAGAGCGAGGGGAACGTGTGGTGGGGACCGGTCAACATCAAGATGACCGACCAGATCTTCCTCACGAACCGCGAGCGCGCGATCGACTACCTCAACACGCGCGAGCACCTCTACGTGATCGACGGCTACGCCGGCTGGGATCCGAACTACCGCATCAAGGTGCGCGTCATCTGCGCGCGGGCGTACCACGCGCTCTTCATGTGGAACATGCTGATCCGCCCCACCGCCGCCGAGCTCGCGACGTTCGGGGATCCGGATTTCACGATCTACAACGCGGGGCGCTTCCCGGCGAACCGCTACACGACGGGCATGACGTCGACGACGAGCGTCGCGGTCAGCTTCGAGCACAAGGAGTTCGTCATCCTCGGCACCGAGTACGCGGGCGAGATGAAGAAGGGCGTGTTCACGGTGATGAACTACCTCATGCCGCTCCAGGGCGTCATGAGCATGCACTGCTCCGCGACCGAGGGAGAGAACGGCGAGACGAGCGTCCTCTTCGGTCTGTCGGGCACGGGGAAGACCACGCTCTCGGCGGATCCGAAGCGCAAGCTCATCGGCGACGACGAGCACTGCTGGAGCGACCAAGGCGTCTTCAACATCGAGGGTGGCTGCTACGCGAAGGCGATCAACCTCAGCGAGGAGCAGGAGCCGGACATCTTCCGCGCGATCCGGTTCGGCTCGGTGCTCGAGAACGTCGTCTACGACGCGAAGACGCGCGTCGTCGACTACCACAACACCTCGATCACCGACAACACGCGGTGCAGCTACCCGATCGAGTTCATCTCGAACGCGAAGATCCCGTGCGTGGGCGGACACCCGAACAACGTCATCTTCCTCACGTGCGACGCGTTCGGCGTGCTGCCGCCGGTCTCGAAGCTCGACGGCGATCAGGCCATGTACCACTTCATCAGCGGCTACACGGCGAAGGTCGCGGGCACCGAGGTCGGCGTGAAGGAGCCGGAGGCGACGTTCTCCGCGTGCTTCGGCCAGCCGTTCATGGTGTGGCACCCGACCAAGTACGCCGAGCTGCTCGCGGCGAAGCTCTCGAAGCACGGCGCGCAGTGCTGGCTCGTCAACACGGGCTGGTCGGGCGGCGGCTACGGGACCGGCTCGCGCATGAAGCTCAAGTTCACGCGCGCGATCGTCGACGCGATCCACTCGGGTGAGCTCGCGAAGGTCGAGACGACGACGGATCCGATCTTCGGCCTCGCGGTTCCGAAGTCGTGCCCCAACGTGCCGGCCGAGATCCTGACGCCGAAGAACACGTGGGCCGACAAGGCCGCCTACGACGCGACGGCCAAGAAGCTCGCCGCGCTCTTCAACGAGAATTTCAAGAAGTACGCCGACCAGGCCAGCGAGGCCGTGCGCAAGGCGGGTCCTCGGCTGTGAACGTCGGGCGCCGCTGAACGCGTCTTGGACGCATCTTGGATGCGTCAGCATCGAAGATGCAACGAGCCGCCGACCCGAAGACGCCTCGGCGAGCCCGAGGCGTCTTCGCGCTTTCGTGGTTCGTCACGTCGCGACGGCCGCGTCGAGGGCCCTCGCGAACGCGCGCGCGGACTCCCACCGGTGGGAAGGGCGCTTCTCGAGCGCCCGCGCGACGACGTCGGCGACGCTCGGGCTGGCGCCCGCGACGAGATCGAGGCGAGGCGGCGTGCGGTCGAGGTGCGCCTCCATCACCGCGGCGCGGTCGGGGCCGACGAACGGAGGGCGGCCGGTGATCGCCTCGAAGAGCACGACGCCGGCCGCGTAGACGTCCGCGCGCCCGTCGACGCGCTCGCCGAGGAGGATCTCGGGGGCGAGGTACGCGGCCTCGAGGCGCGACAGCGCGTGAGCGGGCACCGCGACGGGCAGGTCGTCGACCTTCGCGACGCCGAAGTCCGTCACGATCGCGCGGACCGCGCGCCGCGACTCGCGATCGACGCGACCGACGAACACGTTGGAGGGGGTGACCTCGCGGTGCACGATGCCGGCGCGGTGGATCGCGTCGAGGCCGCGCAGCGCCTCGCCGACGAGGCCACAGGCGCGCTCGGGGGCGAGACGACCCATCGTTCGGAGCTGCTCTCGGAGCGAGCAGCCGACGAGGAGCGGCATCACGATGCAAGGCAGACCGGAAGGCGTCCGCACGAGCTCGAGGAACGGCGCCACGTTCTCGTGCCGGACCCGCGACTGCGCGGCCGCTCCGAGGAGAAACCGGACGCGCGTGGCTGGATCGTCCGAGAAGAGCACCTTGACCGCCAGCCGCGCGCCGTGGCGCGACTCGATCTCGAAGATGCTCGAGGTCGACCCCGTCCGAATGCGCCGCGCGACGCGGAAAGCCCGCGCCTCCAGATCGACCTCACCCCTCGTGCTCGCCAGCATGTCGACTCCTCCCGGCGCGCGCCCGACGCGGACGCGGCGCTCGCGTGGTTGTCGACGCGCACCAGGGTGAGTTGCGCCGAAGGTGGGAGCCGACCGAGGAGCTCGGTCAGTGGTAGAGGAACCAGACGACGCCCGGCTTGATCTCCATGTGGAAGTGATCCCGGTGCGCGGCGTTGTAGTTCGGCGTCAGCGTGTACGTGAAGATGCCCGCGTCGTGGGCCTCGCAGACGATCGAGCGCAGCTCGCGCGCGTCCTCGCCCTCGGGAACGGGGGCGCCCGGGCCGCACGTTCGTTCGCCGAGCTTGCCTTCGAAGCCGGACGCGACGCTCAGCACCTTGCCGTCCTTCTTCTTCAGCGAGCCGACGTCGATCGCGAGGCCCGCCGGATGTCTCGTCCCGGGCGGCGCCCACTTGCCGTGGAGATCGTCGTCGCCGGCGGGCGATGCGGTCGCTGCGCCCGCCTTCGCGACGCCGCTCTTCATGCCGCTGCTCTTCGCGCCGCCGGTGACGGCGGGGCCGGTCTTCGACGCGGCGGCTTTCGGCGAAGCGGCCTTCGGCGAGGCGCCCTTCCCGATCGTCTTGGGGGAGCTGCTCTTCGGGGGGGCCGGCTTCGGTGGCGCGGTCTTCGCGAGCGAGGCGGCCTCGAGGCTCGCTCCCACGGCGTGGATCGACGGCGCGTCGAGCCTGTCTGCGTCGAGCCTGTCTGCGTCGAGCACCTCTGCGTCGAGTGAGGAAGGGGAGAGGCCTTCGAAGGCTCGCTTCGCGTCGTCCGGGAGCTCCTTGTGTCGGCTCTCGCCGGAGGGGCGAAGCGTGGTCGCGCGCGCCTTGGAGGACTTGGTGGCCTTGTCGTCGAGGTAGGCTCGGCGCTTGGCGCCGTGCGCGCCGCGGATCGACGCCTCGCGCGGCGGCTCGTGCGCGTCGCCCGTCGCGGTGCGCGCGTCGTCCTCGCGAAGCTGCCTCGCGTCGGCGGTCCGCGCGTCACCGGTCTTCGCGCCGCTCTTCTGCTGCGCGATCGAGATCGGCTCGCCTTGCGGCACGTTCGGTCGATACATCGTGTAGTGCACGACCTCCTCGACGTCGTGACGCGCGAGGATCTGCGAGAAGTCGTCGAGCGCGAGCGCGAGCCGCGCGTCGCAGATCTCGAAGATCGAGCTCGCGCGCTCCTCGGGAGGGAGCGCCGATCGGATGAGCACGCCGTGGAGCCGACCCGTGAGACGAATCGGCGCCCGCACGCCTGGCGCGTTCGTCACGCGCGAGTAGAGGATCTGGCGCTTGTCGAGCTCCGCGTACGCCTCGTCGTCGCTCATGTTGGCGTAGCGATACGCGGGCGTCTGCATCGCCACGGCCGGATCGGGGATCTCGAGGTAGGGAGACGAGGCGCGCGCCATCGGCGCGTACGAGGTCGTGGCGAGCGCCGCCGCGAAGCCCGCCGCGATCAGCGCGAACCGACGTGGCCGCGCGCAGGGCTCGGGCCGCGCGCAGGGCTCGGGCCGCGCGGGCGACAGGGCGCAGAGTGCGCGGAGAACCGTGGACGAAGCGCGCGGCACCCGGCCACCATAGTCGGCTCGACGACAAAGGCTAGAAAAAGCCTCGACTGCGAGGCTCGCGCGCGCGCGAAATCGGCTAGAAAGCCCGGGTGGCAGAGCGCGACGCGGTCGAAGCCCCTGAACGGGCGACAGGCGAGGGAACCGATCCCGCGCCTCGATCGTCGCGACCGCCCGAAGATCCCTCCGACCCGCGATCGTCGCTGCGCCGTACGACGATCGCCGTCCTCGTCACGACCGTGATCGTGACCGCAGCGTCGTACCTCGCGCCCGAGCCGTACGTCGCGACGGCGGTCGGTCTCGGGTTTCTCGGTGCGACGTACCTGCTGGTGCTGCGTCACAGCGCCGGCTACGTCGCCCGCCACGGTGCATCGCTCGGAGGGCTCTTCGAGCCGTCGGGGCTCTCGCTCCGGCGCATCGTCGAGGACGCGCTCGTCGCTCTCGGCTGGGCCCTCGCGGCGTTCGCGCTCGTCGCCGTGCCCTTCGCGATCGCGTTCCGCCTCTACTTCCACGTGCGGCGGCCGTTCGGGCTCCACGCCGCCGCAGGCGCGCTCGACGCGCTCCTCGGCCAGCTGCTCGTCATCGCGCTGCCGGAGGAGGCTTTCTTCCGCGGCTTCCTCCAGACCGAGCTCGAGCCGCTGTTCGATCGACGCGTGCGCCTCTTCGGCGCCGAGGTCTCGCTCGCCATCCCCGTCGCGTCGGCGATCTTCGCGCTCGGGCATCTGTTCACGAACCCGCAGCCGGGGCGGCTCGCGGTGTTCTTCCCGTCGCTGCTCTTCGGCTTCTTGCGAACGCGCACGAAGGGCATCGGCGCGGGCGTGGTGTTCCACGCGCTCTGCAACATCCTCTCGTCGGCGCTCGCGCGCGGCTACGGGATGACGTGACGCGCCTCGCGCTCTTCGACATGGACCGCACGCTCCTCAGCAAGGAGACGGCGACGCTCTACGTCCGCTACCAGCGGGAGATCGGTGAGGCGAACCTCCGCGACCTCCTCCGTACGCTCGGTTGGGTCGCGGAGTACACGCTCGGCGTCATCGACGCGGACAAGGTCGCCGAGCGCGCGCTCCGCGCGTACGCGGGGACGCTCGAGGTCGCGATGTCCGCCCGCTGCGACGACTGGTTCCGTCGCGACGTCGAGCGCTTCCTCACCGACGGCGGTCGGCGCGCCGTCCGCGCGCACGCCGAGCGAGGCGACGTGTGCGCGATCGTGACCGGCGCGACCGTGTACGTCTCGCGGCCGCTCGCGCGCCTCCTCGAGATCCCGCACGTCGTCTCGAGCGAGCTCGAGGTCGACGCCGAGGGCCGGTTCACCGGTCGTCCCGTGCGGCCGCTCTGCTTCGGCGACGGCAAGCTCGAGCGCGCGACGCGCTTCGCGCGCGAGCAGGGGGCGCACCTGTCGGAGGCCACGTTCTACTCGGACAGCTTGACCGACTTGCCCTTGCTCGAGCGCGTGGGCGAACCGGTCTGCGTGAACCCCGATCCGCGGCTGCGTCGGGTCGCGAGGACGCGCGGCTGGCGCATCGAGCGGTGGTAGTCGGGTCGACCGCCGCCGCTCCGCGTAGTAGACGTTGGCTCTTCGGGAGGTCGGCATGAGCAGCGGTGGCGGCTGGGGCGATGGTGGCGGGTGGGGGAACGGCGGTGGGGGGCCCCCGCCCGGTGGAGGCCCTCCGCCCGGTGGCGGCTACGGCCCTCCACCCGGTGGCGGCTACGGCCCTCCGCCCGGTGGCGGTTACGGCCCTCCGCCCGGCGGCGGTTACTCCGGCTCGGCGCCCGGCGGCGGCTACGGCGCGCCCATCGGCGTCGACGCGCAAGGCGGGTTCGGCAGCTACGGCATCCCGCAGCAGAGCTACGGGCTCATGGCCCCCAACCAGCCGATGATCGTCTACTCCGACAAGGAGCAGTCGACGGCGTTTCTCCTCTCGCTCTTCGTCGGTGTCCTCGGCATCGATCGCTTCTACCTCGGACAAACGGGCCTCGGGATCGCGAAGCTGCTCACGTGCGGCGGCTTCGGCGTCTGGGCCCTCATCGACGTCATCCTCATCGGGTGCGGCATGATGAAGGACACGAACGGGCTCTTGCTCCGCCGCAACGGACCGATCGGCAATCCGAACCGCAGCCAAGCCGTGACGTTTCTGCTCAGCTACTTCGCGGGGAGCCTCGGCGCCGATCGCTTCTACCTCGGACAAACGGGCCTCGGGATCGCGAAGCTGCTCACGTGCGGCGGCTTCGGCATCTGGGCGCTCGTCGATCTCGTGCTCATCGGCATGGGGAACATGACCGACGCCGAGGGCAACACGCTCAAGCAAGAGAGCTGACGCGCTACCGGCTCGTCACACGCCCGACCCTTCCGAACCCTTCGGAATCAGAGACGAGCCGAGTTGCCCGCGGCCCCGAACTCCTTTGCCGCGTCACGTGCATGTCACATAGAATGCGTGGGTGGCGCTAGGCCTGCTCCGTCCGCATCCCCTCGAGCTCGAGAAGCAGCCGAAGGCACCCAAGCGCCCGCGGATCGAGGTGCAAGCGTCGACCGAGGAGGCACCGCCGTCGGAGTGGGCGTCGCTCCTCGGCGACTTGGCGCGTCCGTCGGGCGGCGCGCGCGGCGTCGAGGTCGATTGGCGCGTCCACGACAAGACGCACCTCGAGTTCGCGATCGACTATCCCTTCACCGGCGATCACGCCTCCTACACGTGGGAGGCCTTCTTCTTCGTGCCCGAGAGCTTTCGGCTCGACGAGACCACGTACGACAAGAAGGACATGTACGAGGATCTCTTGAGCTACGTGCGGCTCGCCGTACCGGAGATCCCGTTCTCCGAGCTGGCGTGGCTCGAGCCCGCCGATCCGCCGTCGGACGCGGCTGGGGTCCGCATCTTGCGCGAGCTCGAGTCGTCGCTCGCCGAGGCCGAGAACACCGAGGATGGATCGCACGCGTCGAAGGCGGCCATCCGTCGTGCGCGCGTCTTCGCGTGTCTGGTGCGCGCCTCGGGGCTCGACGCGCAGCGCGCCTTCCTCTCTCGCCTCGACACGCCCGAGGGGATCGCGACCGGGGGGCAGCTCGTCGCGCGCTTCACGAAGACCGTCGGCGAGGTCGCGCGATCGTATCGCCGTGTCCTCGCGGCCGCCGAGGCGCGGCCGCTCCCGGGCGAGCTGAAGGTCGCCCTCCGATGGGTGGACGAAGACATGTCGCTGGTGCTCGAGGCGCTCATCGCGAACGCGAGCGTGAGGCTCCACGAGCGCGCTCGCGGACCCGCCAACGACGCCGACGCCGACGCCGGCGAGGCCGATCTGGCCGCGAGGCTGGCGGCCGAAGCGGTCGCCGAGGCGCGATACCGCGAGGAGCGAGGTTACCCGTCGGTCGGTCGTGGCGACGCGTCGCCGCGTGACGTGGAGCACATCGAGTTCCGCCGGCACATGCTCAAGCGATTCACGTCGAGCGTGCTGTGGCTGAAGCACGAGGTGAGGGACGGCGCGTCCTGGGTCGTTCACGGCCTCTACGCGGTCGCGGCGGCCGTCGCCATGGCGTTCGCCGTCTTCGCGACGCTGCGCATGAGCCAGCTGCAAGGTTACGTCGCCGTCTACGTGATGCTCGCCGTCGCCTCCTACGCGATCAAAGATCGGATGAAGGCGCTGCTCCAGGCCGCGTTCTCGAAATGGGCCGAGCGTCGGTTCCCCGATCGCCGCTGGACGATCCGCGACGTCGAGCGCGGCGAGACGATCGGCGCGGTGCGGGAGCGCGCCGGATTTCGGCCGTTCGGGCACCTGCCCGAGGGCGTGCTCGAGGCGCGGCGGCTCACGCGCGAGCACGCGCTCGAAGAGTCGGCGCGGCCCGAGAAGGTGCTCTGGCACGAGAAGGCCCTGTCGCTCGGCGCGCGCAAGCCGGGGACGCTCCCGTCGCCGATGCTGACGGAGATCTTTCGCCTCAACATCGGTCCGTGGCTGTCGCACACCGACGATCCGAACCGCACGATCACCTTCGCGGATCCGAGCGAGGCGTGCATCTACTCGGCGACCGCTCGGCGCGTCTACAACATCAACGTCGTCTATCGGCTGCGCCGCGGCGACGACGAGTCGTCCTGGAACCGCATCCGCGTCGTGGTCTCGCGCAAGGGCATCGAGCGGATCGATCCGATCGCTTGAGGCGCGCGATCGTCCACCTCACGAGAGCGCGAGCATGCGGACGCTCTTCGGCTTGAGCGTGACCTCGAGCGCGCCCAGCTGCACCACGTAAGACTGCTCCTTCAGGAGATCGACGGCCTGCCTCACGCCGTGCCCGAGGCTCACGCGCGCGGTGATGTCGAGGTCGTTCGGGTTGATGAGGAAGAGCACGCGCGCCTTGCCCTCCGCGTCCTCGTGCAGCGTCGCGTACACCGCGTCGGGCTCGCAGGAGAGCGTCGGGAGCCCGAGCAGCTCGATTGCGCGCGCGACGGCGCCCTCCACGCTGGCGGGATCGGCGTCGAGGACGACGCGGTGATCCGGGAACGCGGGGTGGAGGCGATCGACGTCGAGGGGCTCGACGAGGGGGCGACGGGCGCCTCCGAGCTCGGGCGCGTGAGGACCGAGCGTCACGAGCGCGCCCTTCTCGGCCGTCTCCGCGAGGCGGGAGAAGAGCGTGCGGCTGAGGCCGCCCGACGTCACGCACACGATCCACGAGGCGCCGTCGAGCGACACGTCGCGGTCCTCGCCGCCGATGTGCGCGAAGGGGACGCCGCGCGAGTCGAGCGCGCTCTCGAGCGTGCGCGTGAACGTGTCGGCCTCGACCGCAGGAGGAAAGCCGAGCCCGAGATCGTCCTCGATCGCGCTCTCGCGTGCGCCGGCGCCGAGCACCGAGAAGAAGGCGGCGGAGATGGGGCCGAAGGCGTGCATGATCCGCGCGAGCCGTCGCTCGTTGCGCGGCGTGAGGATGCGGACCGGGACCTTGCGGGTCAGCTCGTGGAAGCGGACCCTCTCGAGCGCGTGCGTGAGCTTGCGCCAGAAGACCGCGAAGGGCCGCTCTCGCCCGTGTGGATCGATCGGGGCGCCGATCCACCGATCGCGCTCGACGGCCATGTACAGGTTGAAGCCGCGCAGGCCGTAGGCGAGCGCCGTCATCACGGTGAAGGCGCTGTCGCGCTCGTCGAGCGGCGGGAAGAACGGAGGGAACCCGGCGCCCATCTCGCACGCGTACGCGGGTTGCCCCTTCGCCTCCGTGCGCACGGCGAGCTCGGTCGTGCGGCGCGCGATGATGAGTCGAGTCGTAGGAGAAGCTGTGTTGTAATAGTCGTAGCCGACGAGATCGACCGCGCTCCCCTCGACGCGCGCGGCGTTGAGCGGCGTCGTCTCCTGGCCGGGCGGGAAGTTGTGCGTGCGCGGGAGGCCCCCGATCCCGGCGTCGTCGAGCGCGTCGGCGAAGCGTTGGATCGCGGTCGCGAGCAGGTGCTCGTGGAACTCGCTCCAGTCGATGTGCCGCGCGAGCTCTGCGGCGGTCTTCGCGTCGAAGCGCGTCGGCGGCTCGATGTCGCCGAACCGAGGCGTCCCCTCGGCCGACGGATCGAACCCGTAGGCCGCCGCGAGCGCCTCGAGCGTCTTGTACTTCTCGCGCAGGAACGAGCGGTAGAGCTGGATGGCGTCCGGGTGGTAGTCCTGATCGTAGGCGCCGTCGCGGAAGTAGAGCGCGCCCTCGTTGTCGACCTGCACCATGACGATCGGGCCGTCCGGGTAGAGGTGAGGCCGCAGGACCTTGCCGAGCTCGCGGAAGTAGCGCGCCGTCTCGTCCAGGAAGACGCCGCTCGCGTAGCTCGGCACCGGGAACGCGGCGGGCGCGATCGGGAGGATCACCGGGTTCTGCTTCGGCGAGCGCGCCTGGCAGGCCGGATCCCACACGACGCGCTCGGGGATGCCGAAGTGCGTGAGCTCCGCGTTGATGTGCGGCCCGGGTCGCACGATGACGTAGAGGCCGAGCTCGTGGGCCAGCGCGAGGAAGGCGCCGACGTCGCGCTTCGGATCGTGCTCGCCGAGCTCGAGGACGCCGGGGGCGACCTCGTGCACCGCCCAGGGGATGTAGATGTCGACGAGGCCGAGGCCGAGGGATTTCGTCGCGGTGAGGCACGCGCGCCAGGCCTCGGGATCGAGCCGCCAGTAGTGGACGCTTCCGGCGTAGAGCGGGACCGTCTTGCCGCCGATCGAGATGCCCCCGGGCACGAAGCGCACGCCGCGCGCGGTCGAGTCGTGCGCGTCGGTCGTGCGATCCTGGTTTCCCTTGTCGGCCTGCGGCTCCACGATCTCCTCCGGCGTGCCCCGACGGGACGCGTACGCGATCTTGCCGCGGGCCTACCACCCCCGGGCCGCGGAAGCTAACGTACAAGCGTGAGGAAGCTCCGCGCGCTCGTCGTGTCGCTCGTGCTCTCCGCCGGCTGCGGTGGAGCGGCTCCGGATCCCGCCCTCCCGGTCTCGCCCGAGACGCCGGCCGCCGCGAAGCCGCGCGACGCGGCGCAGCGGGCCGAGGCGCTCGCGGGCGGGAAGGTCGGCGCGCTCGTGTGGGTCGATCGCGTGAGGAGTCACCCGGTGGGCCCGCGTCTCTTGGCCATGCCGATGGTGGCGGCGTTGCTCGAGGGGACCGGCCTCGATCCGCTGAAGGATCTCGAGCGCGTCTTCGTGTCCGGCCCCGGCACCGATCAGGCGCGGGCGGTGATGTTCGCGGAGCACAACCTCGATCCGGCGCGCGCACACGCAGCTCTCGAGACCGTGATGCAGAAGAGCGACCCGCCCGGGGAGCGCTTCGGCGGCCTCCCGTACGAAGCCGTGAAGGTCACGATTCGAGGCCGCACCGGCGTCGTCGCGATGCTCCCGCCGCACTACCTCGTCGTGGTGCCCGAGGATCTCGCGCCGCGCCTCGGCACGTTCGACGGCACGGGCGGTCTCGCGGATCCCACCGGGCCCGAAGCGGCGATCGCGGTCGCGTTGGATCCGAGCCACACGGTCCGCGGGCCGCACGTGCCCCGCATCCCGGAGGACGTCTCTCGCGCGACGGCGACCGTCGTGCTGAGGCCGGATGGAGGCGCGAACGTCGACGTCGTCGGCGACACGCCGAGCGCGGACCTCGCGACGGCCGACGCGCGCACGCTGACGAACGAGGTCGAGCGAGCCACGACGGTGAAGGTCGCGTTCGTCACGTTCCGCGTGATGGATCCGATCCCCTTCGTCGCCGACGGCAGCCAGGTGAAGGCGCGCGTCGACTTGTCCCGAGGGCAGGTCGATCAGCTGCTCGGGCTCGCCGAGCGGTTCGCGCCGCGCTGAAGCGTCCGTTGACATTCACGCGCCCGCCTCTACCGTGAGGCGTGAGTGCGCGAGCATCCCAGCCGCTTCCGGAACCTGGCCCACGCGCGCGCGACGTTCGGAGCGCAAGTCGACCGCGTCGGCGCGCTCCTCTATCGAGGTGACGAGCTCGCCGACCGAGTCGTCGACGCCTTCGCGACCATGCCCTCCGGCGCCGGGATGGCGCTCGTCGAGCGAGGTCTCGATCATGGCGCGGCGGCGGTCCCCGACGCGCCGGCCGCGCTCCGCGAGCTCCTCGACGAGGTGGCGGCGGTCCCCGCGTGGGTCGACGCGCGCGCGCTCGAGCGCGGCGGTGAGCTGCTCCTCCGGGTCGGCCTGTTCGGGAGCGTCGCGCTCGGCGTGTCGCTCCTCTACGGCTACGCCTCTCCCGGCGGCAACAAGCCGCTCGTGTTCTCCGGTCGCCTCGAGGAGCAAGCGCCGCGGCGCATCCGCGAGACCTCACGCTTCGTCGAGGCGACGTGTCTGCCGGGCGGCCTCGCGAGGGGCGGGGCGGGCCTCGCCATCACGGTGAAGGTGCGCCTCATGCACGCGCAGGTGCGCCGAATGATCCTGCGGAGCGGCCTCTGGGACGAGGCGCGGTGGGGGCTGCCGATCAACCAACACGACATGGCCGCCACGGCGATCCTCTTCTCCCTCGCGCCCATCGACGCGCTCTCGAAGCTTGGTTTCATCTTCGATACGGAAGAAAAGCACTTGTACATGCAACTTTGGCGTTATTCCGGCCACCTGATGGGGGTTTCGCCGGAGATCTTGCCGACGAGCGTCGAGGACGCCCAGCGGCTCGCGGACATCATCGCCGTCACGGAGGGATCGCCGGACGACGACTCGCGGCGGCTCACGAAGGCGCTCCTCCGGTCGGGGCCCCGCTCGCTGCCGGGGACGCCCGAGGAGCGCGCCCGTCAAGCGCGCGCGGCCGATTTCGGCGAGGGGCTCGTGCGGTCGATCATGGGCGACGAGCTCGCCGACGCGCTCGGCCTGCCCTCGACGCGGTATCGACACGCGATCCACGCGGTGCGCGCGGTGGTCGGCCGCGTCGAGAAGAGCCGAATCCTGCGCGAGCGGCTCCGACCGCGCGCGGTCGCGGCTGGCCGCGCGTATTGGCGCGCCTCGGTGCGCCGCGAGCGCGAGCCGATGTCGTTCGCGCTCCCGAGCGAGCTCTTCGGCGCGGCGCGCTGAGGCGCCCCGCCCGAGGGGCCGAGGCGCCACGCCGGACGCACCGAACGGCCCCGCCGAACGCGCCGCGATAGGGTAGGCTGCGCCCCCATGCGGCTCGCGAAGATCGGGATCGCCAACGTCAACTCCACCGTGGGCGCGGTGCGCTCGAACGTGTCGCGCGCCCTCGAGCTCGCGGAGGCGATGGCCGCCGCCGACGTGACCGTCGCCGTCTTCCCCGAGCAGGTGATCGGGGGCTACGCCGCCGAGGATCTCGTGCAATGGCGCGGGTTCGTGGAGACGCAGTGGCGCGGGCTGCAGCGCTTCGCGACGGGCACGCGCGCGCACGACGCCGTCTTCGTCATCGGCGTGACCGTCGGCCTCGGCGGCGATCTCTTCAACTGCGCCGCCGTGGTGCACAGGGGCGCGATCGTCGGTCTCGTGCCGAAGGAGAAGCTGCCGACGTACAACGTCTTCTACGAGGCTCGCACGTTCTCGCGCGGCACGCCGCACCTCGAGCTCGAGCACGACGGCGTGCCGCTCGGCGATCTCGTCTTCGCGTTCGACTTCGGCACGCTCGCGGTCGAGGTGTGCGAGGACGTCTGGTCGCCCGACGGTCCGATGCGGCGACGGTGCTACAGCGGGGCGGAGATCGTGTGCAACGTGAGCGCGTCGCCCTATCGGACGGGCGTCGTGTCGACGCGCCGCGAGATGATCGCGACGCGCGCCTCGGACAACCAGGCGACGATCGCTTACGCGAACCTCGTGGGCGCCAACGACGGCCTCATCTTCGACGGCGGAGGCTTCGTGAACCAGAACGGGCGACCCGTCCTCGAGGCGCGACGCTTCCGGGAGGGGTTCGAGGCTGCCGTCGTCGATCTCGATCGCACCTCGCGTTGCCGCCGCGAGGCGAGCACGTGGCGGAGCGACCTCGAGAGCTTTCGGACGAAGGAGCGCCCGGTCCGCACCGTCGCGATCTCCGCGCCCACGGCGACGCGCGCGAGCCTTCGGTACCCGGCGCCGCCTCCGGGAACGACGTTCTTCCTCCCGTCGACGGAGGCCGCGACGGCGACGCCGCGCGACGCGCTGCTCGACGATCTCTTCGACGCCCTCGGGCTGGGCGTCGCCGACTACTTCCGCAAGACGGGCGCGTTTCGCTCCATCGGGCTCGCCCTCTCCGGCGGTCGCGACTCGCTGCTCACGTTGCTCGTCGCGTGGCGCGCCGTCCGGTACCTGCGCCCCGAGCTCGACGACGCCGCGCTGAAGGCGGCGATGCCGGAGCTCCTCCACGCCTTCTACATGCCGACGCGGTTCTCGAGCGACGGCACGCGCGTCGCGGCGGAGACGATCGCGAAGGATCTCGGCGCGAGCTTCCTCGTCGTGTCGATCGAGGAGGCGTTCCGTCGCGAAGCGGAGGCCGCGCAGTCGATGCTCGGCGAGGGCGGCCCCGCGCTCACGGAGATCACGAACCAGAACATCCAAGCGCGGCTGCGCGGACAGCGCATGTGGAACTGGGCGAACACGAGCCGCGCGCTGTTCCTGCAGACCGGCAACATGAGCGAGAAGTCGCTCGGCTACACGACGGTCGGCGGTGATCTCGAGGGTGCGCTCAGCGTGATCGCGAACCTGCCGAAGACGGTCGTCATCGCGATGCTCGATCGCCTGCGCGATCGCTTCGGGTTCCCGGGCATCGAGGCGACGCTCTCGACGACGGCGGGGCCCGAGCTCGCCGAGAACCAATCGGGCGAGGCCGAGCTCATGCCCTTCGAGGTGCTCGACGCGTGCCTCTACCTCTACGGCGCCGAGAAGCTCGCGACCGACGAGGTGGCCGCCGCGCTGCCGAGCCTGTTCCCGGCGCTCGCGGCCGACGCGTTGCGGGGCTTCGCGGAGAAGTTCGCGAGGCTCTTCACGCAATCGATCTTCAAATGGGTGCAGGCGCCGATCGCGCTGCACGTGGGGTCGCTCGATCTCGACCGCGAGCGCGCCCTTCAGCTGCCCGTCGTGCAGCGCACCGAGTGGTCGGGGACCTGATGGAGGCGGAGCGAACGATGCGCGAGACGAGAGGGGCCGAGGGGCGATGGGTGCGGAGCGCGGGGCTCGGAGTGCTCTCGATCGCGCTCGGGTTGGGTGGCTGCAGCGGGACGCCGCCACAGGCCGCGACGCCAGCGGTCGCGTCTGCGTCGAGCGCCGCGCCCACCGCCGACGTCCCGAGCGTGGCCGCCGAGCCGTCGTACCCCAAGACCGTCGACGATCTCGCGGCCGCGGTGCCGAAGGACGCGACCCTCGCCGCGTCGATCCCGGGCCTCGGGCTCGTCGCGAAGGTGCCGGGCATCCCGACCGACACGGTGCTCCCGATCGTCGCGGCGGAGATCGCGAAGAAGACGGGCGTCCCCGAGGCCGTGGTGCGCCAGGGGATCGAGGGCTTCGACGGCGCGGAGATCTTCCTCCTGCCGCGACCGCGCGCCGAGAAGCCGCCGTTCGCGGCGATCCTCCGGTTCAAGGACGCGAAGGCGGTCGAGGCGATCCTCGCGGCGAGCAAGCTCGAGCGCGTCGACGCGCATCGGTTCCGCGGGGAAGGATCGCGTGGACAGCCGATCGAGATCGCGTGGCTCCCCGAGCCGCGCGTCGCGATCGTCGGAAGCGATCCAGCGGCCGTGAGCGCCTCGCTCGACGCGCTGTCGGGGCCCGCGCCGTCGTTCCAGACCTCGCCGCTCTTCAAGCCTGGCTCCGCGGATCGCGCCTCGGTGGTCGCGGATCTGGCGGCGCTCGTCGCCGACACGCCGGAGTTCTTCGACGCGGGGTCGAAGCTCGCGCTCTCCATCGGGCTCGCGGGGAGCGAGATCGAGTTCGCCGAGTACGGCGCTCGCGTACCGCGGCTCGGCGCGGTCCTCGCCCCCTCGTCGCACGACGCGCTCGGCAAGCTCCCGGGTCACGCGCTCTTCGCGGCGGATCTCTCGCTCCGCCGGCGTTCGGGCAAGACGTTGAGCGATCTCCTCGCCGAGGTGCAGCGCCACGAGGAGAACGTCGACTCCCGGCACGGGTCTGGCCCCACCATCCCGGAGCTCGCGGAGGAGGGGCTGCGCAACGCCACCGGCATGGGGCTCGCCGATCTCGATCGCGCCCTGGGCGACTCGATCGCCATCGGCGGCTACCTCCCTTCGACCGGCAAGGGATCGCTCGAGGAGCGGATGAAGCACGAGGGCGCGATGTTCGTCACCATCGCGACGCACGACGACAAGACGGCGCGCGCCTTCCTCGACAAGCTGTCGGCCGCCGCGAAGAAGAACAAGCGCGGCAAGACGACGGCGTCTCCCGGCAAGCTGACGGTCGAGAAGGACGACGTGTTCCTCCGCGTCGAGGCGCAGAAGGACGCGATCGCGATCGCGTTCGGAGCGAAGAAGACGGCCGGCGATCTCATGACCGCGTTCACCAGCGGAAAGGGCACGCTCTCCGAGGACGCGGCGTTCGTCGACTACAAGCGCCGCGCGGCCAAGGAGTCGAGCGTCGCTCAGTACGGCGACGTGGCGGCGATCGTCGCCGCGCTCGGTCCGGAGCTCGGCGACAGCGCGACCCAGCTCAAGTCCCTCACGTCGACGCTCGCGGCGGACATCACCGCGAGCCCGAGCGACAAGGGGCTCGAGATCACGGCGCGTGGCGACGGTGTCGCCGCGGTGCTCGGCACGTTCTCGGCGGTCGCGATCTATGGCGTGCGGCGCTACATCACCGAATCGAAGAGCGCCGAGGCGAAGAACAACGTCGGGATGATCGCGAGGAGCGCCGTCGCCGCGTTCGAGCGCGAGACGGCGGGCAAGGGCGCGCTGGTGCAACACAAGCTGTGCGACGCGGCCACGCCGGTCCCGGCCAAGGTGCAGAAGGCGACGAAGTACGCGCCGGCGAGCGACAAGGGCAAGGACTTCGACACGGGCAGCGACACCGCAGGGTGGCGCTGTCTGAAGGTCGCGATGAGCGAGCCGATCTACTTCCAATACGATTACCGCGTCGGGCACGGCTACAAGGGGCCGGCGCGCGGCGGTCCCAACCCGGGCCCGAAGGGCTTCGAGGTCTCGGCCGAGGGCGACCTCGACGGTGACGGCAAGACGAGCCTCTTCACGCTGACCGGAAAGGTCGGCGCGGACGGCACGGTGCACCTCGATCGCGAGCTCTTCATGTCGGATCCCGACGAGTGACCCGGCGCAGCTCGGTGGGCGTGCGCTCTCCTTGGCGCGCGCCCGCGAGTCGGACTATGAGTCGGCGCATGTCTCGCCTCGCGCTCGCAGTCCTCTCGGCGTGTCTCCTCGTCGGCTGTCCCAAGCCCGAGCGAAGCGCTCTGCCCGACGCGGGGGCTCCGCCTCCGGTCGCGAGCGACGCGCCGCTCAACCCCGAGGGCTTCCCCGACATCCCGGACGGCATGAAGCTCATCATGTCGAACTTCGGGAAGATCGTCGTGCCCGCGGAGTTCTCGGAGGGCGAGACCGGCTTCACCGCGCCGACGGGGTTCACGTTCGACGCGGGCTACGTTTCGAAGGGCGCGGACGGAACACCGAACGCGCGGTTCGCGGTCTCCCACAAGGACGATCCGGGCAAGACCGTGCCGGAGCCCTCGATCGCCGATCTCGGCGACAAGGCCGCGACGGCGGCGGCGTGCCCCGGCGGAGGGGAGGCCAAGGAGAAGGAGTTCGTCCTCGGATCCGTGGCCCACTATCGCTGCGCGAAGGGGCCCTTCGGGGGCGGGCTCGCCGCCACGCTGCGCAAGGAAGGGCGCGTGTTCGAGCTGCTCTGCACCGCGACGGGCGACGGAGGCATCGACGCTTGCGTGAAGATCCTCGGTCAGTACCGGCCGATCTGAGCGCTAGGCTGCGAGGATCTCGGCGAAGCGCGCGCCCAAGATGCGCGCTTGCGCTTCGCTCGTGATCGGCATCCGCTCGATCCAGCCGCGGATCCGCCCGTAGTCGTAGCTCCCGTCGCCGGCGTGGAAGCCGTAGGGCGCGTCGGTCCCGTAGAGGCACCGCTCGGGACCCATCGCCTTCACCGCGGCGCGCGCGAGCGCCTCGTCGATGTAGGGGCTAGAGAGATCGACGTGGAGCGTCGGGTGTCGCTTCGCGAGCCGCCATAGATCTTGGTAGAGCGGCACACCCGCGTGCGCGGCGATGAGGACGAGGCGCGGGAAGCGCGTGAGGATCGCGTCGACGTCGCCGCGCGGTCCGAACCCGAGGTGCACGAGCGTCGGCAGGCCGAGCTCCTCGGCGCGCGCGAAGATCGGGTGCGCGATCTCGGTGCGGTAGTCGTGCCAATGAGGGTGGAGCTTGATGCCCACCATGCCGGGCACCGCGCGCCAGCGCTCGAGCTCGTCGAGGACCTTCGGGTTCTGCCGCGGGTTCAGGAAGATCCATCCCGAGAGGCGATCGGGGTGCGCGGCGACGACCTTCGCGACGGACTCGTTGTCGGGACGCGCGTAGATGCCGAACACCCTCCCGTCGAGCCGGAGGTCGCCCTCGGGCGTGAGCATCGCGCGGTGGATCCGCTCGACGACGAGCCGCCCGACGCGCGACTGCGAGAGCGTCCGCACGACCGAGAGCAGGCGCTCGGGCGTCTCGGGGAGCGGATCGTTCATCGTCGGGATGAGCACGACGCGGTCGACCTTCGCCGCGTCGAGCTTCGCGAGGAGGGGCCCGACGTCGAGCATGCGTGGCTCGAAGTGGGCGTGGCAGTCGATGATCACGCGAGACTCATAGCGCACCGCGGTCGGTGAGCGAAATGGCCGAAGGCCGAGCGCCAGCGCCCGGCCTTCGACGTCCCCCTCGCTCGCGCGCGATCAGTTGCTCGGCGGCGTCGCGAAGCGGCCCGGGAACGGGTCCGCGTCGAGGCGGCGCTGCACCTCGCCGCGGGTCCAGCCAGCGGGGTTCGAGCCCATCTCGTTGAAGAGCGCGACGCCGATCACCCCGACGTTGCGCGAGTCGCCCGTCTTCTTCTCGGCGTACGAGTCGCGCACCGAGCCGAAGCGGAACGCGGCGACCGCGTCCATGCTCTGACGGAAGCCGTCGATCTCGACGGTGCCGCGCGGATCGATGAGGTAACCGCGCTTCGTGAAGGCCGCGGCCTTGCCGTCGAGCACGTCGAGGCCGTCGACCGAGACGATGACCTCCAGGCGAGCCGGCACGTTGTTCTGGATGACGATCGAGTAGCGCTGGCCCGCCGCGCCGACGACGTAGCTCTTGCCTGCCGCCTCGAAGCCGGTGAGGAACCGGCCCGAGTCGGCGTCCTTGAGGCGCATCGTCGCGACGCCGCCGCCGATGTCGACCGATCCCTGCGAGAACTCGCGGAACCCGCTCGCGCTCGCCATCGCCTTCGCTCCCTCCGCGTCGTTGTAGAAGAGCGACGCCAACGCGAACGGGGTGGTCGAGTCGGCGCGCGTGAACGGCGCGCTCGTGATGTGCGACGAGCGCGTCTCGCCCCACTCGGTCCCGAGGCCCGGGCGCGACTCGGGGCGCGGGGCCTCGTTGAACTCGCCCTTCATCGCCTGCTGCTCG
Organism: uncultured Polyangiaceae bacterium; assembly: GCA_964467935.1. Classification (GTDB taxonomy): domain Bacteria; phylum Myxococcota_A; class Polyangia; order Polyangiales; family Polyangiaceae; genus CAYYKK01. The sequence continues at coordinate 26,661 of CAYYKK010000010.1, forward strand.
GCGCCGCCTTGGGCGCGGGGCGCGGGGGCCGCGTCGGCGGTCGCCGGCATCGGCTGGCCCGGAGCGCCGGCAGGCGCCTCCATCGCGGGCGCCGGCGGCGCTTCGCTCGACTTGGCCATGGCGCCGCCCATGCCGGCTCCGCATCCGACGAGGGTCGTCAACGCGACGGGCAGAGCGCAAAACCAAGTGCTTCGAGTCGAGATCATGTCGGCCTCCGTGAGGGGTTCTCGCAGCGTGCTCGGGGAGCGTTCGCAATCGTGCTGAGAACGTGGGCCTCGGCCCTCGCCTTACAGTCGCTCGCCGAGGGACGCGCACGTCGTCCGCGCAAACCCTTCCGGCCTGGAATCTCGGCGATTTTCCCCGCGCGCCACCTACTGCGGCGTCGGGAGCTTCGTGAACATGTCGGCGAGATCGTTCACGCCCGAGTCCGCCGCGTGCCCGAGGAGCGGCGTGACGCCCAGGATCTCCTGAACGGTCTTCAAGGTGGAGCTGTGGGTGTAGTGCGTCTGGCTCGCGTGGCCCGCGATGGCGCTCTTCGAAAGCACGATGAGGCCGATCGGGCCGTCGCTGTCCTGGTCGCCCTCGTCCCACGTCACGATGAGCACGCCGCCGCGCTGCGTGTACGCCTTCGATCCCATGATCGCGGGGACCGCCTGCGCGAGCCAGTCGTCGCCCTGCTTCACCGGATCGTTCTGCGGGGCGCACGCGTTGTGCGTGTCGTTGCAGAGGTTCGGCGTGATGAAGCTGTAGTCCGGCACCGTGTCGTTCGCGAGATCGCCGGCGAGCTCGGTGTAGGGCCGCACGTGGGCGATGCAGTGTGGTGACGTCGCGCTGTTCGTGTCGGTCACGTCGTCGAAGAACACCATCGGGTTGTGCTTGGTCGCGTAGTTCTTCACGGCGACGAGCGGGCAGTCGGTGCCGCCGATGTCCTCCTGGTAGCTCTTCCAGCTGCGCCCGGCCTTCTCGAGCGCGGTCACGAGGTGCGCCGTCGTGCTCTGGTGGTTGGCGGACGGATCGTCGTCGTTCGTGATGCCGAAGCTCTGTCCCGCCTCGAGCCAGATGTAGTTCGGCTCGCTCGGGTGGTTGCCCGGCGGCGTGAAGGCCTGCTCGGCGTGCGCGCCCTGCGCGAGCAGCCCGTTGGTGAACGGCGCGCTCGCGCTTCCCTTGATCTGGCTCCAGTTGTGGTTCTCGAGGAGGATCAAGAAGACGGGCGTGACGCCCGCGCTGCCGCCGGTGCTCGTCGACGACGTGCCCGTGCCGCTCGTGGTGCCCATCCCCGTCGCGGAGCTGGTGCCGCTGCCGGTGCTCGTCGCGCCGGTGCCCGCGCCGCCGCTGCCGGAGGAGTCGCCGCAGGCGGCGGCGCCGATCGCGACGGAGACGAGGGCAGCCGCCGCGGGGAGGGTCCAAGCCGAGAGCTTCTTCATGGGCGCCGAGCATAGCTCGCGATCGCTCCGAGAGGGTCTCCCGAAGAAACGGCGAGGCCCCGACTCGTCGCTCGAGCCGGGGCCTCCTCGCGCCCCTCGCCGGGCGCTCTCGCGCGCGACCGAGGCCGCGCCGAGCTCAGTTCGCTTCTTCGAACTCGGCGTCGATGACGCCGTCCTTGCTCTTGCCACCCGCCGCGCCGCCGGCCGGAGGCGGCGCGCTTCCGCCCGCCGTCGGGCCTTGGCCGTCGCCGCCCTTGTTCTCGTACATCACGCTCGCGACGCGGTGCGCTTCCTTCTCGAGCTTCTCGAGCGAGGCCTGCACCTCGTCGTCGTTCTGCTTCTCGATCGCCTTGCGACCCTCGGCGACCAGCTCGTGGAGCTGCTTCGCGTCGCTCTCGGGGAACTTGTCCTTGTTCTCCGTGAGCGCCTTCTCGATCGTGTAGCAGAGGTTCTCGAGCTTGTTGCGGCGCTCGATCTCCTCGCGCTTCTTCTTGTCCTCGGCCTCGTTGGCCTCGGCCTCCTTCACCATGCGGTTGATGTCCTCTTCCTTGAGGCCACCGGACGCGGTGATCGTGATCTTCTGATCCTTGCCGGTCGCCGTGTCCTTCGCGTGGACGGAGAGGATGCCGTTCGCGTCGATGTCGAACGTCACCTCGATCTTCGGCACGCCGCGCGGCGCGGGCATGATGCCTTCGAGCTTGAAGCGGCCGAGGGTGCGGTTGTAGCGCGCCTCGGTGCGCTCGCCCTGCAGGACGTGGATCTCGACCTCGGGCTGGCTGTCGGCCGCCGTGGAGAAGACCTCCTTCTTCTGCGTCGGGATGGTCGTGTTGCGCGCGATCATCACCGTCATCACGCCGCCGAGCGTCTCGACGCCGAGCGAGAGCGGGGTCACGTCGAGCAGGACGAGATCCTTCACGTCGCCGGAGAGGACGCCGGCCTGCACCGCGGCGCCGACCGCGACGACCTCGTCGGGGTTCACGCCCTTGTGCGGGTCCTTGCCGAAGAACTTCTTCACCGTCTCCTGCACGAGCGGGATGCGCGTCGAGCCGCCGACGAGGACGATCTCGTCGATCTGCTGCGGGCTCTTCTTCGCGTCGGCGAGGGCCTTCTTGACCGGCTCCATCGTGCGATCGATGAGCGGCTTGATCATCTGCTCGAGCTTCGCGCGGCTGAGCTGCTTCTGCAGGTGCTTCGGGCCCGACGCGTCCGCGGTGAGGAACGGCAGGTTGATCGTCGTCTCCTGCACGTTGGAGAGCTCGATCTTCGCCTGCTCGGCCGCGTCCTTGAGGCGCTGGATGACCATCTTGTCGTTCGTCGTGTCGATGCCGGTGTCCTTCTTGAACTCGGCCTGCAGCCACTCCATCACGACGTGGTCGACGTCGTCGCCGCCGAGGTGCGTGTCGCCGTTGGTCGAGACGACCTGCACGACGTTGTCACCGACCTCGAGGATCGAGATGTCGAACGTGCCGCCGCCGAAGTCGTAGACCGCGATGACCTCGTCGTTCTTCTTGTCGAGGCCGTACGCGAGCGCCGCGGCCGTGGGCTCGTTGACGATGCGCTTGACCTCGAGGCCCGCGATCTTGCCGGCGTCCTTGGTCGCCTGGCGCTGGGCGTCGTTGAAGTAGGCGGGCACCGTGATGACGGCCTCCGTCACCTTCTCGCCGAGGTAGTCCTCCGCCGCCTTCTTCAGCTTCTGCAGGACCTTCGCGCTCACCTCGGGCGGCGCCATGGCCTTGCCGCGCACGTCGATGAGGGCGTCGCCGTTCGGTCCCTTCTTCACCGCGTAGGGGACGCGCTTCGACTCCTCCTGCGTCTCCTCGTAGCGGCGGCCGATGAAGCGCTTCGCCGAGTAGACGGTGTTCGTGGGGTTGGTGACGGCCTGACGCTTCGCGATCTGGCCGACGAGGACCTCGCCCTTGTCATCCCACGCGACGACGCTCGGGGTGATGCGCGAGCCTTCCTCGTTCACGATGACCTTGGCTTCTTTGCCTTCCATCACGGCGACGACGCTGTTGGTCGTTCCGAGATCGATCCCGATGATCTTGCCCATGGCTCTATGTCCTCGTTCGTTCAGTTCTGGTTCGGCAGGGAAAATGAAGTCCGTCGCGTGCCCGGCCCTCACGCGGGGAGATCGTCGGATCGAGGATCTCTCGCGCGAGGGTAGGGGCCCAGGAGACCCTTCGGCCCGATCGACGCTCACGGTCGAAAAGCCGTTGTTTCTGCAGGATCTCCGAGCCCTTCGGGCCGTTTCGCTGGTACGGAGCCGAACCTAACCACCTGGATCTGGGCGTCAATCCAAACGGCACGGTTCGTGAAAGCGGATCGCCCTCCTCGCGCGCGCGAGGCCTTGACGGCCCGCGAAAGGGCCTCTAGCGCACGCGCTCCGCGGCTTTTGCGACCTTCGCCTCAGCCGCTCTCGGGCAGGCGGGTCTCGAGCTCGCGCGCGAGGCGATGGAAGTCGCTGCCGCGCTGGATGAAGCGGACCTCGGTGACGAGCGTCGCCGCGTCGATGAGCTCGCGGAACGGGACGAAGCGCAGCTCGAGCTGGCCCGCGACGCTCACCATGTGCCCGTCGAGACCCTCCTCCGCGAGCGCGCGATAGGCGCCGAAGCCGAGCTGGGTGCCGAGCATCACGTCGAACGCGTGCGGCGCGGCGCACCGCGCTTCGTAGCCGATCTGCACGCCGACGAGCTTCTTCGGGCGGCCCGTCTTCGCCTCGTAGCGCTCGGCGGCGAGCTTCGCGACGAGCTTGCCGAGGTCGACCTTGCCGAGCGAGACGTGGCCGTGATCGTCGCGCGCGATGCCCGCGAGGAACGACTCGGGGAGGAGCTCGGCGAGGCCCTCGGCGAGGATCACGGTGCCGTAGCTCTTGCCTCGCGCCTCGCGCGCGATGACGAGCTCGACGACCTTGTCGGCGAGCCTGTCGAGATCGAGCCGCGTCTCCTTGCGCTTCTCGCCGGTCCGCGGATCGGTGACCTCCTCCTCCTTCGCGAGCTCGCCCACCACGTCCTCGACGCCGAGGACGAGGTGCGCTTCGCCGGCGACGGCGACGCCGTACGAGAGCCAGCCGGCCTTGCGACCCATCGTCTCCGCGATGAAGTAGCTCCTCGTCGCCATGGCGTCGGCGCGCAGGTTCAAGAGCTCCTTCGCCATCACGTCGACCGCGGTGAAGAACCCGAAGGTGAAGTCGATCCCGCGGTAGTCGTTGTCGATCGTCTTCGGGACGTGGACGACGCGGACGCGCGGCGTGCCCTCGGGCAGGTGCTTCTGGAACTCGTGGAGGAAGTTCGCCGTCTTCAGGGTGTCGTCGCCGCCGATCGAGACGAGCGCGTCGACGCCGAGATCGGTCAGCGCCGCGTGCACGCGGCGGAGCGGCGCGGTCTTCTCCGGGTCGGTGAGGTCGGCGGGGCTCTTCACGTGCTTGCCCGGGTTCGCGCGCGCGGTGCCGATGAAGATGCCGCGCTGGTTGCGGAGCCCCTGGAGATCGCGGTCGGTGAAGACCTTGTAGTGATCGTCCGGGATGAGCGGGCTCTTCGCGGCGTCGTACTTCTCGAGCGCGGAGTAGCCGTGGAGGAAGCCCACCACCTCGATGCCGCGTCGACGCATCGAGGACGCGGCGGCCGAGATGACGGCGTTCGCGGCGGGCGCGGGCCCCCCCGAGAAGACGATACCGACGCGACGGAGCGGGCTCTTGGGCTCTAGGCTCGACTCGGACATCGCTCCTACGTATCAAACCCGGGCGCGGGCGTGTCTCGAAAGAAGCGGCGCGCCTTTGTGCTTGGCTCGGCCGAGCGTTCACGGGACCCTCGTCGTGATGACCGGCGCCCTCGCAGAGCGATCCACGTCCGTCGCGGGCACGCGCGACGACGTGACGTACCTGCGCTCCCCCCGCGCCATCCGCGAGCGATCACGCGCGCTCTTCGATCGTGCGCTCGCCGGAGACTCCGACGCCTTCGTCGTGCGGCTCGACGCGCTCGAGCGCGTCGCCGACTACGTCGCGGGCGTCGCCCGGCGCGAGCGGCTCGCGCTCGCTGCGTGCCACGGGAGGATGCGCCACTTCGACGCGGGAGGTCGCGATCGCGTCGCGGCGGTGGAGGCGCGTCTCGCCTCCGCTTCGCACGAAGAGCGGGCGCGCGCGAAGATCGATCTGCTCGTCCCGAGCGTGCTGCTCGACGCGGGCGCCGGCGAGGCGTGGCGCTACGTCGACGACGGCGTGTGCCTCGCGCGAAGCGAGGGCCTCGCCGTCGCGAGCCTCCGCTGGATCACCTCGGGCGGCCTGTCTTCGGAGGGCGCGTCGTCGCGCGTCGACGCGAAGGGGCTCGCGGCGGTCTCCGTCGAGGGGCTCGCGCGCGCGTTCCAGGTCCGTGACGACAACCCCCTCGTCGGCCTCGAGGGGCGAGCCGCGTTGCTCGTGCGGCTCGGTCGCGCGCTCGCGGCTCGCGCCGATCTCTTCGGCGCCGAAGGGCGACCCGGCCAGCTCTTCGACGCGCTCGCCCGACGCGCGGAGGCAGGACGCGTGCGCGCGGCGGTCGTGCTCGAGCTCGTCCTCGACGGGCTCTCCTCGATCTGGCCGGGACGCGCGAGCATCGGCGCCGAGAGCCTCGGCGACGCGTGGGCGCACCCCGCGCTCGGTGCGCCGGGCGAGGCGACGTCCATCGTGCCGTTTCACAAGCTCTCGCAGTGGCTCGTCCACTCGCTCGCCGAGCCCCTGCGCGAAGGCGGCATCGAGGTCACGCACCGTGAGGAGCTCACGCCGCTCGCGGAGTATCGGACGGGAGGGCTGCTCTTCGATCTGGGCGCGATCACGCTGCGTCGCCCCGAGCGCGCGGCCCACCTCCATCACGCCGGCGATGCGCTCGTCGTCGAGTGGCGCGCGCTCACGGTGTCGCTGCTCGACGTGCTCGCGCCGCGGATCGTCGAGCGGCTCGGGCTCGCGCCGGACGCGATCGCCGGAGGGATCCTCTCGGCCGCGACGTGGATGGCGGGACGCGCGATCGCCGCGGAGCGAAGGCCTCGCGCGACCTCGCCGATCGCGGTCGACAGCGACGGGACCGTTTTCTGACTTGCCTCGGTGGCCGACACCGTGGAGAACGCCTCGACCCGAGGAGCCTCCGAACATGAACGCGTCCGTCACCGTCGTCGATCATCCGCTCGTCCAGCACAAGCTCACCCTCATGCGCCGCGCCGACACGAGCACGGCGAGCTTCCGCGCGCTCCTGCAGGAGATCTCCATGCTCATCGCCTACGAGGCGACGCGCGACATGAAGCTGCGCGACGAGATCATCCGCACGCCGCTCATGGAGATGACGGGCCGTCAGCTCGAGGGGAAGAAGGTCGTGCTCGTGGCGATCCTCCGCGCGGGCCTCGGCATCCTCGACGGCATGCTGCAGCTCATGCCGTCGGCGCGCGTGGGCCACATCGGCATGTACCGCGACGCGAAGACGCTCCAGCCGGTCGAGTACTTCTACAAGGTGCCCGAGCGACTCGAGGATCGAGACGTGCTCGTCTGCGATCCGATGCTCGCGACCGGCAACTCCGCCGTCGCCGCCGTCGCGCGGATCAAGAAGAGCAAGCCGGGCTCGCTCAAGTTCGTGTGCTTGCTCGCGTGCCCCGAGGGGATCAAGACCTTCCACGAGGCGCACCCCGACGTCCCGGTCTTCACGGCCGCGGTCGACGAGCGCCTGAACGACCACGGCTACATCCTGCCTGGGCTCGGCGACGCGGGCGATCGGCTCTTCGGGACGAAGTGACGCGGCCCGCGCGGCGCTTGTGAACGTCCGCCGAACACGTTGAGCCCATTCTGCACATCGTGTGCAAGGCGAGCTTTCGCCCGAGGCGCCTGAGGCACCGAACCGCCCTCGTCCACGGCGCGCCCGGCGGCATGCGCCTTGCTCGAAGCGCGTCATGACCTCTCCTCCGGCGCAACGTCCGCAGGACCTGCAGGTTCAGGTCGACACCCCGGACAAGTTCGACATCCGCGAGATCGTCGTGCACGAGGGGATCAACGCCCTCTTCTCGATCGACCTCATGGTCCGCTGCGACAACCCGGACGTCGACTTCGAGAAGACGATCGGCGCGAACGCGAAGGTTCGCATCGGCGTCGACCCGACCCTGCACCCCGACACGCCGCCGCTCACGTGGACCGGCCTCGTCGCCGACATCGAGCAGGTCTCGTCGGAGCGCACGGGGCTCTCGACCTATCGCTTGCGGATCGCGCCGCACTTGTGGCTCTTGGATCAGCGGAGCAACTGCCGCGTCTTCCAGCAGAAGACCGATCTCGAGGTCGTCGTCGCGATGTTCGCGGAGTGGGGGCTCCCGCACGAGGTGAAGTGCGAGGGCACCTACAAGACGAGGAAGTACCGCGTGCAGTACCAGGAGACGGACTTCGCGTTCGTGAGCCGTCTCCTCGAGGACGCGGGCATCAGCTTCGTCCTCGAGCAGCGCGATCGCGGCACCGTCGTCGTCCTGCGCGACGCGCCCGAGGCCTCGCCGCCGCGCGAAAAGACGCTCTCCCACGTGAACGACCCGACGGCAGCCGCCGGGCTCTACGCGACCGGCCTCGTCGCGGAGCGTCGCGTGCGACAGGGACGCACCACGTTCGCCGATCACGATCCGCGGCTGCCGAACCAGCCGCTCCTCGCCCACGCGATCTCGAGCACCCACCCGCTCGAGGCGCGCCTCGAGGCCTTCCGCTACATGCCGGGGGGCTTCAAGTTCGGCGGGCAAGGCGTCAACGACACGCCCACCGCCGACGATCGCGGGCGCTCTCGGACGGACACGGACGAGGCGCGCCGCATCGCGGAGCGCGACGCGGCGGTGCGGGTGGCGCTGTCGCAGCGCTTCTCCTTTCAATCGAACTGCTTGGAGCTGCGCGCGGGGACGCTCCTCGCCGTCTCGGATCACCCCGTCGCGGAGAAGTTCCAAAAGCTCCTCGTGACGCAGATCCGGATCACGGGCAGCTCCGAGTCCTATCCGACCGTCGCCGTCGAGGCGGTGAGCGGCGAGGTCTCTCATCGTCCCGAGCGGATCACGCCCCGACCGAACATCTCCGGCGTGGAGTGCGCGACGGTCGTCGGGCCCGCCGGCGAGACGATCCATTGCGACGAGTTCGGTCGCGTGCGCGTCCAGTTCCATTGGGATCGCTATGGTCAGATGGACGAGATGTCCTCCTGCTGGATCCCCGTGAACCAGCCCTGGGCCGGCGAGGGCTTCGGTATGGTCAACCTGCCGCGCATCGGCCAAGAGGTGATCGTCAGCTTCCTCGGCGGCAACCCCGAGGAGCCCGTCATCGTCGGCCGGACGTTCACCAATCTGAACCGACCTCCCTTCGCCCTCCCGGCGGCGAAGAACGAGAGCGGATTCCGCAGCAAGAGCGTGCCCGAGACGGGCGGCTACAACCTCCTCCGCTTCGTCGACACGGCGGGGGAAGAGCTCGTCCAAGGGCGCGCCGAGAAGGACATGCGGACGCGGATCAACCACGACAAGGCCCTGTCGGTCGGCCACGACAGGACGATGGACGTCGAGCGCGACGACGAGGAGCGCGTGGGGCGCGACCAGCGCGAGTGGATCGGCAAGGACCGGCACATGCGCGTCGCCGACAACTACGTGTCCGTCGTCGGCCAAGACCGCACGCTCAAGACGATCGAGGGGATGAAGTCCCACGCCAAGGCGCATTTCGTGGTCGCCGAGGATTCGATTCACATCGCCGTCGGCACTTCATTCATTCACATGGACAAAGACACCATCCAGATCAGCGCGGCGCTCATCAAGGTCGACCGCGAGGATCCGAGGAACCACCGCGGCGAGGGCGGCAAATACGCCTCGGGCATCAACTACGGTCACGGCGCCGAGCTCCCGAAAGCCGTCGGGTCCGACGCGCTCCTGTCGGACGCCGTGCTCCCGAAGGCGTCAGGCGGCGAGTGAGCCGCCGTGCGCGGCGTCGTCCAAGTGAAACGAATGCGTGAGCACTCACGGAGAGAACACTCATGACCGAGTTTGGATTCATGTTCAAATCTCCCCCCGAGCTCAGCTGGCATGGCGGGGCGCGCTACTTCGGCGCGCCCCGCGATCACGGCAGGCGGAAGCACGGGGGCTGCGACGTCATCAAGCCGCCCTACACGCAGATCTACGCCGTGGCCGACGGCGTGCTCGTGCACGAGGAGAAGTATTTCTACTTGGACACTTGGTACGTCACCTATCAGCATGGCCCGTTCCTCTGCCGCTATGGCGAGATCCTGCACGGGAGCACCAATGGCGCGAAGGTGGGGCACAAGGTCAAGCGGGGTGACCCGATCGCGAAGGTCGGCCTGATGAGCCTCAAAGAGGGATCGAAGGCCCATTACGATCCCAAGGGAGCCAAGGGTCACATGCTCCACTTCGAGATGTATTCGCACGGCAACGACCACTCGACGCTTCGGAGCAAGAAGGGGCCGTATCAGCGTCGCGCCGACATCATCGACCCCGCGCCGTACCTCGACGATTGGGTGAAGCGTCTGCCTTGAGCTCGCCGCCCGAGGTCGTCTCGTCTCTCCGCGCTGCTCCGGCACACCGTTTGCGAAAGGGCTCGTCATGACCAGTGCTCCGCTGCCGCTCCGAACCCAACACCTCGAGCTCCGTGTCGATTCGCCCGACCACTTCGACGTCCGGGAGTTCCAGCTCGACGACGGCGTCAACACGCTCTTCTCGATCGAGCTCCGGGTCACCTGCGAGAACCCGGCGGTCGACTTCGAGCGCACGATCGGCGCTCAGGCGAGCTTTCGAATCGGGATCGACCGAGCGGTCTACGGCGACACGCCCGCGCCGAAATGGACCGGCATCGTCGCCGACATTCGGCAGCTCACGTCCGAGCACACCGGGCTGTCGACGTACGTGCTGCGGATCGTGCCGCACCTCTGGCTCCTGGCCCAGCGCACGAATTGCCGCGTCTTCCAGCAGATGACGGACCACGACGTCGTCGTCGCCATGTTCGAGGAGTGGGGATTGCCCCACGAGTCGAAATGCCAGGAGACCTACAAGACCAAGAAGTATCGCGTGCAATACCAGGAGACGGACTTCGCGTTCGTGAGCCGCCTGCTCGAGGACTCGGGCATCAGCTACGTGCTCGAGCAGCGCGACGCCGGGACCGTGGTCGTCCTGCGCGACGCGCCCGAGGGCGTCGCGCCGCGGGCGACGCCGCTGGAGCACGTCAACGACACGAGCGCGGGGCCGTCGCTCTTCGCGACCGAGCTCCGCGCCGAGCGCAGGGTGAGGCAAGGGCGCACGACGTTCGCCGATCACGATCCGCGGCTCCCGAACCAGCCGCTCCTGTCGCACGCGACGTCGAGCACGCACGCGCTCGAGTCGCGGCTGGAGTCCTTCGCGTACACGCCCGGCGCCTTCAAGTTCGGCAACGACGGCACGAAGGACACGCCGACGGCGGACGACCGCGGCCGAACGCGCATGGACTCGCACGAGGCGAAGCTCCTCGCCGAGCGTGACGCCGCGGTCCGCGTCGCGCGCTCGCAGCGCCTCTCGTTCCGCTCCAATTGCCTCGAGCTGCGCGCCGGCTCGGTCGTCTCGCTGTCGAACCACCCGACCGCGGAGAAGTTCAAGAAGCTCTTCCTCACGAGCGTGAGCCTGTCGGGATCGCACGCGAGCCCCGTCTCCATCGCCGTCGAGGCCGTGAGCGGCGAGGTCTCGTTCAAGCCCGAGCGTACGACGGCGCGGCCGAACATCTCGGGCGTCGAGTGCGCGACGGTGGTCGGCCCGGCCGGTGAGACGATCCATTGCGACGAGTTCGGCCGCGTGCGCGTCCAGTTTCATTGGGATCGCTATGGCAAGATGGACGAGCTCTCGTCCTGCTGGGTGCCGGTCAACCAGCCGTGGGCCGGCGAGGGCTTCGGGATGGTGAACCTGCCGCGCATCGGGCAGGAGGTGCTCGTCAGCTTCCTCGGCGGCAACCCGGAGGAGCCGGTCATCGTGGGGCGCATCTTCACGAACCTGAAGCGACCGCCCTTCGCGCTGCCGGCCGCCAAGAACGAGAGCGGCTTCCGCAGCAAGAGCGTGCCCGAGACGGGCGGGTTCAATCTGCTGCGCTTCGTCGACACGGCGGGCCAGGAGCTCGTCGAGGGGCGCGCGGAGAAGGACATGACGACGCGCGTGAACAACGACAAGGAGCTCTCCGTCGGTCACGACCGTCGCATGGAGGTCGAGCACGACGACGAGGAGCGCGTGGGCGGGACGCAGCGGGAGACCGTCGGCAAGGACAAGCTCACGCAGGTCGTCGAGAACCTCGTCTCGGTCGTCGGCAAGGAGCGTCTACTCAAGACGCTCGGCAACATGCTATCTCATGCGAAGACGCACACCATCGTCGGGGACGAGACCACGAACCTGTCGGTCGGGAGCTCGTTCATCTACATGGACAAGGAGACCATCGTCATCAAGGCGAACAAGGTCCTCATCGACGTGCACTGAAGCGGTAGCGTCGCGGACCCCTCGTCACGCGCGGACAGCGTCATCATGAAGATTGCCCATTTGACGATCAGCGGCGTCCGGTCGCTCCCCGATCTCGACTGCGATTTCGTCTCTCCTTCGACCGGCCGCCCGCACGATTCGATCGTCGTCACCGGCCCCGCCGCCTCCGGCAAGACGAGCCTCCTCGAGCTGATGCTCGCCGTGCTCGAGACCGTCGCGCCCTATCAGGGCATCGTTCGCGCGTCGGATTGGATGGCCGACGCGAAGCGCGGCGCGCGGGTGGACGTCGATCTCTGGCTCGACGGCGAGGGGCGCGACGGGGGCACCGACGACGAGCCCGCGCCGAGCGGCGTCACCCACGCCGTCGTGCGGTTCACGGGGGGCGGCGTCGCGCGCGACGTCGATCGGAAGGTCGCGCGCGCCCTCTCCCGCTACGATCACGATCCGGCCCGCGGCAAGCGCGAGTACTTCCCGGAGAACCGCGGGCGCGCTTGGGCAGCTCGCAACGACGGCCTCGGTGCGCACGAGCAGGCGCTGCTGCGCTCCTCGAGGGATCCGCAGAAGTACTCGTTCGTGCCCCGCTTCCTCGCGGAGCTGAGGACTCAGCCGGCGTGGGCGAAGACCTTCGCCCGCCACCTCGAGATCCTCTCCCCGGCGCTGCGCTATGCGCCGGCCGCGCGGACCGGCGATCCGACCGCGTGCTTCGCGAACGAGAGGCGGAGCGGCCTCTGCTACGACGCCCTCGGCAGCTCCGACGCGGACGCGGTGATCGTCGCCGCGACGGCGGCGCTGATCGGTCTCTCTCATTCGATCGTCTTCCTCGATCGGCCCGAGCTCTACGTCGCCTCCGAGCGGCTCGTCGCGTGGGTGTCGGCGCTCGCGAGGATCGGCGAGGACAACCAATGGATCATCGCGACGGGGGACCGGGCGCTCGCGGCGTCCGTGCCGCGCGGCGCGCTCGTGTCCCTCGGTCGGGGCGACGCGCGCGATGGCGCCCGCGCGGAGAGACCCTCGGCGGCGCCATCGTCGACCCGAGAGAGCTCGTGGAGGCCCGCGTGAGGCTCTACGGCGTCCAGGCGATCGACGTGGAGGGCGTGGAGAACGGCACGTACGGCTTCGCGAAGAGCGAAGGCGTGGCGCACGACCGCGTGCTCGTCACCGGCGGGCCGAGCAGCGGCAAGACGCGTCTGCTCGAGCTCGTCGTCGCCGCGCGGCAGTTCCTCACGTCGGGCGAGCGCGTGATCGATCAAGCATCGTTCGTTCGGCCGGAGAACAAGACCTGCAAGGTCATCCTCTGGTGGCAGCTCACGAGCGAGGAGCAGGCGACCATCGGCGCCGCCGGTCCGGTCGTGTCGACCGAGGTCATCTTCCGCGACGAGATCGAGGACGTCGGCGACGAGCGCATGAGCTTCTTGCTCGAGCGCTATGGTCACGACGACGCGACCCCGAAGTTCGAGTACTTCTCCGAGCGACGTCGGCTCGACGTCGGCGGCGGCGAGGCCTCGATGGACGAGGACGAGCAGCGCGGGCTGCGCACCGAGCCTGGCCCGCGCAAGTTCTCCTGGTTGCCCACGTTCCTGCTCGAGCTGCCCGACGATCCCGCGCGCGCCCAGCGCTTCGCCGCGACGCTCGGCCGCTTCTCGCCGAGCTGCGCGTACGATCTCGAGCGCCACGTCCTCACGTCGGCGGGCCGCCCGCTCGGGAGCCTGCGGGAGCTCTCCGCGAGCGAGGCCGACGCCGTCATGTTCTCGGCGACGGCGACGCTCGTCGGGCTCTCGGGATCCATCGTCTTGGTCGATCGCCCCGAGCTCCACGGCATCGACGCGGCGCACGCGGCGGCCGGCCTGCTGGCGCTCGGCGCGGACAATCAGCTGATCGTCGCGGCGCCCTCCGCCGAGCTCGTCGCGAGCTTCGACGGCCTCGTCGTCACCGTGGGCTCGGAGGGAAGCGCCGCCGGAGGTGGCGCGTGATCCTCTACTTCTGCAACGAGGCGGTGCTCGAGCTCCACAAGCTCCACAGCATGATCGATCTCACGCGCCAATGCCTCGAGCTGCGCACCGAGGACGGCGTCGAACTGCACTTCGTGATCGAGCGCGCGCGCCCTGGCGCGGCCGTCGCGCTCGCCGCGTCGGTCGAGGCGAGCCTCGCCGAGCGGCGCCGATCGGTGCGCGGCTTCGAGCTCGTCTCCGTGACGGAGCGCGAGTACCCGGACGTCACCGGCGTCGAGGCCCGCATGACGTACATCGACCGGGATCGCGGGCCGCTCTTCGCCTACGAGCTGCACTCGATCCTCGACGGGACGCGCATCACCTTCCAAGGCTCGAGCCGCGTCGCGCACGCGACCGCGTGCGACGAGTGGATGCAGACGACGCTCCGTCACCTGAAGCTCCGCTGACGTTCGTCGCGGGCCGTGCTACGTCGCGCTGCGATGTCGACGTACGAATCCTCGTCCCGCTCGACGCGCCTCCTCGGGCCGCGCCTCGGGCTCTTCTTGCTCGCGGTCACGCTCGGCGGATGCGTCGTCGTGCCGCAGAACCGACGACGCTACCTCGCCGATCCCACGATGCAGACCGTGGACGAGCCGCTCGAGACGCGCGCGAGGGAGAAGCTCCACACCGCGCGTGAGGCGGCCGCGGGCGGCAACGGTCAGCCCGCCGGTGGTGGCTGTGGTTGCTCGAACTGAGGTCTGTGCGCTCGCGATCCTCGGCGCGCTCGCGCTCGACGGCTCGATCGCGCGCGCCGACGACGCCGTCGGTCCGTGGCGCGCGCCCGATCCGTCGAGGACCGCGGCGGCGCGACGGCGCACGGCCGCGGAGATCGAGGAGGCCATGGCGGCCGAGGACGACGCCGCCGACGGCTGGGCGATCGAGGACATGCACTTCCGCCTCGGAGGTTTCTACCAAGACGGGCGCGGCCTCCAATCGCAGGCGGGCAAGACGACGTTCACGCACGTGTTCGACAAGGCGCCCGTGAACGGTCGAGGCATCGAGACGGCTTACATCCTCGAGCCGCAGATGCTCATCAACCTCCGCACGAACAAGCGCTTTCGGCACGAGATCTACCTCCCGGTCGACATCGTGAGCGCGGCGTCGCCCGACGGCGTCGATCTCGTCGCGACCGCGTCGCGCGCGAACGAGTCGTTCACCGTCGACGTGACCTCCACCTACCAGACGAGCGATCTGCTGGACTTCTCCTTCCGCTACGGCTTCCACGTCGAAGAGCCGCTGCGATCGCTCGACGCGGGGCCGTCGCTCACCTTCCACCTCGCCGAGAACAACACCGTGGTCACCGTGTCGGCGGTCATCGTCGCCGACGGCTTCGACCCCCTCGCGCTCTCGGGCAAGGACCTCGGCTACACCTCGCGATCGACCTTCTCGGGCAACCTGAGCATCTCGCAGATCCTCTCGCCCACGACGCTCTTCGACGCGTCCATCGGCACGACCGAGCAATGGGGAACGCTCTCGACGGGCTGGAACTCGGTCATCGTCCGCAACGCGCCCGGCGATCCCGGTGAGCCCTGGTACCGCACGACCGAGCGCTTCCCGATGAGCCGCAATCGAGACGCGATCTTCGGGCGCATCTCGCAGCACATCCCGGCCACCCACACCACGCTGAAGGCGAGCTACCGCTTCTATTGGGACGAGAACCACTCCACCGCGCACACGGGCGAGGTGATGATCTTCCAGTACCTGACGCCGTGGCTCTATCTGCGGGCGCACGGGCGCCTGCACCAGCAGAAGGCCCCGACCTTCTGGACGACGTACTTGCAGGCGCCCTACAACGAGAGCACCTGGCGCACGAGCGACAGCGATCTCGAGACGCTCGTTTCGCGCGAGGCCGGGCTCAAGCTCGTGCTGCTGCGCGACAAGGTCGGCAGGTCCTGGCGCGGGCCGGACAACTTCGACGTGAGCTACCTCCGCTATCAGCGCTCCAACAGCCTCCACGCCGATTACGTCTCGCTCGGCTACACGAGGACCTTCTGATGACGCTCTCCGCACGCGCCTCCGTGCTCGCCTCCGTGCTCGCCCCCGTGCTCGCCCCCGTGCTCGCCTCGGGGTCGCTGCTCGCGGTCGCGGCGCTGTCATCGGGCTGCGGCCCTTCGTCTCCGCGCGTGAAGATCTCGCGCGCGGCCGATCCGAAGCCGCTGCCTGCGTCGCTCGTCACGCCGCTCGACGGCGGCGCGCCGCTCGCCGTCGACGAGGTCGTCCGGGGCAAAGTCGCGGTGATCGATCTCTGGGCGAGCTGGTGCACCGCGTGTCGCCCCGTGAGCGCGCGTGTCGCGAAGCTCGCCGAGGCGCACGCGGGCGATCCTTCGCTCGCGGTGATCGGCGTCGACGCGGGCGAAGAGGCCGCGGCGGTCCGCGACTCGTTCGCCGGCAAGGCGCCGCCGGTGCCGACCTACCTCGATCCGTCGTTCGGCCTCGCCGACGCGCTCGGCACGCGCGAGCTGCCGGCGGTGGTCGTCGTCGATCGGCGAGGGCGCGTGATCAGCGTCACGAAGAAGCTCGACGCGGCGGTCGTTCGCCTCGTCGAGGACGAGCTCGCCGCGCCGAGCGATTGATCGTCACCCGCCGCAGATCGACGCGCACGACGCGGCGCTGGTCGGGTATTCGGGGTGGGGGCAGCACGGCGCGTCGCTCGCGCAGCTGCCGCCGCTCGCCCCGTCGAGGAGGCAGAGCGCGCAGAGGCCGGTCGCCCCCTTGATGCGGGCTTCACAGCCGTCCAGGCACGCCTTCGCGTCGGCGTCGCACGAGGGGTCGCTGCTCGCGCAGAGGTGCGTACAAACGGGGTGTGGGCTCGGGTTCTTGCCGTCGCTGCCCGCGCAGCTCTTCGCGCAGTCGAGCACCTTCGCGGGGAAGTGCGGGCTCGGGCAGCACGGCGCGCCGCTCGCGCACGTCCCCTTGTCCGCCTGGTCGAGCAGGCACGTCGCGCACGCGTCGGACATGCCCGCCACGCGGATCTGACAGCGCGGCTCGCAGTCGGCGACGTCGCTCGCGCACGACGCGTCCGAGCTCTGACAGAGCGATTGGCAGCGCGGATCGAGCGGACCGAGATCGACGCTCGCGCCGTCGGTCGCGGGCGAGGAAGCGCAGCCGGCGACGAGGATCATCACGACCAGGGAGGAGAGCGAGCGCGGCGCGCGTACCATGGCCGCCTCTTACCACTCCGTGGGCGCGCTCCTTCCTTCGTGAACCGCGTCGACGGCGCGTGCATGCGTCGAATGCGCCTCCGATGGTGGAGCGCCGAGACCGCTCACGCTTGATGACGCGGCCGAGGCCGGATAGCGTGACCCGATGGTCGCTCGAAATACGCTTGGTTTGGTGCTTGGTTCAGGGGTCCTCTTGCTCGGTGTCTCGCTCGCCGCGTGCGGCGACAGCGCCGCGACGACGACCGGCACGGGGGGCGCTGCGACGACCTCCACGACCGGCTCGAGCCCGACCACGGCGGTGGGCACGAGCACCGGGACGGGATCCGGGACGAGCTCCTCGACGGGCACCGGGACGGGCGGCGGCGCACCTGCCGACTACGACTGCACCGCACCGACAGGCACCGTCCCGACGCTCGGCGCGAAGGTCGTCGTGAACGGCCTCAGCGAGCCGGTCCAAGTGAAGGCTGCGCCCGACGATCCCGATCGCCTCTACGTCGTGCAGAAGAGCGGCCAGATCGTCATCGTCGAGAACGGCGTGCTCTTGCCCACGCCCTTCCTCGACATCAGCTCGAAGGTGATCGACAGCGGCGAAGAGGGCCTGCTCGGCCTCGCGTTCCACCCGAACTACAAGCAGAACGGGCGCTTCTTCGTCCACTACAGCTCGACCAACGCCGGCAAGAACACCGTCGAGGAGTACCACCGCTCCGCCGCCGATCTGCACGTCGCCGACGCGACGCCGACGCAGCTCGTCCTGCAGCACACGACCGCCGAGGCGAACCACAACGGCGGCGCCGTCGAGTTCGGCAAGGACGGCTTCCTCTACATCTCGATGGGCGACGGCGGAAACCAAGGCGATCCGGAGTGCGACGCGCAGCTCTCGATGGGCGGAGAAGCCCCGCAGGAGCCCGAGAACCTCCTCGGCAAGATCACGCGGCTCGACGTCGACGCGGCGCCCACCGCGGCGGGCTATCCCGCGGCGGCCGGGAACCCCTCCGGCATGAAGGCCTATCACAAGGGCTTCCGCAACCCGTGGCGCATGAGCTTCGACGTCTGCACGGGCGATCTCTTCATCGGCGACGTGGGGCAGAACACCTACGAAGAGGTCGACCAGATCAAGCAGGCGGACGGCGCGGTCGACGCGGGCTGGCCCTATCGCGAAGGCGCGCACGACTACGCGACGCCGGCGACTTGCCCCGCGAAGCCGGCGACCCTGTTCGAGCCGATCACCGACTACCAACACCAGATGGGGCGCTGCTCGATCACGGGCGGCTACGTCTATCGCTCTTCGACGATCCCGGCGCTCCGCGGAGCGTACTTCTATGCGGACTATTGCACCGGCGAGATCTTCTACATCTTCCCAGGCCAGACGCCGGTGAAGACCTCGGCGTCGAGCATCACGCAGATCTCGGCGATGGGGCAGGACGGTCGCGGGAACGTGTATTTCGTCGGCATCGCGACCGGCGACCTCTACGAAATCGCGGCGCCGTGACGCGCTCCGTCGCGCCGCGCGCGACGACGGTCGACGGAGCATTTCGGATCACCACCCAATGCGGACGAGGGAATCATGAGTCAGGGCTATGGGCCGCCTCCGGGTGGCGGCGGCGGTTGGGGACAAGGTCCGGGCGGCGGCGGTCCGCCGGGCGGCGGCGGTTGGGGACAGGGGCCGGGCGGGCCGCCTGGCGCGCCGCCCCCGCAACAGCAGGGTGGCTGGGGTCCGGCGCCCGGCGTCGGGGTGCCGCCGCAGCAAGGCTACGGCGCGCCGAACGCCTATGGGCCGAACCCCTACGGGCCGAATCCCTATCAACCGAACCCGTATGGGCAGCCGATGATGCCCTATGCCGCGCCCGGGATGATGCAGGTGCCCGGCAGCTTCGGCCTCGGCCTCTTGGCCGGGCTCTTCGGCGGGTGCATCGGTCTCGTCCTCGTCCACGCGCTCGCGAAGGGCACCGAGACCAAGCGCGGCGCCAACATCGGCTTCGTCATTCAAATGGCGATAGGCGGTCTGCTGCGCGTCCTCGCGCATTGAGAGCGGCGGGCCCCCGAAGGGCCTGCCGCCGGGCTCGCCTGCGCGCGGCTTCGCGCGCGCGGGTCACGGCTCGCGGAGCGCCTCCAGCATTCGTTCGCCGAAGCGCGCGACCTTCGTCTCGCCCCAGCCGGGTAGCGCGAGGAGATCGGCGAGCGTGGTCGCGCTGCTCTCGGCGAGCGACAGCAAAGCCTTGTCCTGCGCGACGACGTAGGCCGGGTAGCCGAGCTCCTTCGCGAGCGCCGCGCGCGCCTTGCGGAGCGCCTCGAACCTGGCCGCCACCGCGGGCTCCGGGTGGCTCGCCGTCGAGGCGCCCTTCTTCTCGCCGCGCGCGCGCGATCGCGCCGAGCCGCCTCGGGCGGCGCTCCGACGCGCCGGCCGCAGCACGATCTCGCTCGGCGCCTCGGCCTTCATCACGCGCGCGCCGAGCGTCGTGAGCAGGGGCACCGGGTGCTCCGTCGGCGTGAGGCCGACGTAGCCAGCGGCGATGCACGCGCGCAGCGCGCGCAGCGTGTCCTCTTCGCCGAGGTCGGCGAGCACACCGAACGTCGAGAGCCGGTCGAACCCGAAGCGCTTCACCTTCTCGGTCGTGCGCCCCACGAGCATCTCCGTGATCGCCACCGTGCCCGCGCGCCCACCCGCGCGCGCGATCGCGGCGAGGATCTTCCGCACCACGAGCCGATCCCGCTCGGCGCGGCCCGGGTCGTCCGCGAGCGTCGCGCGGTCGAGGCACACGTCGCATCGACCACAGCCCCCGAGCGACTCGGCCTCGTCGCCGAAGTAACGGAGGATGAAGTCGTGCCGGCAGCTCGACGCGTCGACGAAGCGCAACAGCTCGCGGAACAGTCGCCAACCTCGCTGGACGGCGTCCGGATCGGCCGGCTCCCCGTTCGTGCCGAGCTCGAGCAGCCTGCGACGCAGCCCGATGTCGGCCGGCGCGATGCACAAGACGCCCTCCGCCGGCGCGCCGTCGCGACCTGCGCGACCGACCTCCTGGTAGTAAGCCTCGATCGACGCGGGAGGCTGGGCGTGCACGACGACCCGCACGTCGGGGCGATCGATGCCCATGCCGAACGCGTTGGTCGCGACGATGATGTCGGCGCGACCCGCGGCGAAGTCGGCCGCGATGCGCGTGCGCAGCTCGCCGTCCATCCCGGCGTGGTAAGCCACCGCGCGGAACCCGTGGTCCGCGAGGGCCGCCGCCGTCCGCTCCGTGTGCTTGCGCGTGCCGGCGTAGACGATGCCCGTTCCGCGTGGATCGTCGCGCGATCCGAGCGCGCGCGAGAGCGACGCCGTGGTGATCGCGAGCGCCTCGCGCGGGCCGTCGACCTCCGCCACGCTGAGCGCGAGGTTCGGTCGCGCGAAGCCGCGCAACACGACCCGCGTGCCCTCCGCCGGCAGGCCCAGCGCGCGGAGGATCTCGTCGCGGGTGTCGGGCGTCGCGGTGGCGGTGCACGCGAGGACGCGGCGCGGTCGCTCCTGGCGGATGAACTCGCCGATGCGGAGGTAGTCGGGACGGAAGTCGTGCCCCCATTGCACCACGCAATGCGCCTCGTCGACCGCGAGCAGCGCGAGGCGGCCCCCCAGCATCGACGAGAGCCCGTCGTTCAATCGCTCGGGCGCGACGTAGACGATCTCGATCTCCCCGCGTCGAATGGCGGCGCGCCGTGTCGCGCGCTCTTCCTGCGAGAGCGTCGAGGCGAGGAAGGTGGCGCGCACCCCCTTCTGCCCGAGCGCGCGGACCTGGTCCTCCATGAGCGAGATCAAGGGAGAGACGACGAGCGTCGTCCCCTCGAGGAGCGTCGCGGGCAGCTGATAGGTGAGGCTCTTGCCGCCGCCGGTGGGGGCGATGACGAGGGCCCGACCCGGATCGCCCAGCACGGCGAGGACGGCGTCGCGCTGCCAACCGTAGAGGCCGGGCACCCCGAAGCGCGCCCGCGCTCGCGCCTCGACCACCTCGATGGTCGGCGGTGCGCTCGCACCCCCGGGCTGCGACGAGAGGTCGGCTTCGGGCGGGGAGGGAGGCATCATGGGCGCGGCGCGCGGGAGGGTCGGAGAGAGCACGCTCGTTCGTCGACCGGGCCCTGCGCGAGTTGCTTCCGTCTAGCGGCGTGAGCGAGGAGGCACAAGGGGACCTTCGCCGTCGCGGACGAGGATCTGGTCAGCGCGCCGGGCGCGTCAGGTGCCAGGCGAGCACGCCCGCGAACGCGAGGGCGACGAGCAGCGTCGTCACGACGCGCGGACGCGCCCGCTCACCTCGGTCCCAGAAGAAGTGCGGCACACCGATGACGAGCGCGAGGCCGCCGAGCGCCGTCCACCGAAGGAACTGCCAGAACTCGTGCTCGCTGCTGACGAAGAGGAGCGGCGCCGGCGCGAGATGCAGGAACAGGACGAGGTGGAAGCGCGCTCGGCCGCGGCCTTCGTGCCGCAGGCCCTCGAGGAAGAAGCCCCAGCTGACGAGGAAGACGAGGTAGGGAACGGCGTTCAGCGTCACCTCGAGCTCGTCGAGGCCTCGCCCCCACTCGGCCGCCCTCTCCGCGATCACCGAGGCGTCTCCTCGCGACGCGCTTCGGAGGAAAGGAGCGCCGCGCGCTCGTGTCCCGAGAGCGCACCCCCGTTCGGCCTGGACGGCCTGCCCATCTTCGCCCCGCTACTTCCTCGCGCGCCACCGCGCGCGCGCGCGGGTGAGGGCGCTCGTGTCCGCGAATCCGAGCAGGAACGTGATCTCCTTCGCCGACGCGCCTCGCGCGGAGAGCGCGGCGTCTCTCTCTCGGCGCGCCTCGTCGACGATGCGCTTCCACGACGTGCCTTCGTCGCCGAGCCGCCGCTGCAGCGTGCGCGCGCTCATTCGCAGTCGGCCGGCGATCTGGGCGACGCCGAGCCCGAAGAGCTGCGGCGACTCTTCGGAGAGCGCCCGCAGACGCGCGCGCAGCGACGTCGGGCTCGGCAATGCCTCGAGCGCCCGACGAGCCAGCGCCTCGAGAGCGTGACCGACGAGCTCCGCGGGCACACGCAATGGTGCGACCAGGAGCGCGCGCGAGAGGACGAGCTCGTTTCGTGCGCCGTCGAATTGCGGGCGCGCACCGAGCGCCGCCTCGAGGGCCTCGACCGGGGTCCCCTCCCGAAGAGAATGCGCGAAATGAACGCGCGTCGCCTTCGCGTTCGGCTCGACGAGGCCCCTCACCGCGCGCATCGTCTCCAGGAAGGCGAGCTCGGCGAGCACGCCGCGGGCGAGCGGGCTCGGCCCGGGATGACGGAAGCGAAGGGTGCCTGTCGGCGCGTCTTCGTCGAACGAGAGCGCGAACCTCTCGCCATCACCCCAGAGGCGTTGGTAGGCGAAGGCGCGTCGGAGACCCGTCGCGAGGTTCGGGCTCGACAAGAGGACGAGCCCTGCGGCGTCGTAGGTGTCGTCGTCGACCACGTCGAGGAGCGAGAGCGACAGATCCCCTGCGCCGACGCGCTGCGCGCAGCCCTCGAGCAGGCGATCGGCTGCCGCGAACGCGACGCGCCCGTCGCGGCGACGCAGCGCTTCGATGGAGAGCCCCGCGGCCTCGCACGCCGATCGTGGATCGACGCCGCGCCGCTCGAGCAGCTGGACGAGCCGCACCACCATGCGCGCCGAGAGCGTCCCCTGCGTGTTGGCGCCTGAGGCCTCGCCTCTTGGCGCGCGCGGCCTACCCGAGGCGGGGGCTTCGATCCTAGCGTTGGGGTGCGCCATGCTCCGTGCCCTCCGTCTCCTCCTCGTCGCGTTCTTTCGAGTCCTCGCCGCGCGCCTTCGTCGCGGGCCGCTCCTGCCGAGCTGGTCGTTCACGTTCGAGGTGATGGTACGCTACCTCCGCCTCGATTGGGACGAGACGGCCGAGTGGGATCTCCTTCGGCTCCGCGCCGAGGTGGACGCTCGCCCTTACCCTCGCGACGTCGCCCGCAAGGTGCCGACGCGCGACGAGACGATCGGCGGCGTCCCGGCGCGTTGGTTCGAGCCCGCGGGCGCGCCGGCCGATGGCGTGATCCTCTTCTTCCATGGCGGCTCGTACCTCTACGGCTCGGCGCGCCATTCTCATGCGGAGCTCGTCGCGTCTCTCGCGCTCTCGTCGCGCCGGCGCGTCGTCGCACCCGATTATCGCCTCGCGCCGGAGCACCCCTTTCCCGCTCAAATCGAGGACGCGCGCGCCGTCTTCGATGCCCTCGTCGCGCGCGGCACGCCCGCCTCGCGTGTCGTGCTCGCCGGGGACTCGGCGGGGGGGCACCTCGCCATCGAGCTCGCCCTCGCCCTCCGCGACGCTGGCGCCGCGGCCCCGGCCGGCCTGGTGCTGATCTCCCCTTGGTCGGATCTCCGCATGCTCGGCGCGTCCTTTCGCGACAACGACGCTTACGATTTCGGGACGCGCGAGGCGCTCGTGCGCCACCGCGACGCATTCGCCGGCGACGTGCCCCTCGACGATCCGCGCATCTCTCCCGTGTGCGCCCATCTCGCCGGGCTGCCGCCGACGCTCGTCACCGTCGGCGATCGCGAGATCCCGCGCGACGACATCCTCGCGCTCGCCGACGCGCTCGAGAAGGCCGGCGTCGACACGACGCTCCACGTCGCCGAGGACATGCCCCACAACGCGCCCGTCTGGGCCGCGGTCCACCCGAGCGGAAAGGCCGCGCTCGAGGCCTCGGCCCGGTTCGCCGCCGCGCGCCTGCCCGATCGCGCGTGATCGGCGCCGATCGCGCCCCGACCGACTTCGTCGCGGCGCGTGCGGTCCCGCGACCGACTCGGTAGGCTCGCCCCATGCGTCTTCGCCTCTGGCTCGTCCCTCTCTGCGCGTGCGTCGCGGCCTGCGCCGACGGCGAGACGATCTCCCCGCTCCCTCCGCCGGTGATCGCGTCGCTCGACCAAGAGGGTTATGGCCTGCGCGTCGACGCAGCAGGCGGGCTCGTGCTCTCGCGGGACGGCGCGCCGCTGCTCACCCTCCCGCCGGGCAGCCTCGCGCTCGGCCGCGTCGGCGCGGTGAGCGACGATCTCAGCTACGACCCATTCCCGCTCGTCGTGCCGAACGCGCTCTATCGTGCGCCCACCGATCTCACGTTCGAGACGCCCACGAGCGCGACGGTCACGTCGCACGACGCCGACCACCTGGTCGTCTCGCTCGCGTATCCCGACAGGACGGCCACGCTCGACGTCCGCGCGGGCGCGCTCGGTCGCTTCGATCTCCTGCTCACCCCTTCGGGTGAGGGGATCGCCTTCATGAAGATCGGCGCGCACGTCGACGCGAAGGAGGGCCTCTACGGCCTCGGCGAGTCCTTCGACGACGTCAATCAGCGCGGCAAGGTGCGGGCGATGCAGCTCGAGCTCGGGTCGAGCACCGAGAGCCCCGACAACGAGGCCCACGTGCCCATTCCGATGCTCCTGGGGACCACGGGGTGGGGCCTCTTCGTCGACTCCGCCCACGCGGGGGTGTTCGAGGTCGCGACGAAGCAGGCGGATCTCGTCGAGGCGACCTTCGGCACGGGCGTCGATTCGAAGAAGGGGCTCGCTTTCCACCTCTTCGCGGCGCACCACCCGCTCGATCTCACCAAGCACTATTACGATTTGACGGGCTATCCCAAGCTGCCCGGTCGGTTCGCGCTCGGCCCGCTCCTCTGGCGCAACGAGAACATGAATCAAGCCCAGCTCGAGGCGGATCTCGAGGCGATGCGCGATCTCGACATCGCGACGAGCGGCGTCTGGATCGACCATCCCAACGCGACCGGCGTCAACACCTTCGACTACGACCCCGCGCGCTTTCCCGCGCCGGACGAGATGATCGCCCACGCCCACGATCTCGGCTTTCGCGTCGCGCTATGGCACGTGCCCTATCTCGACGAGAAGGATCCCGCGACCGCCGCCCTCCGGGCGGAGGCGACGTCGGTCGGCGCCTATCCGCTCGTGCACGGGGTGAAGCTGAACCCGTGGGGGACCGCGCTCGACTTCACCAACCCCGCGGCCGTCACGTTCTGGCAGGACCACCTGCGCGCCTACACCGACCACGGCATCGACGGCTTCAAGCTCGACTATGGCGAGGACGTCGTCCCCGGCGCCACCGAGGCGCGCAATCAATGGACGTTCTTCGACGGCAGCGACGAGCGCACGATGCACGGGCGCTATCAGCTCTTCTATCACGCGACCTACGCGGATCTCCTGCCCGCGAGCGGCGGGTTCCTCCTCTGTCGGCACGCGACGATCGGCAGCCAGACGCTCGGCCCGATCCTCTGGCCCGGTGACTTGGACGCCTCCTTCGCCGCGGTCGGCGAGCCGGCGACGGACGGCTCGTCGAGCTACGTCTCGGTCGGCGGGCTCCCCGCGTCGGTCATCGGAGGGCTCACCTTGGGCCCCTCCGGGTTTCCATTCTATGGCTCGGACACCGGCGGCTATCGTCACGCCGCGTCCGATCCCGAGCTCCTCATTCGCTGGTTCGAGCAGACCTCGCTGTCGACCGTCATGCAGGTCGGCAACGGCGCGAGCACGGTGCCCTGGGAGGTGGGCGACGCCTCGCTCCTCGCGCTCTATCGGCAATACGCGCGCCTCCACCTGAGGCTCTTTCCGTACGAATGGACGTACGCGGAGCGGCTCGCGACCGACGGCCGCGCCATCACGCGCCCGCTCGGCTTGGCCTTCCCCGAGCTCGGCGTGCACCCGAGCGACGAATACATGTTCGGCGACGATCTGCTGGTCGCGCCCGTCCTCGCCCGCGGGCAGACCTCGCGCGACGTGATCTTCCCAGAAGGCCGATGGATGGATTGGTGGACGGGGGAGATCGTCGCGGGCGGCGCCACGCGCACCGTCGCCGCCCCGCTCGGCGTATTGCCCCTCTATCTCCGCGTCGGCGGCGTCGTCCCGCTCCTTCGGCCCACCATCGATTCGATGGCGCCGACGACGGCGCCCTCGCGGGTCGATTCGTTCGCGACGAGCCCGGGCGTGCTCTATGCGCGCGCCGCGCCGGACGCCGCGGGCGAGGCCACCTTCACGCTCTATGACGGGGGATCGCTCACGACGAGCGGCGGACCCACGACGACGTTGCGATCGAAGAGCGGCTCGGAGCTCGCCCAAGGCGTCGTCTTCGAGCTCCCCGGGACGGGCCAAGCGCCTGCCTCGGTCGACATCGACGGCGCGCCCGCGCCCTTGCTCGCGTCCGTCGACGCGCTCGAGAGCGCGACGAGCGGCTGGGTGTTCACGCCCGACGCCGGCGGGACGCTCTGGGTGCGCCTCGGTCCGGGAGCGCACACGGCGACGATCGCCTCGCATTGAGCGCGGGGGCGAGGGCTCGGTTCCGCGTCGCGCTCGCGCGTCGCGGAGGACGGGAGAAAACACGAGACCCCGGCTTGACATGTTACTTCGGTGATTGTAGAACTACCGAATCGTGACGAAAGTGGCGCAGCACGCGGAGCAGTTCAGCGCGCTCGGGCATCCGGCGCGGCTCGGCATCCTGCGCTTCGTCGTGCAGGGCGATCCCGAAGGCACGCCGGCCGGGGAGATCCAATCGAAGCTCGACATCCCCCCGTCGACCCTGAGCCATCACCTCGACAAGCTCACGAAGGCGGGGCTCCTCCGCTCACGACGCGAAGGCACGTTCATCTATTACGCCGCGCAGTTCGACGCCCTGAAGGCGCTCACCGCCTATCTCTGGGAGGATTGCTGCGGACGGGGCAAAGCCAAAGGCTGCTGTTGAGCCGACGAGCGGATGGTCCGCGCGTCGGCCTTCTTCGCCATCAATAATTCGATATTTGCAGAAATAAGGAAGGATGAGGCCCATGAACGTTCTCAAGCCGCACGTGTCTCTCAACGTCACCAGCGTCGACGCGTCCGTCGCCTTCTACGAGAAGGTCTTCGGCGTGACGGCGACGAAGCGTCGACCGGGGTATGCGAAGTTCGATCTCGCCGAGCCGTCGCTGAACCTCTCGATGGTCGAGGTCGCGCCCACGGGGCTGAACGCGAGCCATTTCGGCATTCAGGTCGCGAAGAGCGAGGACGTCGCGGCGGCGTGGACGCGGTTCAAAGAGGCGGGGCTCGCGACGCGCACGGAGGAGAACACGTCGTGTTGTTATGCGCTGCAGGACAAGGTGTGGGTCGCCGATCCGGACGGCAACGAGTGGGAGGTGTTCGTGGTGAAGGGCGACACCGACGTGATGCACGACGATCCCGAGAAGGCGAAGACGGCGTGCTGCGTCCCCGGGGAGGCGAAGACGGCGGGCGGCGGCTGCTGCGGCTGAGGTCGCGCGGCGCACGCCGGGGATCAGGTGTCGACGCGCGTGACGTTCGCCGAGGCGGGCTCGCGCGTCGTGCGGCACCGGTTCGCCGGCGCGCTCGGATCCTCGTAGCCGAGCGCGACGCCGAAGAGCAGAGAGATGCCCTCGTCGATCGAGAGCTCGCGACGGACGACGTCGGCGTAGGCCACGAGGCTCGCTTGCGCGCACGTCGAGACCCCCTCCGCGGTCGCCGCGAGCAAGAGCGCCTCGAGCCAGCAGCCGACGTCGAGCGCCGCGTAGAGACCGAAGCGCCGATCGATCCCCACGATCGCGACGTGCGGCGCGTCGAAGGCGACGAAGTTGCGCAGCCACGCGGCGAGGCGCGCGTCGCCGTCGCCGCGCGCGACGCCCATCGCGTCGTAGAGGGCCTTGCCGCACGCCTTGCGGTGCGCTCCGTAGGGCTCGGGGTAGTCGACGGGGAACGGGTGATCGGTCTTCGGCGACGAGGTCTTCGCCGCGTCGAGCAGCGCCGCCGTCAGCCGCGTCGTCGCCGCGCCCGACGTCAGCCACACGCGCCACGGCTGCGTGTTGCACCACGACGGCGCGAGCTGCGCGGCGTCGAAGATCCGAGCGAGGGCGTCGGTGGGCACGGGCTTCGGGAGGAAGGCGCGGACGCTGCGCCGCGTGGTGAAGGCGGTGTGGAGATCCATGGTCGCCGTCCTCCTTAGCGCATGCCCGGAGGGAGCGGCGCTGGATTGGTCTCGCGGGCACGCACCTGTCACGCTCCGCCGGGAGACGGCGGTGTTCCGCTCGGCGGGGCGAGCGGGTAACCTGCCACGATGGATGAACCGCCCATCGAGATCGTCGCCGGTCGATACCGGCTGCTCTCGCTCATGGGCAAAGGCGGGATGGGCTCGGTGTGGCGCGCTGAGCACGTGACGCTCGGGACGCCCGTCGCGGTGAAGCTCCTCTCCGAAGGGCTCGCCGAGCGCGCCGACCTGCGCGCCCGCTTCATCCGTGAGGCGCAAGCGGCGGCCGCGCTCCGGCACCCGAACGTCGTGCGCATCCTCGATCAGGGTGAAGAGGGACGACACCCTTTCATCGTGATGGAGTACCTCGAGGGCGAGAGCCTCGGGCAGAAGCTCCGGCGCCAAGGAACGCTGTCGGTCGAGGAGACCGCGCACGTGATGGAAGGCGTGTGCCGCGCGATCGCCAAGGCGCATCGGGGCGGGATCGTCCACCGCGACCTCAAGCCGGACAACGTGTTCTTGGTCGAAGAGGAGGACGGCTCGCGGCCGGTGAAGGTGCTCGACTTCGGCATCGCGAAGGTGCTCGCGGTGGCGGAGATCGACACCCCCGAGGCGTCCACCGCCACCGGCACGGCGCTCGGGACGCCCGCGTACATGAGCCCCGAGCAGGTGCGCGGCAAGAAGAACGTCGATCACCGCACCGACCTCTGGGCGCTCGGCGTGATCGCGTTCGAGTGTCTCACCGGCGTCCGCCCCTTCCAGGGCGATTCGGTCGGCGACTTGGTCTTCAAGATCTGCCTCGAGCCCGTGCCGCTCGCGTCCGCGTCGGCGACCGTTCCTTCGGGCTTCGACGAATGGTTTCTGCACGCGACCCGCCGGCCTCCCGAGGAGCGGTTCCAGAGCGCCGAGGATCTGGCGCGCGCGCTCGCCCACGTGCTGACGCCGGGGCGCTCGTGGGTCGACGACGAAAAGGGGCGATCGTCTCAACTGCCTGCCGCGGTGGTCCCCGTCGACGTCGTCGATCCGAAGCAGACGACCGCGCACGCGGCCACGCATTCGATGGGCCCGAAGCCGGGGCGCACGGCGCGCGTCGGGCTCTTCGCGGGCGCCGCCGTGCTCGCCGTCGGGCTCGCGTCGACCGTGCTGCACTTCGGCGCGAGCGGCCGCGAGACGCCGAGCTCTCTGGCCTCGTCGCCGACGAACGCCGCGGCGCCGAGCGGCGCGGGCGTCGCTGCCCCGTCGGCGATCGAGGGCGCGAGCGCGGCCTCGTCGAATGCGCCTTCCCCGGGCTCCGCGTCCTCGACTGCGCCATCGGCGTCGGGGTCGTCGACCGCTGCGGCGTCACCGGGCGCGCTCGCTTCGTCGTCGGCGTCATCGTCGTCGTCCGCCCCCATCGCTCCGCCGACGCGCGTCGGCGCGGAGCCAGGGCGCGCGGGCGGGATCGCGTCGCCGCCGCCGCGCGGGTCGACGCCGGTCACGTCGTCGACCGCGCGACCCGCTCCGTCGGTGAACCTCGGCATATGACGATCCGCCGCCGGAGCTCGTTCGCCGCCGCGCCGATGGTCGTGGCGTGGCTCGTCGGCCTCTCCGCCTCGAGCGCTTGCCTCGTGCCCTCCGCGCCGACGATCGAGAGCTCGAATCCCCATTGCAAAGGAGATCGGTGGCTCTCCTCGATGCTCGGCGAAGGGGCGTGTCGCGATTGCCTCGCCGAGGGGCTCCCCAATGGGATTCCGAGCGCGTGCAGCGAGCTCGTCGCGTGCGCCGACGATGCCAGCTGCAACGGCGTCGCGACGTGCGTCGCCGCCTGCCACGCGAGCCCGAAGATCCCCGATCCGGTCTGCCTGGCCGCTTGCCAGCCCTCTCTCACGACGCCGGCGAAGCTCGGCTCGCTGTACGAGAAGGTCGCGTCGTCGTGCCGCGACGCGTGCGACTTCACGACCGACTTCCGTTGCGTCGGCAAGTACGCCTGGCCCACCGCGATCGGCGCGTCCGCTCGATTGACGCTCCATTTCGTCGACGCGACGACCAACGCGCCGCTCGACGGGATCACCGTCGCGCCCTGCGCGTTCGGCGGCGCGTGCGACACCTCGGAGACGAGGACGCTCGGCGCCGACGGGCTCTACGACGGCGCCGTGTCGCTCCTGACCATTCAGGGGAGCAGCGCGAGGTGGAGCGGCTATTTCGACGTCGGCGGACCGGACCATTACCCGATCGTCTTTCATGAATCCCGACCGACGTGGACCGACCGCGAGACGCGCATCCCGCTGCCGTCGAAGAAGGATATCGATCAAGGGATCAGCGCGGCGTTCGGCGGCGCGACGATGGACGCGGCCTCCGGCGTCGTCGTGGGCGCCATCCAGGATTGCCGCGCGATCGCCGATCATTTTGCCGGCGGGCTCGTCGTACGGGTGAAGGGCCAGAACGTGCCGGTCGTGTATCTCGACACCGGACCTGGAAACGTCGTCCCGCTCCCCACGAGCGCGACGGCCACGGTGCCGGGCACGGGCGCCTTCATCGTGCGAGGCGTGCCTCCAGGCGTCCAGACGATCGAGGTCGTCGAGCCCAGCGGAGCCACGTTCGCTTCGGTGGACACGCAAATCGTGGCCGGGGGCGTCACCGTGATCGGAATTTGGCCGGAGGCGAGCTGAGGTGTCGACGAGCCTGCGCCCGCGCCTCGCTTCCGTCCTCCCCTTCGTGGCGGCGCTCGCCCTCACCTCGTCGGTCGCGCGCGCTCAGCCCGACGACAGCGCGCGCGCCGCGGCCCGCGAGCTCGGCTACGATGGAGTTCGCGAGTTCGGATTGGGCCATTACGACAAGGCCAGTGACGAGCTCGAGCGCGCCTACGACGTGCTGCGCGTCCCGACGATCGGCCTTTGGTCGGCGCGTGCGCTCGAGAAGCGGACGCGCCTCGTCCAAGCCGCCGAGCGCTACCGTGAGGTCCAGCGCCTCGATCTCCCCGACCTCGAGCGCGAAGTCCACGAGAAGGCCAAGGCCGACGCGGAGACCGAGCTCGGCGCCCTCGTCCCTCGCATTCCGCGTCTCACGATCGACGTCACGCCGGCGCACGCCGCGAAGGTCTCGCTCGACGGCAAGGAGCTCGCCTCGGCGCTCCTCGGCACGAGCCTCCCCGTCGATCCGGGGACGCACGTCGTCGTCGTCGAAGAAGGCGGCGCGCGCGTCGAAAGGCGCGCCGAGCTCGCCGAAGGAGAGGCGCGCTCGATGCTCGTGACCCTCGACGAGGCGCCGCCTCCGAAGCCCGCCCCCCCGCCGCTCGCTCCGCGTCGCACGCCGACCCCTCCCGCGCCGCCACCTCCTCGCGCGAGCGGATCACCAGGCGGCCTCGTGGCGGCTGGTTGGATCGGCGTCGGCCTCGGCGGCGTCGGCGTCGTCGCCGGGAGCGTCCTCGGCGGGGTCGCCGCCTCCGAGCACGCCGACCTGCAGAGAGACGTCGCCTCGCATTGCGTCGCGAACGTCTGCCCGCCGAGCGCGACGCGCCAGGACGCCATCGACGCGCTCGGCGCGCACCGCGCCGAATCGACGGGGCTCTTCATCGGGGGCGGCGTCGCGCTCGCCGTCGGCGTCACGATCCTGCTCGTCGCGCCCCACGTCGCCTCCGCGCCTCCGCGAGCCTCCGGCGCGCGCGCCGGGTTCGACGGGCGCCGCCTGTCGCTTTCGTTCTAGCGTTCGCCTGCGGCCCGAGGCGCGCTCGTTCGCTCCGCGCCTTGCTCCCGGCTGCCGGCGTGATCGATGATGCCGCCCATGAACGAACCGGTGAAGATCGGAATCATCCTCGGCAGCACGCGCGCGGCGCGCTTCGCAGACCGACCGGCCGCGTGGCTCTTGGAGCTCGCGCAGGGCCGGGAGGACGTCGTCTTCGAGATCGTCGATCTCCGCGATTACCCCTTACCCTTCTTCGACGAAGCGAAGTCGCCGATGCGCGAGCCGTCGAAGCACGAAGTGGCCATCAGGTGGGGCCGCAAGATGGCGGAGCTCGACGGGTTCGTCTTCGTCACGGGCGAGTACAACCACGGCATTCCCGCTTCGCTGAAGAACGCGCTCGATTACCTCTATGCGGAGTGGAACCGCAAACCCGCCGCATTCGTCGCCTACGGTGGCGCGGGCGGTGCGCGCGCGATCGAGCAGCTGCGCCTCATCCTCGTCGAGCTCCAAGTGGCGCCCAGCCGATTCGCCGTGCACCTCACCGGCCCCGACTACCTCGGTGTCTTGCTGCACGGCAAATCGTTCTCCGACTTTCCGCACCTCGCGCACACGGCGAACCTCATGCTCGACGATCTGCTCTGGTGGACCCGGACGCTCCGCGCCGGTCGCCACGCCCCCTGAACGCCGCGGCCGCCCGTGGCGCGCTCGCCGATCGGTCAATACACCACCGAGCGAATGCCGGGGACGCTGACGTAGACCACGCGACCGGCATGCGTCAAGGTTGTTGCCGCCTGAACTTCATGCAGCGACCCTCGGTTCAC
>CAYYKK010000011.1:0-56978 GCA_964467935.1 uncultured Polyangiaceae bacterium
CGATGCGCGGTGTTTTCATGGTCCTCGCTCGCATGACGAGGCAGCCCGCGCGGATGTGACATGCCGATGCAGGGCGACGCGAGCATCGGCGACGAGGCTCGGGCTCTGCGAGTCCCGTCCTGCTCCGGGGAAGCTCGAGCTCGCCGGAGAGGACTAGTCGTCGCCTTCGCGTCGCACCTCCACGCGCGAGACGCCGAGCCGTATCCGACCCGTTCCCGCGCGGCGGTCGACGATATCCGCGGCTCCTCGTAGCCCCATCGCTGCAAACTGCTTTCGAGCGCGATGGACGTCGACGTTGATCCGCAGCTCGTCAGTCGCGAGCATGCGGCAGAGCTCGCTGCACGCCAGAAAGCCGCGCTCCGCGGGTGGCTTGCGCGCATCGGCCAGTCTCGCGCGCGCGAGCGTGACCAAGAGGTAGTGGTGGCTACGCGAGGGCAGGCGAATCTCCTTGTCGGGACACACCACGGTGATGTCGACCCGCTCTTCGTCCCTGCTCACGAGGAACCGAAGGCCGACGCTCTCCAGCGTGGGCGCGGCTGGGCTCGCGTCGATCGTCGACCCGGCCCCTCGCGGCAGATCGATGACCCACGGCTCGCCGTCCGCGATCACGATCTCGCCGTCGGCGATCGGCCGCGCCTCGTCCTCGCCTTCGAGCACCCATTGCCCATCGCGTCCCTCCACGAGGGTGACGAGCGGTCGCTCGTCATCGGGAAGGACCAGGAGGCCGTCCGAGGCCAGCCGCGACGCGCCGTTCGGGCTCCGGCGCCCGCTCGCGACCGGTGCCGTCGCGTCCGTGAGCACCAGCATCGGCGCCGTCGGCCCGGTGGCGCCGAGCGCGATCGTATCGCCCGCGACGAGCGAGACCCGCGAGCCAGCAGCAGCGGGATGCTGGTCGACGAACGTGCCGTTCTTGCTGCCTAGATCGCGCACCTCCCACACGCTCCCCGTCCATCGGAAGCGCGCGTGCTCGCCCGAGACGCGGGGATCGTCGATCCGCAGATCACAGGCCGCGGAGCGCCCGACCAGAAACCGTGATCGGAGAACCACGAGCGCGCCGCTGCCTCTCCGTTCGAGCGTGCCCACGTCGTGTCGGACCACGCTAGCATTCCGTGCAGCGAGGAGCATCATGAGCCAGCAGGGCGAGGATCACGAAGGCGCGCGCGGTACGCGAACGATCGCGTCCGAGGCGACCGACGATGATCGCGCGGCGGCTTGCGGCGACGCGACCGTCACCGTCGCGTCGGGAGCGCGAGGTGCCGCGAGCCCCGCACCTCTCCTCTCGTCCCTTCCGCCGCGCTACCGCGATCTCGGCCGCCTCGCGGCGGGGGCCTTCGGCGAGATCCGACGCGTCCACGACACGGAGCTCGATCGCGTCGCCGCGATGAAGATCCTGCGCGCCGACGTCGCCGGCATGGCGCGGATCGAAGCGCGCTTCCTCGCGGAGGCCAAGCTGACCGCCGAGCTCGAGCATCCCGGCATCGTCAGCGTGCACGATCGCGGTCGCCTCGCCGACGGTCGGCTCTGGTTCACGATGCGCGAGGTCCGTGGCCGCACCCTCGGTGACGTGATCGGCCGGGTCCACGCGGCCGCGAGGCCCGATGGATTCCGAGAGGCCGAGGAGGGCTGGACGTTCCGACGCCTCGTCGACACCTTCGCGCGCGTCTGTCAGGCCGTCGCCTACGCCCATCGTCGCGGAGTCGTCCACCGTGACATCAAACCGGACAACATCATGGTCGGCGAGCTGGGCGAGGCGCTCGTGATGGATTGGGGGCTCGCCCGACGCCTCGGTGAGCGAGACGGGGTCGACGAGCATGCGTCCAGCGACGACGCCGCGCCGCCGGCCCTCACGCAGCTCGGCGACGTGCTCGGGACGCCTGCGTACATGCCGCCGGAGCAGGCCCTCGGACAGCGCGATCGTCACGGCCTGTGGAGTGACGTGTACGCGCTCGGCGCGGTCCTCTATCACGTGCTCACGGCGCGCGTGCCGTACGAGGGTGGGAGCGGCGCTGCGGTCTGGCGACGCGTCGTCGAAGGACCGCCCAAGCCCGTCGGCGAAGCGGCCGCGACGCCCGTGCCTGCCGAGCTCGTTGCGATTTGCGACAAAGCGATGGCGCGGGACATCGCGTCTCGCCACCCCGACGCAGAGGCGCTCGCGAGAGAAGTCCTTTCTTGGCTCGACGGCGCGCGACGGCGCGAGCAAGCGCTCGGCGTGGTGGCGAAGGCGCGCGCGATGGAGCCCGAAATGGCCCGACTTCGAGATGAGGCGAGCCGCAAGAGGGCGCTCGCGTCGTCGCTCCTCGACGGCGTCCGATCCTTCGATCCCGTCGAGAAGAAAGAGCCAGGCTGGGCCCTCTCGGACGAGGCGGCCGCGCTCGACGTGAAGCTCGCGCTCCGAGAGGCCGAGTGGCTCGCGACGTTGGAGGGCGCGTTGACCGTCGATCCCGATCTGGCGGAGGCCCACGCCGCGCTCGCCCATCACCACGGCGATCTCCTCCTCGCCGCCGAGCGCGCCCACCGCGAGGCCGACGCCGTTCGCGCGGAGGCGCGGCTGCGAGCCCACGATCGCGGTCGACATGCTGAGATCCTCCGCGGCGAAGGGCGGCTCACGCTCGTCACGACCCCACCCGGGGCCGAGGTGACGCTCGAGCGCTTCGTCGAGCGAGGGCGGCGCCTCGTCCCCTCGGACGCGGGCGTGCTCGGCAAGACACCTCTCCGCGAAGTGCCATTGCCCCGAGGCAGTCATCGCCTGCGCATTCGAGCCGCCGGCAGGCACGAGGTCGTGGTTCCCGTTCTCATCGAGCGCGGTGTGCATTGGGACGGAATCGCCCCGGGCGAGCGCGAGCCCCACCCCATCGCGCTGCCGATGGAAGGAGAGCTCGGCCCGAATGACGTTTACGTCCCCGCCGGCTGGTGCTGGTTGGGTGGCGATCCGATGACCGCGGACAGCCTGCCGAGCCGAAGGATTTGGGTCGATGCGTTCGTGATGCGGCGCTTCCCCGTGACGACGGGAGAATATTTGCTGTTCTTGAACGATCTCGTCCGGGAGGGGCGCGCTGACGAGGCGCTTTCCGCGTGCCCTCGGGCGCAGCTCGGCCTCGCGCCCGGCGCGCCCGCGATCGCGTTCGATCGCGACGAAACGGGGCGCTTTCTCCTTCCCCCGGATCGTGAGGGGCTGAGGTGGCGCCCCGATTGGCCCATGGTGCTCATCGATTGGCACGCAGCGTCCGCGTACGCCCGATGGTGGTCCGTGCGGAGCGGGCTGGCCTGGCGACTGCCCAACGAGCTCGAACGCGAGAAGGCGGCGCGCGGCGCCGACGGCCGCCTCTTGCCCTGGGGAGATCACGTCGAGCCCACGTTCGCCTGCGTGCTCGACGGTGCCGAAGCGGAGCCGAGCCGTGAGGGGATCCTCGAGCATCCGACGGACGAGAGCGTCTACGGTGTTCGTGGTCTCGCCGGGAACGTACGAGATTGGTGCGAGAACCTCTGGACGCACGAGGGACCGAGGTTGGACCACGGTCGGCTCCATCTCGACCGTGCTCCCGACGATGATCCGGATTTTCGTGCGATCAAAGGGGGCGCCTGGGCGAGCGCCATGACCCACAGCCGCGCTGCGTCCCGCTTCGGCGCGCGACCCGACGCCAGCCGGCCGGTGATTGGCGCGCGCCTCTGCAGGTCCTACGAAGGGCCGACTCAGGCGCCTCCGAAGCCGCCGACATAAGGCGCGGCGATCGGCTGGCTCCTCGGCGTCGTGAGATAGGCCGACCCCTTCTCGACCGCCGGTAGGTACGGCGTGGCCGACTGCGCCCTCGTCGCGATCCAGGTCAACGTCCCGGCCTTCGTGGTGACGTTCCAATCGACGAAGATCCCATAATTGGCTTTGTCTCCGTCCGTCAGCTCCTTGAACCCTTCGTTCCCGAGCGTCACGCGCTTGTTGATGAAGCTCGCTTTGCTGCCGAGCGGGTCGGTCGCGTCCCATTTGTCGAAGTCGACCCAATCGAGGGTCGCCGGAGCGCCGTCCTTCTCGATGATCCAGTATTCCTTGGTCGAGTCCTTCTCGTAGTTGTTGCCACCGCTGCTCGAGAAGTCCATGGCGGTGACCGGCACCACCGTTCTCGCCACTCGGCTGCCCGCGCCATCCTTCCAAGTGTAAAGACGATAGCCCGTCGTCTTGGTGCTCGGATCCAGCTGCGCCTTCGCGCGCGTCGCATTGGGTGCGCCGCTCGTCTTCAAGCGCCCGTCTCCCGACTGCATCACGGCGAGGCGCCCCGCGCTCTGCGGGTAGACCTGCGGCGTGCCCGTGAAGTCGAGCGCGGCGAGCAGCGCCGTCGTCCGCTTGACGAGGTCGCGGTAAGTCATCTCGATGGCCACGTTGCGGCCCTGTTGCTCGGCCACCCACTGGTCAGCCACGGAGAGGAGGGCCCACGTGAAGGCCCCGTGTGCGACGCCCATGAAGGACGACTGCTGCGTCTGCTCGCCCGGCGCGCATGCCGCGAGCACGACCGCGCCGACGTCGAGGTCCGCATCCGGTAGCTCCGTCGGGACGGGATCCCCCCCGAGCGTGGACACGCGCCCCCCGCGTGCGGACATCGTCGGACCGCCGTGGCAACAGTCGAGCACGACGGTGAGCTCGCTGCGATGTGCCTCGAAGATCGCGCGGAGGGACGCGAAGGGGATGGCGTGCTCGAATCCGCTCCCGGTCGTGTCGCTCGGGCAGAGCAAGAGGTGCTCGTCCTTCGTGTACGCGCCGTGACCCGAGTACCAGAGGAGCCCCTTTCTGCCCGCCGCGACGCGCTCGGCGAGCCAGCGAAGGCCGTCGCGAATGGCCGCCTCGCTCGCCTCGGCGTCCGCGCTTCCGCCCGTCGATGCGTGGCCGGGAAGGCTCGAAGTCAAGACCCGGACGTTCTCTGGGCTCATCCCGATACCGTCGCAGCTGCGCCGAACGGCGCGGGCGTCGTTCACGCTGCCAGGCAGGTTGCTCGCCCCCGATGGATCGAACGCGGTGTAGTCGTCGATGCCGATGATCAATGCGCAGGCGTCGCTTTGGAACATGGTTTCCTCCTCGGAGGCAATGGGATGAGAGGGCGGGCTCGGGCCCCACGAGATGCGACCAGGCGCCCGAAGGGATGACAAGGTGATTTCAATGCAGGCCGACCCGCGAAGGGCCGCCCGAGAGCGGACCTTCGCGTCGGATCCTCAGCGCGGCGAGACGATCGTCTGGCCGACGGCGCCCGCGAAAGAGACACGCACCATGCGCGCGGCCCACGCGGCCACGCGGGCCGCCCCGGTCTTCGTCCACGCGCGCGGCGGTGCGCTGATGACGGAGCAGACCTCGTGCCATTGATTGGCAATGTCGTCGAGCGCCGAGATGATCGCGCCCGACGCGTGCACGACCTGCTTCAAGCGGTCGACGAGCAGGGTGATCGCCGCGAGCTCCTGCGTCGCCGGGTCGAGAGCGGTCCACGCCGCCACGAGCTCGGCGACCGTCCCGTCGATCTGCACGGTCAAGCGAACCTGGTCGATGAGGCTCGAGCCGATCTGGGTGATCCCTTTGACGAGGGGCGCGACCGGATCCTTGCTCGTCGCCACGGCGACGCCGACGTCGATCACCGTGACGACGGCCTGCTTGCCCTCGGCGAAGATGGACTCGGTGAGCTTGTCCTCCTGCGCCGCGAATTGCGCGTTGAGCTCGTCGATGATCTTCCGCAGATCGGCGACCTTGGCTTTGTCCGCCCCCTGGATCTGCTCGCCGACGGCGAGGAGCTGGGGCAGGAATGCGCCGCCGTCGACGATGCGCGACGCCGCGGCGTCGCAGAGCCCGATGACCGTGGGTACGACGCCGGCGCCGAGCGCGGCTCGATAGGCGCTTTGGTCGGTGACGCCGAGATCCGCGAGCTGATGGATCTCGGCCGCCTCGGCGACGACCCCTTGGTTCACGAGGCTCAATAGGATTTGCTGCCAGAGTGTGTATTGCCAGCTCTGATACCCGTTGGCGAGCGCCTGATAGCGTGGATCGCCGACGATGACGGAGGGGAGCCTCGCCGCCTGCACGGCGCTCATGTAATTGAGCACCTTGATGAGGTCGCCGAAGAGGCCGAGCACGGGGAGCGCTCGGCTCGCTGCCGCGAGATCCGTCGAGTGGGGCGAAGCGTTCGATGTCGTCTTCATGGTGTTGGACTCCTATGGAAGCGGGGCTCAGGGAAGCTTCGGCAGGCGCGTCGACTCGCCGCTGGCGCTGAGAGCGTAGAGGTCGCCCCGCTTGTCGACGTAGACGACGGAGTCGGTGTCGCCCGCGAAGATGCTCGTGACGTCGGAGGCGATCTGGGTCCACGCAGGTGAATCGCTCGCCTCGTAGAGCCAGAGGCTCAAGTCCGGGCCGATGCGGTATTGATTGCCGTTCGTGAGCTGGGCGATCTGCATCACGCCGGCGCCCGTCTGTACGGGCGGATCGCCCGAGGTCGCTCGGTACAGGTAGGGGTTGAGCAGGCTGTCGATGATCGCGAGCTCGTCGCCGTTGCCCACGATCGACGTGCACGCAAAGTCCACGATTGGGGTCCACGAGACGGACGAGGCGTCGTATCGGTAGACGAGCTGGCTGTTGTTCGTCAGAGCGAAGAGCACTCCGCCCGCGACGGCGATCTGGTTGACCGCGTCCGGGCCGGGCACGGCGGGGAGCGCGCTCCACGTCGTGCCGACGCCGCCGTAGGCGTAGACTTGGCGGTCCGAGGTGATCTGGCCCACGGCGTAGATCCGAGGACCGGCGGACGCCGAACCGTCGACCGCGACGCAGCACGCTGGGAAGGTCGAGATCGGCGTCCACGACCCGGAGCTCGGGTCGAGCTGCTTCACGTGGTACGTCGAGGGCGCCGTGGTCGGCCCGACGCTGGAGCCGTCGATCGGGGCGCCGTCGATGGCGACGATCGTCGCGCCTCCCCCTACGCACGAGAGCGCCATCGCCCCGAGATCGGTCCACGCCCCTGTCGCGCTCGCGTAGTGGAACATCTTGCCGGAGGTCGCGACGTAATAGAGGTCTCCTCCCACCACGGCCATCGGCGACGGCGACGACAGCTGCGTCGGCGACGGCCAGAGATAGGAGGTCAATTCGGCGAGCGGCTTCGCGCCCTCGACGATCGTGACCCATTCGGATCGGGCCGCATCCAGATCACCGCTCCCGAGCTCCGTCAGGGCTTCGGTGATCTCCGCGCCCAACGTGCGGTAGAGCGACTCGAGCGTGAGCAGCTCCTTCTGCGCGGACGAGCTCATCGAGGTGAAGCCGGTGAGCTGCGCCGAGAACATCGCGAGGACGCTCGCGGCGGCTTGGTCGGTGCTCTGGAAGTCCATGTCCTTCTGGATCTGTCCGTTCAAGCTCGCCACCTGCGCCTTCAACAGCGCGATGTCCGCGATGCTGAAGTAGGCGCCGATGGCGCCGGCCGCGATCGTGATCCAGCCGATCGGATTCCAGAAGTTCGCGAGGCCCACCAGTCCCGTCACGAAGGACGCCGTGGCCCCCACGCCGTCTCCGATGATCTTCGCGTTGTCCTTCGTGATCTGCGATTGCGCGGCGGCGACGTCGTCCTGGAGCGTCCCGAGGTCCTCCGCGTACGCCGCGAGCATCTGGGCGAGGACCCCAGCCTTGGTCGATTCGACGAGGCTCGAGGACGACGTCGCGAGCGTCGTGCCGAGCGACGTCATGGAAGCGACGAGGCTCGTGATCGGCAGCTCCTCGGAGCCGATCAGCGTCTCGATCTTGGACAAGGTCTGTTGGTAGGCGGAGGACGCAGGGGGCAAGCTCGCGAGCTGGTCGAAGTAGCCGCGAACGATGGCGTCGATCGTCGAGATGGACCTCGGCACCGCGACGAGCTGCGCGACGATGCTGGGGACGCCCGAGCTCTGCGTCTGGACCCACAACGACGCGCTGCCCTGAAAGGCGCTGAACTGGCTCTGGAACGTGTTGTAGGCCGCCTGGAGCGGCTCGAGCTGCGACGGGCCCATGCCGGGAGGAAGCGTCGTGAACGTCACCGTCGGCGCGCCCGTGTTGCAGAGCGCGTACACGTAGCCCGAGACGGCGGCGACGCTCAGCGTGGTGACGAGCGTCTGGTCGACGAGACGCTCGGCGAGCTTGCCGAGGCGAGTCCTCGCGGCGGGGACACCGGACGACGGGCTCCGCACCAGCGCGTGCACGCCGGGCCCGACCAGGACCCGGCCGGCGATGCGTTCATGGGATGGTGTCGTGCGAGCGCGCGCCTGCTTCGGCGACGTGGGCGGCTGGTGACGGGGAACATGGGTCATGAGCGTCATTGGGGGCTTCCTCTTCGGTGGTGGGTTCGATCGCGCGGAGCACGACGCCGCACCTCGCGCTGGAGCGGGCGCAGCGGCGCCACCTCCAGCGCGGGTACCTTCGCCACCCGCCCGACCCCACCGTCGTAAGCCCCCGCCCTCGGACTTCCTATTTCAGGCACATTTCAGCCGAGCGCGGGGGGCGACGACGATCACGCACGGCAGGGAGCGCGCGTTCGCCGACGTTCGCCGGGCGCTAGGGTCGGACGCGCGCGCGCAGCTCCGAGAGATAGGCCGCGTGCCTCGACTGCTGAGCGCTCCCGATCGCGCGGTCGATCGCGAGGACGCCCTCCATCGTCGCGATGGCTTCGTCGAGCGCTCCTCGCTCGGCCTGCACGACCGCCATCTGGAACGACGTCAGCGCCTCACCGGCGCGATCGCCGAGCGCGCGGAGGATCGCCGAGGATCGCTCGTACGACGCGAGGGAGCGATCCGCGTGTCCCATCGCGTTCTCGACGCTGCCGATGTTTCGCAGCGCGCTCGCTTCGCTCCGCCGATCGCCGAGCTCCACGGCGAGCGCGAGGGCGCGCTCGTAGCACGAGAGCGCGCGCTTCTTGTCGCCGAGACCGCTGTGGGCGCTGCCCATGTTGTGCAGCGTCTGCACCTGCCCGGGGCGGTCTCCGATCTCGATCTGCAGGGGCAATGCCTGCTCGAGGAACGCGAGCGCGCGGTCGCGCTCGCCGAGCGCCCAATACGCGTTGACGATGCCCGTGAGCGTCAGGGCCTCTCCAGAACGATTGCCCAGCTCGCGGCGGATCGGCAAGCTCTCTTCGAAGTACACGAGCGCGCGCCTCTTGTCGCCCGAGGCCGCCGTGGCGTTGCCGAGGTTGTGGAGGGCGGTCGACTCCCCATTTCGGTCTCCCGCCGCGCGAAAGGCCGAGAGCGCCTCTTCGTAGTGGGCGATCGCGCGCGCCTTGTCGCCGAGGAGACTGTAGGCGCTCGCGATGCCGGAGATCGTGGCGGCCTCGGCGCGCCGGTCGGGGAGCGATCGCCGAACCGGCAGCGCGAGCTCGTAATACGACAATGCCCGTTGGCCGTCACCCATGGCCCAATGGAGGCTACCGAGATTGTGGTAGGTGCCGGCCTCGCCGACCCGATCTCCGTCGGCCTGTTGAATCGCGAGGGCGTCCTCGTAGCA
This sequence comes from uncultured Polyangiaceae bacterium, assembly GCA_964467935.1. GTDB lineage: Bacteria > Myxococcota_A > Polyangia > Polyangiales > Polyangiaceae > CAYYKK01. The sequence continues at coordinate 9,473 of CAYYKK010000011.1, forward strand.
AGCCCGTGCTCGTTCGTGGTTCGCGTGAGCGCAATACGTCTCGCCGAGGTGGTCGAGCAAGGTGGCCTCGTCCCGGCGGAGCCCGAGGGCGCGCGCGGCGCCGATGGCCTCTTCGAACCACGCGACGGCCGGCGTCCCCCGGCCTCGGCGCGTGAAGAAGATGCGCAAGGCATACGCGAAATCGATCACCGACCGATCGTCGCCCTCGGGGCGTGAGACCCAATCCCACGCGTGTTGGATCTGCGCCCATTCCTGCGCGATCGCTCGCCACGCCTCGCGGTCCTTTTGCACGAAGCGTAGATGAAAGGCGGCGTGGCGATCTCGTGCGGCGTCGCGGAGTCGTTCGTCGCCAAGAGACGTTGCCTCCTTCGCCACCGACGCCTCGACGCTGATGCGACCCTCCGCCGAGGTCGCCACGAGCCCCAGCGACGCGAGCCGCGAGAGCAGCTCCGTCGCCTCCGCTTCGGACACTTCCCCCACGGCGAGCACGGCCTCGCGCGAGAAGTCCGCCGGTCGCGGCGCGAAAGCACCGAGCGCCGCGAGCGCCCGCCGATCGAACGGCGCGAGCGCCGAAACCCCGCGTCCATCGTCGTCGCCGAGCCCCGTCACGGCGCGAGGGTACCACGCCGCACGCGGCCCAGCTCTCGATCGCCGGTACGGCGATGGACCTGTGCCCCGCGCCTTGCTGCGTTCAGGGCAGGCAGCGTGACGTGAGGCTTGCGGCGCCGTGCGAGGTGTTTGCGAGCAGATCAGGTCGTCCGTCGCCGTTCAGATCTGCCACGCCCGCGAGCGCGCCTCCGGACGCGTACTCCATCGGCGCGTCGAGCGTGCCGTCGCCATGATTGAGCATGACGATGGCGTCGGAGCTGTCCTGGAGGATCACGTCGACCTTGCCGCTGCCATCGAGGTCAGCGAGACCCACGACGCGCAGGCCCGTCGCTTCGGGATCGATCGAATGGTCGCCGCTCTGCGCGAACGAGCCCTGTCCGGCGTTGTGAAAGACGAGCAGATGGCCCGTCCTCTCTGCGACCAAGAGATCCTTGCGACCGTCTGCGTCGAGGTCGCCGACCACGAGGCTCGTGGGGGCAGCGCTGCCGACGCTCACGGGTGCAGCCAGCACACCCATCCCTTGGTTGAACGCCACGCCCAGCGCACCATTGCCCTGATCGTCGAGCGTCGCCAGCGCGACGTCCGCGAGGCCGTCCCCATCGAGATCGGTGACGCGCAGCGACGAGGTCGTGGAGAGGCCGAGCGGGAAGACCGATGTGGGGGCGGCGAACGTGCCATTGCCCGTGTTGAGCATGACGCCGAGAGAGGCATTCCAAACTGCGTCCGTGGTCACGAGCACGATATCGAGGTTTCCGTCTCCGTTCAGATCGACGACCTGTCCCGCCCGCGCCGTGGCGCCCACCGGCAGCGGTAGAGCGGCGGGCGCAGCGAAGGTGGCCCCGCCCTGGTTGATGAAGGCGTCGATCCCGCCATCGCCGTCGTTCGTCAGCCGCGGGACGACGAGGTCGACCTTGCCGTCGCCATTCAAATCGCCGGGGAAGGGCGCCCCGGGAAAGGTGGCCGTGAAGCTCGCGGGGGCACCGAACATCCCGCTCCCCGTATTGAGGGAGACGCGGAGCACACCGCCGTTTTGGTCGGCGAGGACGAGATCGGCGAGGCCGTCGCCGTCGAGATCCGCCAACACGTCGCCGTACGTCGGCGATGTGGGCGCTGCGAGAAAGAGGTCCGAGCCGAGGTTCTTGATCGCGCCGATGCTCCATAGGAACGCGCCGGTCGTGACGTTGGCGACGCCCGCGACGATCAAGTCGGGCTTCGCGTCACCGTCGACGTCGGCTGCGCCGACGATCTCCGGACCGGCGGCGAAGGCGGTGAAGGGGTCGAAGGTTCCGTCACCTCGGTTGTGCCAAATGGTCGCGCCATAGCCGATCAAGTCGGGCGCGCCGTCGGCGTCGAGGTCGGCTGCGACGAGCCCATCGGTCAGGTCGCCGAAGGCGAAGGCGGGCGCGAAGGACGCACCTTGATTGAGGAGCACGTTGATGGTGGAGGAACCACCGACCAAGTCGGGGTGGCCGTTCTCGTCGAGATCGGAGACCAACAATCTCCCGCTCGAGCCAGAGCCCAAGTCGTCGATGGCGTAGTCGACCTCCGCCCCGAAGGTGCCGTCCCCGTTGTTGTGCAGCACCGCGACCAAGCTGTGCCAGGTCCGCGCCGCGAGATCGGGATGTCCGTCCCCGTCGAAGTCCGCAGCGACCACCTCGCGCGCGGGACAAGCGGCCAACGGAGGCTGGCAAAGTTGGCCGACGGGGTAGGAGATCGGCGACGTCCAATTGCCATTGCCGAGGTTGCGAATCACCGAGAGGGATCCGCCATAAGTGGACGCGGTCACGACGCGGTTCGTGCCAAACACCAGATCGGTCTTGCCGTCTCCGTCCACATCGGTGGCCACGACGGAGTTGCCGTACGTCGGGAGAGTCTGTGCCTGTGCGAAGAGCCCGCCACCGAGGTTCCTCAGCCACTGGCCTGCGTCCGCCACGATGATGTCGGGATGTCCGTCGCCGTCGATATCGCCCTCGGCGAGCGATGCGGTCTGCGTGCCGATGGGGACATGCGCGACCGCTTGAAAGTGGCCGCCTGCTTGAGCCAGCCACACGTCGACCTGGCCCAGCAGCACGTCGGCTGCGTCGACCCGACCGTCGCCATCGAAGTCTGCCATCAGGCGGAGGTTCCCCGCTTTGATCGGATCGAGGGGACCGCTCGGGAGGCCCACTCCCTGAGCGCAGGCGCTCGGCGTTCGACATTCGGACGCGCACGCGGGATGTCCCACGCAGTCCACGTAGGGGCCGGCGACGCACTCGCCTGCGACACAGGCATCCCCCTGCGTGCAGGGATCGCCGTCGTCGCAGCTCGCGCCGTCGCTCTTCGTGCAGGAACCGGTCGCGGGATCGCACGCGCCGACCTGGCACGCGCTCGCCGCCTTGCACACGACACCAGCGCAGAGATCGGCGCCGGTCCCGGTGCTGGGGGACGAGGTCGAGGTGGAAGACGTGGAAGTCGAGGTCGAGCTACCGCCTCCCGGTCCGGCGTTGGAAACCCCGCAGGCGGGCGCGGACGACAGAAGAAAGAGGCACAGCCAACTCGGCTTCATCCGCTGCTCCTTCTCGGCCCCGTCGAGTCACCTCACGAGGCGCGGGCATCCCACGACGGCTTCGCCACGGTCTTCGTTGCGGGGAGAGTGGAAGGTATTCATGAGCTTGAAAATCACGTCGCCTCCAGCCGTGTCCGGGAGGTCGCGTGGCGTGCCCGGAAGCTCGCAGGCGTCTCGCCGACGGCGCGGCGGAACGCGGTCGCGAAATGCTGCACCGACGAGAAGCCGAGCTCTCCCGCGATCCACGTGTGGTTGCGATCGGTCTCGAGCAGGAGCTCCTGGGCGCGGCGCATGCGAAACGACGCGACCTCCATGCGGTACGTCGTGCCGGCCTCCTGGAGGGCTCGCTGGAGCGAGCGCGTCGAGAGCCCGAGGCGCCGCGCCGTCTCGGCCGCCGCTGCGCTCGGGTCGAGGACGAGCGCCTCGCGCAGGCGGTTCACGATCGCGTAGCTCGACTGCGCGGCGTCGCGGATGCGCTCGAGCTCCGCGAGGAGCGTGAGGCCTTCCTCACGTTCGATCTCGAGCCAGGCGATCGCCTCCTCGACGTCACCGAACGCGCGATCGGGATAGGACAGGCGCGCGAGGTGAGAGAACCCCGAGATGATCGCGCCGACGAGCCCCTCGGGGCGGAGCTGCGCCTGACGCCAGATGTTGCGGCGGAGCACGTCGCGGTGCCTCCGCGTGTAGTCGAGGAACAGCGCGAACGTGCCGGGCTCCACGAGCTCGAGCCCGCGCACGTCGACGAGCCAGCGGTAGGGGCGCATTCCGTCGCGCAGACCGATCGCGCAGAGCCCCAAGAGCTCGCGCACGTCCTCGGTGTCGGGTCTCCCCCACGAGGCGAAGCCGAGCAGATCGTCCGATCGCGCGAACACGAGGAAGCGGCGGCCGCGAAAATAGCGACCGAGCGGCTCCGCCAAGAACTCTGCGACGCTGTGCGCGCGCTCCAACGAGGGCATCGTAGCCCAAGACGAGCGCGCGCGTCGTCGTTGGAGATTTCGTCGCTCCGATCTAGGGCGCCACCCAGACGCCGATGCTCGTGTTGCACGAGCTCCCGAGCGCCGTCATGCACCCCGGCCCGTAGTAGGTCACGTTGCAGAGCGTCGTGTTCGCCGGGTGAAACTCACAGCCGGCCTGGATGCTCGCCTCGGCCTCGCCGCAGCTCTTGCCCGCCACCCACTCGTGCATCGCGTTGCCTTGCGTGCACCCCATCTGCGCGGACGAAGGGATCTGGCTCCACTGTCCGCTGTACTCCATGCAGACGATCTGCGCGCCCGGCATGGGCGTGTCGTGCTCGTGGTAGAGGCACGCGCCCGCGATCGGCTGACACTCCTGCGGCAACGCGACGGGCGTCGCGCCCGGCGAGCCGCACATGCTCCCGCCGCCGACGCCCGTGCCGACGCTGCTCGCGCCGCCGCCGCAGTCGGGGCCGAACGTCACCAGCGCGTCGGAGCACACCTGCATGAGATCGCCGCTCGCTTGCAGGGCCTGATCGCACGCGGCTCTCTTCTGGGGATCGACGATGTTCGCGCAGCACGTCTGGAGCGTCGCGCACGTGCCGGTGAAGGATCCCGCGCCGCCCGTGCCCGTGCCGGTGCTGGTCGACTTGCCGCTCGCGGACGAGCTCGTCGCCGCGCCGCCGGTGCCGGTCGTCGTGCCGGTGGGCTCGACGTTGCCGCACGCGACGAGCGTCGCGAGGAGGGCACCGACCCCCCAAAGACCGATTGAATCGAACCGCTCGACACCCATTCGTCTCTCCTCGTTCGCGACGCCCCCCGACGCGCCTCGCGTCCGCCGTGACGAAGAAGCTAGTGGCGAACACGCGCCCGACCGCGCCGCATCGACCCCGTGGCGGGTCGGCGCACACCTTTGGCGCGTTTCGCGATCGACCCACCGAGCCGCGCATCGCTCAGCGCTTCGTCGGGGATATCGGGCTCACGGCGCGCGCCGAACGGAGCGGCGGGGCGCGGCGAAGCGATAGACGAGCGCCGGCTTCGAGGCGGTGAGCCGCTTGCCGCTCGCGCGCTCGAGGATGCCCTCGTCGAGGAGCCGCTCGAACTTGCGCCGGAAGTTCCCCGGATCCTGCGTCTTGCCCGTGAGGATCGTGTGCACGCGCCGGAGCTCTTGGATGGTGAACGTCGCGGGTACGAGGCTCGACGCGATGTCGGTCACGTCGAGGCGCTCCGCGACGTGGGCGACGGCGCGCGCGAGGATCTCGGCGTGGTCGAAGGCGAGCGTCTTCGGCGTGAGCTCGCTCACCGGGCGAAACGCCGCGTGCGCCGCGTCGCCGCCCGCCTTCACGCGCGGGACGAGATCGGGCCGAATGAGCGCGCAATACGCGACGGTGATGACGCGCATGCGCGGGTCGCGCCCCGCGCGGCCGAACGCGCCGACCTGATCGAGGAACACCGAGGACGCGAGGAGCCCCGTCTCCTCCTCGAGCTCGCGCGCCGCCGCGGCGTCGAGATCCTCGCCCTGATCGTCGCGCCCGTCGCCCACGCGAAGAAAGCCTCCGGGCAGCGCCCAGGCGCCCTTGAACGGGTGATCGCCGCGCCGCACGAGGAGCACCGAGAGCTCCGCGTCGAGGATCGTGAGCGCGACGACGTCGACGGTCACCGACGGCCGCGGATAGTCCCCGGGTCGATAGGCCGCGAGGTAGGCGGCCTCCTCGGGATCGACCGCGCGCTTCGGGACCGCTCGTCGTCGTGTCGTCATCGCGCGCAACGTAGGCCGGATCCCTCGAAAGAGTCCACCGACAAAGAAAAGAGTCGGTGGCACTATTTCTATGGTAGCCTCCTCTCATGATCGAAGCGCATCGCGACGGAGGGGTGGCGTCCTCGCTGGACGGAGAGACGCTGCGGGATCGGCTCGCGGGGGGGCTCTTCGGGCTCCTCGTCGGGGACGCGCTCGGCGTCCCGTACGAGTTCAGCCCGCCGGGCGAGATCCCGCCGCGCGAGCTCATCGAGATGCGCCCGCCCGAGGGCTTCGATCGCGCGCACACCTTCGTCCCGGTCGGTACCTGGTCCGACGACGGCGCCCAAGCGCTGTGCCTGCTCGCTTCGCTGCTCGACCAGGACGGCCTCGACGCCGCCGACCTCTCGCGCCGTCTCCTCGATTGGTACAAGCATGGATACATGGCGGTGGACGGCTTCGTGTTCGACGTCGGCGTCCAGACGGCCGCGGCCTTCCGTGCCCTCGAGAGCGGCGTCCCTCCGCTCGAGGCGGGCCCCTCGGAGGAGCGACACAACGGCAATGGCTCGCTGATGCGCGTCTTGCCGCTCGCGCTCTTTCACCGCGGCACCGATCGCGAGCTCGTGCGCGACGCGACCACGCAGTCGCGGATCACCCATGGACATGCGCGATCGCGCGTGTCGTGTGCGCTCTATTGCCTCTGGGCGAGGCGGGTGCTCGAGGGGCGCGACGACGCGTGGGTGGACGCGGTCTCGACGCTGCGCGCGCTCATCGAGGCGGGGAGCGACGACGAAGAGGCGCTCGAGCACCACATTCGTCCCGACGACGAGCCCGAGGGGCGAGGCTCGGGGTACGTCGTCGACACGCTCCGATCGGCGCGAATGGTGTCGACGCGCGGCTCCTACGAGGCGTGCGTCCGCGAGGCCATCGCGCTCGGTCACGACACCGACACCACGGCGTGCGTGGCCGGCGGCATCGTCGGATTGCGTGACGGGCTCGCTGCGATCCCCGAGCGCTGGCGCGACGCGCTGCGAGGTCGGGAGCTCGTCGAGCCGCTGCTCGAGAGGCTCGTCGCGCGCTGGATCGGAGGCGCGCGCCCGTCATCGCGCACGACGTGATGGCTCATGGGCTCGCCATGACGCGCTCGTCCTCGTCGTGAGCGCTTCGGCGACGTCGGTGGCTACGCACGATTCGCGTGGCCCAAGGCCAGCTCGCCGCCCGACCGCTCGAGCGCCCTCGTTTGCCCAGACTCTCTTCGCGCGTCCCACACGAACCAAGCGGCCACGAGCCCCATCGACGCGATATCGAGCGCGGTGTTCGTTGCCCAGCCATGGGCGCCGATCACGAACGCCGAGCCGAGCGTGTTGTTCGCGCCATGAGCGAGGGCGGCGGGCCAGGCGCTCTTGCTCACCCTGCGGAGCCAGGCGAATCCGAAGCTCATGGCGACGACGATGGTCGGAAAGACGATCAGCGCGCTCACCACAGGGTGCTCGGCGTCGTTGTATCCGGAGAGGTTCGCCGGCAAATGCCAATAGGACCAGATGGCGCCCACCGCCAGCGTGCCGCGAAACGCGCCGAACCGCTGCTCGAGGGCGGGCCCGAGAAGGCCTCGCCACCCGATCTCCTCGCCGATGCCGCCGATGACCGCGACGACCACCGCGCCGAGCACGATGGAGAGCGACAGGTTCAGAGCGAAGAAGGCGAAGCCCTGCTCGCCGACGCCGAGCACCATGCCCACGTGGTGAATGGCCCGGATGGACCGGCCATCGGGCGCGAGCTCGAACCGCTCGTGGTCCCAATGGCCCTTTCCCGAGATCGCGAGCGCGGCGGTCTGCAAGAGCCGCGGGGCGAATCCGAGCGCGAGCGCGACGGGGAGCTTGCGAGCTCCGAGGCGCCGCACCGCGCTCCACGCGTACCCCCTGCCCGTCGGCCCCGAGAGCGCCGCGCCGAGCGTCGGCGCCCACATCGTCAGCCCGAGCCACGACATGCCCGAGGAGCGTACGCCCGCCCCCACCGCGACGAATTGGAGCGCGAAACCGGCGGCGAAGGTCACGACGAGAAAGCGGACGATCTCGACGTTGGGAATCCAATCGACGCATGTGGTCTTGCTATGCATGGTCTTACCTCAAAAAAAGAGAGTCAGGAACGCCCGAGACGGTGAGATGCGAGACGGGAGCGTGCCAGAGCGCGCAGGCCGCGCGTCGAGGCCCAAAACAAGAGCACGCCCACGAAGAGCAGAATGGGAATGCCCCAGAGGCCGAGCACTTCGTGGGCCGCCGGCGTCGACCGACCGACGTAGAAGTTGCCGTTGCCCACCCAGAGACCGAGCTCGGAAGGAGAGAACGGCTTCAGCACGGCGGTCAGCACGAAGAAGAAGGCGACGACCTGCACGAGAACGAGCGCGCCGAGCGCGAAGAGGAGGGTGAGGCTGTTCTTCGCCGACACGAGGATCGCGCGGGCCATGCTCCACGGCGTGCCCTGCGAGAGGGCGCCCCGAAGAGCTCGCTCCGACACGAAGCCGGCGGCGAGCTCGGCCGGATCTTCGAACCCCTCGAGCGGGTCACTCCGGCCCTGCGCCACGCGGTCGCACAAATGCGAGCGCAGCTCATCGATGACGTCGTCGCGCTCCTCGCTGTCCATGGCGTAGAGACCGCGCCGCACCTCTTTGAGGAACTTCTCGGCTTCGGGAGGGAGAGGGGACATCAGTTGTTCTCCAAGAGGGCGTCGAACGCCGCGTTGAACTCGCGCCACCCGGTGAGCATCGCCTTCAAGACGGCGCGGCCATGCGCCGTGAGCGTGTAGTACTTGTGCGCGTGGCCGACGCCCTCGTCGACCCACTCGGTCTCGACTTTGCCTTCGGCCTTCAGCCGCGAGAGCAGGGGATAGATGCTCCCCTCGCTGATGCCGAGCTCGGCCTTGTTGAGCACATCGACCAGCTCGAGCCCGTAGCGACGCCGCTTTCGCAGCGCGACGAGCACCGCCAGCTCCAGCGTTCCCTTGCGGAGCTGGGAGCGCCAAGCGGCGATCTCCTTCGGTACGTGGTCTTGCACTGCAAGGACTCTAGTGTCGCCAGACCTCGGCTGTCAATGGGTCTCCGGCGCTGAGAGGGTCGTCGCGCGCTGGATCGGAGGCGCGCACCCGTCACCGCGCACGATGTGATAGCTCATGGGCTCGCCATGACGCGCGCGCTCGTCCTCGTCGTGATCGCTTCGGCGACGTCGCTCGGCGCCTGCTCCGCCGGTCGAGCGAGCTCGAACGAGGGCACGCCGACCCGTCCGTCGTCGTCGCCGGTGAGGCCCGTGGCGCCGATCGATCGCCCTCCGCCGGTCGCGAGCGCGGTGACGAGCGCCGTGCCCGCGGACGCCGCGGAGCCCTCGGACGCGGGCTCCACCTCGAGCGGTGAGGCGACGGTCGATCCGCTCGCGTCGAAGGACGCGGAACGGGCGATCGCGGCGGTGCTGGCGTTGCCGGGGGCCAAGGGGCTCTGCGAGGAAGCGAAGGCGAGGGGCGCGGCTGGGTGCTCCGCGTGGGCGACGGACGCGCCGTCGAGCGCGTGCGCGAGCGCCGATGTCGCTTATGGCAACCTCGGTTGTTGGTGGGGCGTCGGCCTCTTCGAGAGGATGAGCTATCCCGACGGGAGCGGGCACGCGAATCCGCTCGCGACCTTCTGGGTCGAGCCGAAAGCGTTCCGCGTCGTCGCAGGGAGCACCTTCGAGTGCGGCGATCTCTTGTTCACGCTGCCCGCGCTCCGCCGGCTGAAAATGCGCAAGTCGCCCCCCAAGAACGACGACGACGCGTGCGCCGGATCGATCCCTCACGAGCCGCCGCCGTGATCGGCGCGCGCCATCGACGCGATCGGCGTTGGCGCGACCCGTCTTGGTCGCTAGGGTAAGGCGCATGAGCGACGACGTGCTTCCCAAGGTCTGGGCGCCGAAGCCGACGAGCGGCGGCAATTTCGCATCCATCAATCGCCCGGTGGCGGGGCCGACGCACGACAAAGAGCTCCCGGTGGGCAAGCACCCGCTGCAGCTCTATTCGCTCGGGACGCCGAACGGCGTGAAGGTCACGGTGATGCTCGAGGAGCTCCTCGCGCGGGGCCACGCCGGCGCCGAGTACGACGCTTGGCTCATCGACATCCTGAAGGGCGATCAGTTCGGCAGCGGCTTCGTCGCGGTGAACCCGAACTCCAAGATCCCCGCGTTGATGGATCGCTCGACGGACCCGCCGACGCGCGTCTTCGAGTCCGGCGCCATTCTGCTCTACCTCGCCGAGAAGTTCGGCGAGCTCCTGCCGAAGGACCACGCCGCGCGCACGGAGTGCCTCTCGTGGCTCTTCTGGCAAATGGGGTCCGCGCCCTACCTCGGCGGCGGGTTCGGCCATTTCTACGTCTATGCCCCGACGAAGATCGAATACGCGATCGACCGGTTCGCGATGGAGGTGAAGCGCCAGCTCGACGTGCTCGACCGTCGGCTCGGCGAGAGCCGGTATCTCGCGGGGGCGGAGCTGTCGATCGCCGACGTCGCGGTGTGGCCTTGGTACGGCGCGCTCGTGAAGGGGCTCGTCTACGGCGCCGCCGAGTTCCTCGACACGAAGTCGTACACGCACGTCGTCCGGTGGACGGACGAGCTCGCCGAGCGGCCTGCGTTCCAGCGCGGTCGCATGGTGAACCGCACGTTCGGCGATCCGAAGAGCCAGCTCAAAGAGCGGCACGACGCGAGCGACTTCGACGCCCTGCTCGCCTCCGACGCGAGCGCGAAGAACGCCTGAGGGCGGGGCTCGCATGCGCTCCTCGCTCGCTTGCGCCGCGCTCTCGGTGGTCATCGTCGCCGCGTGCTCGAAGCCCGCCCCCGCGCCGCCTTCGTCGGCGTCGCTCGCTTCCTCGTCCGCGATGACGCCGTCCGCTTCGCGCTCGGAGGCATCGCCGTCGTCCGCATCGCCGTCGTCCGCATCGCCGTCGTCCGCATCGCCGTCGTCCGCATCGGTGACGTCCGGGTCGGCGTCGTCCGCATCGTCTTCGCCCGCGGTCGCGCCCCGGCTCGATCTGAGCCCGTTCACGATCTCGTTTCGGGGGCAGCGGATCGCCCAGCTCTTCGCCGACGGGCGCACCGTGTCGGTGGGGCCGAACGCGCCCGGCACCGAGATGGCCCCTGGGCCGACGCTGCACGCCGACGGGACGATCACGATGACGAAGGGCGGCGTCACGGCGCGGCTCGACGACGAGGGCCACCTCTACGTGACGAGCCCCTCGGGTCCCGAGCCGCGAGAGCGCTTGTTCGGTCGCATCGCGGACGACCGACTCACGGTCGCCGGCTCGCGCGATCCGTGGCGCGTCCGCGTCGAGGGCAACCTGATCGAGTTCAGCAAGGACGACAGCAGCCAGATCGACGGCGAGGTGACGCCGGCGATTCGACACACGGCGCTCGTGATGGCCGCCGCGTTCACGATCGACAATGCGATCCTCGCGCGGTGAAGCGCGCGCCCCGGCTCACGTGAGCCAAACGAGCATCGCCATGCCCTCGTCGCGCCCGCGCGCCGTGAGGGCTTTGGCCTCTTCGAAGGCCTGCGTGAAATAGCCGAACTCTTCCGGATCGCTCGGGTCGAGCCCCTCCCAGCCGCCGGGCGGATAGATCTCGAGCGCATCCATGCGAGGTCCGTCGAAGCGCGCGACGAGGTCCGCGAGCGTGAGCGCCCCGAGCGCCGACGCGATCGACGCGACCTCGGTGGGCGAGAAGGCGCGAGCGGGTCCGTAGCCGACGTCTTCGTCTCCGATGGACGTGCCGCCATTGACGAGGAATCCGAGGGGCGGCTCACCTTCCCACGCGGTGCCGCTCAAGAGGAAATGGAGGCAATGCCAAGCCTTGTCGAGATCGACGGTTCGCTCGACGTCGCCGCTCTCGTAGGCGCGCGCGAGCACGTCGTGGATCGTCGCGGGCACGCCGAGGAGCCCGACGAGCTCGCTCGGCGCGACGAGGTGGAGATAAGCGACCATGCCCATGAGCGAGCTCCTGCCGGGAGGCGCGCGACGTGGCCTCTCGGGAGCCGCGAACGTAGCGCGGTCCGTCGGGCGGGGCGAAAGAACGGCGGGCGAGCCTCAGGGACAGCCGATGCGCTCGGTCGAGAGCGCGACGTCGTCGTAGTATTGGGTCGTCGTCCCTCCGTGGTAGACGACGCCGCTCAATTGGAAGAGCGACCACGGATCGGTGATGGGCTCGGTGCTCGCGGGCGCGTCGAGCTCCGTCGCCTCGACGCCGTCGACCCAGCTCCGGAACGTGCGCGTCGTGCGATCGAACGAGGTCTCGATGCACGTCCATCGGCCCGTCGGCACCGCGCGCGTGCTGTCGATGCCGGCCTCGCCGTTCGGGTAATGGTGAATCACCAGGAGATCGCCGTTGGAGTCGATCGCCGCTTGGTGACCCGCCTGGGTCTCGATGGAGAAGATGCTGTAGCGGCTGTCCGTCGTGTCTCCTTGGAAGGCGCTCCACATCATCACGCGCGCGAAGATCACGTCCGGCGCTTGCGCCAGCGGGAGCTTTTGGAAGTTGAACCCCTCGTCGAGCCGCACCGCGTGGACGCCGCTCCGAGCGTGATCCGCGGTGACGACGCCCTGGCTCCCCGCGTCCCAGGTCCCTCCCGGCGCGACGCCGAGCGCGTAGCTCTCGAAGTCGTCGCAGAAGAAGGCCGTGGCGGGACAGAGCGCGCCTCCGCCGCCGACCCCCGCGCCCGTCGTGCTCGTCGCGCCGCTCGTCCCCGACGTGGCGCCTTGGGCCGCGCTCGACGTCGCGTTCGTCGTGCTGCTCGTACCGACGCTGCTCGCAGCGCCGCCGCTGCCGCTCGCCGTTCCGGTGGTGGCGTCGCCGCACGCGGCGATCGCGGCGGCGGTGAGCGCTGCGGCGACGAAGGCGCGAGGAGCGTGGGAGCGCGTCGACAAGGGGTCCTCCTTGGATGGGGGTCCCCTGCGAATGGCAACACGCGTGCCTGGTCGGAACGCACGGTCTGACGCGTCGAAGAGCCCCGTTTCGCCGCGGCCGCGGGGACGAGCTGCAGACTCGAGTCCGCAGGGCTGTGGGATCGCCTCCTCAGCCGGGCGTCAGTTGCTCTTCGTCGTGCTCGCGATTCGGTTGCCCAGCTCCTCGTCCTCGGGGTGCTGGAAGTCGAGGTGGTCGTAGATCACGAGCCCGTCACCGCGGCCGCGCCGCGAGCACTCGCCGCGCAGCATCGTCGTGACCCAGTAGCCGGGCGCGCGTCGGTCGATCACACGATGGAGGGTCGTCGGGCTGCAATCGCAGCGAGCTACGTGTCGCGGCATGTTCCTCAGCATACCAAACGGGCGCGGCGAGCAAGAAACCCTCGCTGCGGGGTCGCGACGGAGCGAGACCCCTCGCGTCCGATCGAGAGAGCCGAACATGTCACGACGCCCCCGACGCACGCCTCTTTGGGTCCCCGCCATCTCCTTCGCGCTGCTCGCGACGGGCTGCCACGCGGGCGACGAGCAGGCGCTCGGCATCGCCATCCTCGCCTACCTCTTCGGGATGCCGCTCTTGCTCGTCCAGTTCTTGCTCCTCGTCATCGCGGCGGCGCGGCAGCCTCGGCGGCCGGAGCTGACGTACGTGCTCTCGCTCTTCGTCGGCGCGGGCGCGATCGTCCTCGCCGGCGTCGGGCTCGAGGTGCTCGGCGAGGCGCCTTCGTTCGCGCGTCCGCGCGTCGCGGAGGGCGCGTACGTCTTGCTCGCCGCGATCACGACGTTCGTCGTGTGGCTCTCGCTGGCGGTGGTGCAGCTGCGGCGCTCGACCCCGCGACTCCGCGACGACGGCGACGAGCTGCTCCCGCCCCCCTCGCCTGCGCCGATGTTCTGGCTCAGCCTCGCGTTCCCGATGCTGCTCGCCTTGGCGGCCGCGGGCGTATGTCAGTGGTGACTTCGTCGTGGTACGGCACGCGCCGGAGGCGTCAGCGTGCACCAACCCGTGTCGACGAAGGCTCGAACCGCGCTCTTGGGCAGCGTGATCACGCTCGGCTGCGCCTGCGGCGCGCGGAGCGGGCTGCCCGTCTCGGGCTCGGGTGAAGGTGGCGCGACGGTCGGCTCGACCGTCGCCACGACGGGCGCCACGGGCAGCGGCGGCGCGACGATGTGTGGTGGGTCGGCGCCCGCGTTCGCATGGACCGTCGAGGACACGAGCTTCGAGGGGATCGCCGCGGACGCCCATGGCCGCACCTTCGTCAAAGGCGCGTATTGGCCGAGCGCCTTCGGCGTCGACACGACGCAGACGCTCGAATACGTCCTCGCGCTCGGCGCGACCGGCGCCGTCGACTGGGCGACGCCGCTGCCGGGCCCGCAAATGACCGGCTACGGCGGGAGCACGCGCGACATCGCGACGAACGGCGACGATGCGTTCGTGGCGACGGGAGACGGCGGGATGGCGCTCACGCGCGTCGCCGCCGACGGGCACGTGGTGTGGCAGGTGCGGGCGAAGACGCCGCTCGAGCAGGCCGCGTCCGTGGCGGTGAGCCGCGACGGGTCCTCGGTCGTCGGAGGATCCCCGAGCGAGACCGTGGATTGGGGCGCCGGACCGCTCGACGTGCTCGCGGGCGGGGCCGGCTTCGGCACGTTCGCCGTGGGGTTCGATCCGGACGGTCACCTTTCGTGGCAGCACGCGTGGCCGGGCGTGTCCCTCTCGGATCTCGCGCGCGACGACGCGGGGACGACGTTCGTGCTCGGCACCGCGCAGTTCGCGGACGCGATCGCGCCGGGCGTGCCGACGTCGAGCGGCGACTTCTTGGCGCTGCTCGGTCCCGACGGCGCGCCGCTCGCGCTCGCCGATCTCGGCTACGGTTGGGACCCTTCGCGCGTCGAAATCGATCCCGACGGATCGGTCGTGGTCGGTGGCCTCGCGACGACGCCCGTCGTCGTCGGGGGCACGCCGGTCGATCCCGGTCCGGGCGGCGCGTTCGTGCTCGCGCGTTTCGGCTTGGACGGTGGCTTCGTGGACGTGCGCACGCTCGCGTCAGCGCGTCCGAGCCTGACGACGCCCGCGCTGGGAGCCGGCTGTGGTCACGTCGCGGTGGGGTTGATGGCGACCACGCCGATCTCCTTCGGCGGACCGACCTACGACGCCATGCCCTACGCGATCGGGGTCGGCTGGGTGACGTCGTCGGGCGCGTTCCTCGGCAGCGTGGGCAGCAGCACCGCGGACGCATCCATTCTCTCGGTGGACGTGGATCCGACGGGCGCCGCGGTGTTCGCGCTGAGCGGCGCCGACGCGCAGCTCGTCTCCGGCTCCGGGAAGCTCGTTTCGGCCGTGGTGAAGCCGGCGCAATGAGCGTCGCGCCGAGGGGGCTCGTCGTCAGTGCGGCGCGCCTTCGTGAGCCGTCGGCGCGCCGAGCGAGACGGCGCGACCCTCGCTCGCCTCGACGCGCGGCGGCGCGTCACCCCCCGCCGATCCGCCGTCGCTCGGCTTGCGCGCGACGAGGATCTTGAACAGCACCGGGAGCGCGACCGAGACGAGCATCCCCATCAGCACCAAGGTCGCTTGCTTGCGCGCGTCGATCATCTCGAGCTCCGCGCCGATGGCGGCGAGCGCGACGACGAGCGTGAGCGGCGCCGAGAGGAGGCTGCCCGCCGCGACGCGGCTCACGAGGCCGAGCTCGCGCCACGAGAAGAGGACGCTCGGCACGAGCTTCGACACGCACGCGAGGAGCGCCAGCACGAGCGCCTCGCGCAGCGCCGAGAGATCGAGGACGCTCGGATCGAACCGCACGCCGACGACGACGAAGAAGATGGGGATGAAGAACCCGTGGCCGACGGCCGCGATCTTCGCCTCGAGCGCGTGCTTCTGGCGCAGGACGAAGGCGACGAGCGCGCCCGCGATGAAGGCGCCGAGGATGGGCTCGACGCCGAAGATCGTCGCCATGAAGACGAAGCCGAGCATGAGCGCGAGGCCGACGCGAACGCCGAGCTCCGCGACGTCGTGGTGCTCGACGAGGCGGGAAAAAGGCTCCGGACGCCACCACACGAGCGCGCGCGCCCAGCGCACCGCCACCATCGACAGGA
The DNA here is from genome assembly GCA_964467935.1 of uncultured Polyangiaceae bacterium. Taxonomy (GTDB): domain Bacteria; phylum Myxococcota_A; class Polyangia; order Polyangiales; family Polyangiaceae; genus CAYYKK01. The sequence goes on from CAYYKK010000011.1 coordinate 25,360, forward strand.
CGAAGAGGACGACGATCTTGAGGACCTTGCCGGCGACGTGCGCCGGCCCTCCCTCCGAGCCCGCGATCTCGAGGCCCGTGATCACGACGATGCAAAGGAACTCGCCGATCGACGCGGTGAGCAGCACGTACCGCCCGACGGCCTCCTTGGTCAGCCCGGTCTCTTGGAGCACGGCGAGGGGCATGCCGATGCTCATCGCGCCGATCGCGAGCGTCTCGATCGGGCCGAGGTGTTTGTAGTGACCGAGGGCGATCGCGAGCGCGCCGATGCCGATGCACGCGACGAGGGGGCTCACGAGGGCGCGCCGCCCTGCTTGGCGCAGCGCCTCGAAGTCGATCTCCATCCCCGCGATGAACATCAGGATGAGGAAGCCGAACTGCGAGAGGAAACCCACGGTGGGCGTGTCCTTCACGAGGCCGAGCGCCGCCGGGCCGAGCGCCATGCCCGCGACGATCAGCACGACCGCCGACGGCAGGCGCGCGCGCACCGCCACGAGCGGACCGACCACGCTGACGGCCACCAGCAGGAGCAGGGCGGAGAGGTCGTGCGTCATGATCCCGAGAACGTCCTCACGAGCACGGACGCCTTCGTCTTGCGCGCGATGCGGATCGCGACGTCGGGCGCCGAGAAGCTGTCCTGCCCCGTCGCCTGACGGCCCAGGACGAGCAGATCCGTCGGCTTCGCGTAGCCCGAGATGCCGTGCACCGGGTTGCCCGTGAGCGCGACGGTCTCGAACGGCACCTCGTGGAGCCGCAGCCGGCGCTCGATGCTCGCCACGACGCGCCCGACGTTCTCGGGGGGCGAGGCGATGTAGGCGGGGAGGCTGACGCGGACGATCACGACGGGCAGCGAGAGCATGCGCGCGAGATCGATCGCCTCGTACGCGACGCGCTCGTCGAGCACGTCGTCGAGCACGGCGTGAACGACCCGCGCGTACGACGCGTTGCCGCGCAGGAACATGACCGGCACCTTCGCGCCGTTGCAGAGATCGGCCGCGAGGCCACCGCGGCCGAGCAGCACGTCGGCGAGCGTGCGCCCCGGGACGCGCGTCGCGATCACGCCCACCTTCGCGGTCTTCATCGCGTCGAGGTGCTGGCGCAGCCCGAGGCCCACGAGGGGCACGTCCAGGCTCTTCTTCGACAGCCCGTCGGCGCTCGTCGCGCTCGGATCGAGCGGCCCCGAACGAGGCGTCGCGTTCGGCCAGAGCCGCACGAGCGCATCGGCGCGCGTCCGCTTCGTGAGCGCGCGCGCCTCCTCCTCGACGGGCTCGTCGCGTCCGCCCGGGAGGTAGACCCCGACGTTGGGGCCGTGGGGCATCGGGAACATCGGGCGGCCGACCCGCAGCTGCTCGGCGACGACGACGACGAGGTCGGCGGATCCGACGAGGAGGATCCGATCCTCGGCCTCGATGCGCGTCTCGCCCGTCGGGATGACGAGGCGGCCGTCGCGATAGATCGCTGCGATGCGCCAGCCTTCGGCGCGGAGCTCCGCGAGCGACACGCCCACCGCGGGTGAGCCGGGGAGCACCGTGAACTCGACGATCTCGCCGTGGCCTTGCCCGACCGTGGTCGCCATCGCGAGCCCGTCGTAGCGGAGCGCGCGCTCCACGACCTGTCCGAGCAACGTCGCGCGGACGACGGCGCGCACGCCGAGCTTCTCGTAGGCGCCCTCGGCCGCCGCGTCGATCGCGATGCCGATGATCGGGCCGAACCCGAGCTCGCGGCCGATGCGGCACACCTCCAGGTTCTGACGATCCTCGCCCGTGGCGGCGACGAGGCCCACGTCGCCTCGTCCGCGGAGATCCTCGAGGACGAGGCGCGACGTGCCGTCGCCGACCCGCAGGGTGACGCGCGAAGGATCGGCCGCGGCGACGCCGCGCAGCGACGCGAGCGCCTGCTCGCTCGTGTCGATCACCGTGGTGGGCGCGAGCTCCTTGAGGCGCGGCAGGAGCGAGTCGGCCGTGTGACCTGCGCCGACGACGACGATTCGATCGAGCATCGCCGCGGAGCCTACCTCATCGCCGCGGTCGTCACGACGCTTCGCGCCTCCGCGCGGCGTCCGAAGCGCGTGCGTCGCGCGCTAGGGCGCGGGTGCCTCATCCTTCGCGCGTCCGGACGGCGTCCGCGAGCGGCGTGCGCGCGGCGTCTCGCAGCGCCGGCCACTGCGCGAGCAGCAGCACCGCCACGACGCCTGCTGCCGCGACCACCACGGTCGAAGGCGACATCACGAACGGCAGCGCGAAGAGGTCGCTCGAGTAGAGCGCGAGGATGCGCTTCGTCGCGACCACCGCGAGCGGCAGTCCGAGCGCGAGGCCGAGCGTCGCGAGGATCCCGTGCTCGAGCGTCAACCCGAGCGCGATCTCGCGCATCGAGCGACCGAGCGCGCGCAGCGTGGCCATTTCGCGTCGACGCTCGACGATGTCGAGGGTCGCCGTGTTGAACAGGATCGCCGTCGCCAGGACGACGCCGAAGAAGAGCATCGTCCCGAGCATCAGCCAGCCGAGGCCCATCATCTGATCGACCTCGGCGCGCAGGGCCGCCAAGTCGAGCACGTGCGCGGCGGTCGGGAGCTTCGAGATCTCGTCGTGGAGCGCCGCCGCGCGCCCCGGCTTCGCGAGGACGACCACGGACGTCACGAGACCGTCGAGGTGGAAGGCTTCGCGCACCGACGCGATGCGCGCCGATGCGACGGGGCCCATCACCGCGTCACCGAGGCCGCCGACCTCGAACGTGGCCTCGGGCCCGGCCGGCAAGGCGCGCGCGTGGACGACGTCTCCAATCCGGACGCCGAGCTTCGACGCCATCGCGCGCGAGAGGACGATCTTGCCCGGCGCGGGTGGGACGAGCTCGCCCGTGGCGTCCATCGAGCGCACGAGGGTCGCGTCGTCGGGGAGCCCCTGCAGCGACGCGTCTTCGGCGCGGCCGTGATCGGCCGTGAGCCGCACGCCGACCGTGACGAGCGGCTCGGCGCGCTCCGTCGCATCGAGCGCGCGCACGCGGTCGAGCGCCTCGCGCTCGGGCATCGGCGCCGCCCAGTCGACGCGATCGTCGAAGCGCTGCGCGCCCTCGAACAGCGTCTTGGTCGTCACGCGCATCGAGTCGAGCATCGCGCCGGTCGACAGGACGAGGACGAGCGCGCTCGCGACGCCGAGCGCCGTGCCGAGCGTGCGGAGCGGCCGCCCGAGCAAATCGCGCAGCGCGAGGCGCACCGCGAGCGGCGCGCGCAGGTGCCTCGAGAGCTTCGACAAGAACCCCATGCTCGGCCGCGGCGGGAGCATCGCCTCGGCGGGCGCGAGCCGGCTCGCGCGGAACGCCGGGATCCACGCCGCCACGAGCGAGGCGGCGACGCCCATCCCGAGGCCGGTCAGCGCGAGATCGCCGTGGAGCCGCGCCGTGACGAACGGGATCCCGAGCTCTTCGGCGTATTGGTGCGTCAGCGCGCGGCCCGCGAAGACGCCGAGCGTCGCGCCGATCACCGAGCCGGTCACGCCGAGCGAGAGCGCGTACGCGAGGTAGTGCGTCAAGATGCGCGACCTGCGCACGCCGAGCGCCATCCACGTGCCGATCACCGCGCGCTGCGCGTCCACGAGGCGGCTCAGGATCGACGCCACGATGAAGGCCCCGACGCCGAGGAAGAAGATCGGGAAGAACGCGGCCATCCCCTCGTAGCCGTCGACGTCCATCTGCAGGAGGCGGATGCCCGGGAGATCGGCCGCGGCGACCGCGCGCACGTGCTCTCGACCGCCGAGCGCGCCCTCGACGTCCTCGAGCACCTCGCTCGATCGCGCCCCCGCGGCGCGCTCGACGAGGACTTGGTTGCCCTCGAGATCGCTCCCGGCGACGTCGACGCCGACGAGCCCCGCCGCGCTCTCGGGGCTCGCGCTCTCGAGCGCCTTCGCGACGGACCGCAGCGCATCACGCCGCATCCACCCGACGCCGAACGCGTCGAGGCTCGGGAACAGATCGCTCTCGTCGCGCGCGACCCACAGGTATTCGGCGCTCACCGCGACCCCCGAGACGCGCAACCTCCGCGTGATGCCGGTCGACGCGAGCGTCAGCTCGTCCCCTTGGGCGAGGCCTTGGTGCAGCGCGAAGTGCTTCTCGAGGAGGACCTCGTCGGGCCCCGTGGGCAGCGCGCCCGAGATCAACAGGACCTTGTCGAGCGCCGGCGCCCCGCGCTCGGGGAGGGAGAGGACGCGGAGCTCGACGCGCGACCCGCCGCGCGGCGCGACGACGGGGAGCGCAGTCACCACGCGCGCCTCGGCCGTCGCCACGCCCGGCGTGGCGCGCACCGACGCGAGCTCCGCGGACGACACGGCCGGCACCGTCACGTGCAGATCGGCGAGCGCGAGGCGGGCGCGCGTGTCCGCGTAGCTCGACTCGAGATCGCGATACCCCGCGGCCGACGCCACGAAGAGGAACACGCCGAGCGCCGTCACGACCAGCACCGCGAGGGCTTGCCCCTTTTGGCGCAGGAGATCGCGAACCAGCTTCTTCGCGTACAGCATCACTCCCCCCTCGCGGCGCTCGCCTGCGCCCGCAGATCCTGGTCGCTCGCGACTCGCCCGTCCCGGATGCGAATGACGCGATCCGCGTACGCGGCGAGGCCCTCGTCGTGCGTCACGACGACGACCGCGCACCCTTGCTCGCGCGCCGCGTCGCGCAGCAGCGCCGCGACCGTGTGCCCGGTCTCCTGATCGAGCGCGCCCGTCGGCTCGTCCGCGAGCAGGAGCTTCGGCGTCTTCGACAGCGCGCGCGCGATCGCCACGCGTTGCTGCTGACCGCCGGACAGCTCCGACGGGAACCGATCGTCGAGGCCGTCGAGCCCGACGCGCTCGAGCCAGCGGTGCGCGTCCGCCTCGGAGCCACCGGCGAGCTCCGCCGCGACGAGCACGTTCTCGCGCGCCGTGAGGCTCGGGACCAGGTTGAAGAACTGGAAGATGAACCCCACCGCGTCGCGACGAAAGGTCGTCAGGTCGTGGCTCGAGAGCGCGCCGAGGTCGCGCCCGTCGACGACCACGCGTCCCTCGCTCGGTCGATCGAGCCCGCCGAGGAGGTTCAAGAGGGTCGTCTTGCCCGATCCGCTCGGACCGAGCAGCAGCGTGACGTCGCCTGCCGAAAGCGAGAGGTTCGTCGCCTCCAGCGCTCGCGTCTTCACCGACGTCCCGTACTCTTTGCCCGCGTTCTCCAAGGTCGCCAAGGTCATGGCTTCTCTCCTTTCGTGCGTTCGAAGACGACGTGCAGCGCGCCGCGGCGGAACCGCGCCGATCGCACCGGGCGATCACGCAGCGAGGGGGGCAGCGCGATGTGTCGTCGCCACCCGCCCATCGAGACGATGAGCTCTCCGTCGCGCGCGAGGAGGTCGAGATCGCGGCCGTTCGCGTGCGGGAGCCAGATCTCGAGCTCGGTGCCCCGCGCGTCGTCGCGATAGCGCAGCGGGGCGCGCTCGACGAACGCGGCGCTGGGATCACGCTCGCCGTAGAGCTCGCGCGCGAAGGCGCCGAGCGCATCGAGCCCGATCACCTCTTGCGGCTGGAACCTCAGCTCGAGCACCGGGGCTTCGGCGAACTGCTCCTTGGCGCGCGCGATCTCACGGGCCTGGATGACCATCCATTGCCGGAAATACCCGCCGTGCGCCTCCTCGGGCAGCACGCGATTGAGGATCACCGCGTCGACCGAGAGGCCGAAGAGCGAGAGGAGCGTGAACGCCGAGCGCGTCTCCTCCAAGACGACGCGCTCGGGGATGGAGACGAGGCGAACCGAGGACCGCAGCGGATCGGTCAGGATGGCGCGCAGGCGCGCGAGCCGCGCGGCGATCGCGTCGATGGCTTCGTAGATCGCGTCGTCGGGGATGGGGACCTTCGTCGTCCGCTTCATCGCCGGGCGCATCACCCTCAAGAACGAGCGCTCCCATTTCGCGAAGCGACCGATCGGGCCGGCCATGAGCTCGGGGAAGCTCAAGAGGCGGAGGCTCGACGCCGTCGGCGCGAGGTCCGCGACGACGAGATCGTACGTCGACGACTCGACGATCTCGGTGAGCCGAGACAGGACGAGCAGCTCCTCGAGGCCGGGGATCACCGCGATCTCGTCGGCTTGCGCGCCGCCGAGGCCCGCCCACCCGAGGAACCGCCCGAGGTACGCGCTGAGCACGCCCCACGAGCGACGCAGCTCGGCCTGCGGATCGGCCTCGAAGGCGTCGAGCAAGGTGGCCCCCGGCACGGGCGCGGGATCGGCGCCGAGCTTCGCCCCGAGGACCTCTCCGAGGTTGTGCGCGCGATCGAGGCTCACGACGAGCGCCCGCTTGCCGAGCGCCGCGGCGCGCGCGGCGGTCGCAGCGGCGACCGAGGTCTTGCCGACGCCGCCCTTGCCCGACACGAGCAAGAGGCGCGTCACGGCTCGTCCTCCACGTCGATGACGATCGCGCGCGCGGCCTTCGGCGCTGCGTGCGAGCTCTCCGCCTCGCCGATGAGGGCGGCGACGACCTCGACGAAGCTCTCGAGAGCGCCGAGGCGCTCCCGGAGCGCGCGCAGGTCCTTGCCGCGCGGCGCGTCGGCGCCCTCTCGGAGGGCGCGATCGAGCGCGCCGCCCGACTCGCGCCACATCCGCAGCTCCGGCTCGAAGTAGATGCGGTTCCAATCCGCGAGCACCGCCCACGGATCCGAGACGACCTCGTAATAGTCGCGGCGGTCGCCGCGCGGCGCGACACGCCGGACCAGGCGCAGCGCCTCGAGTCGTCGGAGCGCGACGCTCACGGTGCTCTTCGCCGCCTCCGCGCGTTCGGTGAGCGCCTCGAGCGCGAGCGGCTCGGGGGACAGGAGCAGCACCCCCCACAGCCGCCCGAGGAGCGGGGAGACGCCGTAGAGCCGCGAGATGCGGGCGAGCCCGTCGAGGAAGTCGTTCGTGGCGCGCTCGAAGGCGCGAGCTTGGGAGGGCTTGGACATGGTTTCGATCGTTCGGTACAGACCGAACGATCGAAACGTAGACCCCGCGCGCCCTCGGTGCAAGCCCACCGAGCCTGAAATGTTCGCGGAAGAACCGAGGCTGAAAACCGGCACGCCCGAGGCGCGTAGGAGCGGCCATGGATCGCGCGAAGGCCCTCTCGGCCCTCTGGCCGTACCTCCCCACCTTCCGGATCGTCGGCGAGCTCGAGCACATCACCCAGGCCGCAGAGGTGCTGGGCGTCAGCGCCTCGGCCGTCTCGAGGACCATCTCGCTCGTCGAGGCGGAGACCGGCCGCCCGCTCTTCGTCCGGACGGGCCGCCGCATCGCCCTGAACGAGGCGGGGCGTGAGCTCTTGCGGGCGGTGCGGCTCTCGATGCGAGCCGTCGACGAGGGCCTCACCGTGACGGGGGATGGTCGGCTCGAGGGGGAGGTTCGCCTCGGCTCGGTCGAGCCGTTCACGAGCGTCCTCGCGGTCCCCACCCTCACGCGGCTCGTCCAGCGCCACCCGGCGGTCGTGCCCGTGCTGACCCGACTCGGGCGTCTCGACGCATCGTCGATGCTGTTGCAAGGGAGCATCGATGTGGCGATCGTCCGCGCCCCGCCGCGCGGCGCCGAGATCCGCGCCGAGAAGGTCGCGAGCCTCGCGACGTCCGCCTACGTGAGCCGTGCCCACCCCGTCCTCTCGGCCTCGTCGAGCCTCGAGGAGATCGCGCGCGCGCCGAGGATCGAGGTGCGACGCGCGCGATCGGAGCCGTCGCCTTGGCCACCGAGTCTCTCGGGGCGGGTCGGGCTGTGGGTGCCGGACGACGAGCTCGCCGCGCGCGCGTGCTCGAGCTCGTCGCTCGTCGCCGTGCTCCCGGAGCTGCTCGTCGCGCCGCTGGTGACGACGGGCGCCCTCGTTCGGCTCTCGAACGTCCCCACCTCACCCCTCGAGCTCTGGGCTTGGTATCGGGAGCCGATCGGTCAGGGATCGCGCGTCGACGCGGTCGCCGAGGCCATGCGCGAGGCGATCGCGGAGATCGCGCCGCCGCCGCTGTGAAGCGCAAGTTCATCGTCTCTTCCAATCGACGCAAGAGGCGCCCTCGCGCGAAACGCGCCGCGATGCTCGGCGTAACGGCGCCCGACGCGCACCCTCGCGCGCCGGGAGGATTCTCATGCGTTCGAATACGATTGGGGTGTTGGGTGCGGTGACGTTCGCCGCCGCGGTCGCGGCTTGCGGCGACAGCGGCGCGACGGGCGGCGGCGGATCCGGCGGAGCGGCGACGACGAGCTCGAGCGCGAGCGGCACCGCCTCGTCGAGCACGGGCGGCTTCGTCGGGGACGCCCAGAACCCGGCGCAGGGCGCGGCCGAAGTCGAGGCGTGGCTCGCCAAGGGTCAATACAAGGCGTGGCATTGCGAGGCCGCCGTGCACGCGGCGCGCTCCCCGTCGCCTCACGGGTTCAATCGCATTTGCTCGAACGACGTCCTCTCCGCGGCCGCGACCGGCACGGGACCCTGGCCGAAGGGCGCTGCGGCGGTGAAGGAGCTCTACGCGAGCGCGACCGACACGACGCCGGTCGGCTACGCGGTGTACGCGAAGACCGCTGCCGACAGCGCCGCGGGCGCCAACTGGTATTGGTACGAGCGCGTACCCGCCGACAGCACCGCGCCGCACGACGCGAACGGCGTCGTGGCCGACGGGCTCGGCGCTTCGGGACCGGCCAATACGATTTGCGTCGGTTGCCACGCGGGCGCGGGCAGCGACGCGGCGCACACGCCGAGCCCCGGCGGTCGCGACGAGGTCTACACGCCGGTCCCCTGAGGGCGTCCGCGATCGACGCGGCGTCGCGCGAGCGCCTTCGCGATCCGCGTCGCTCGTCTCACCTCGGGGCGAAGGACGCGGCGAGGGCCTTCGCGATCCGCACGGCCTCGCGGAAATCGCGCTCGATGATCTGCGGCGTGTCCGTCACCGCGCTGTAGGAGAACCGACGGATGTGCGCCGCGTGCGCGTCGGCGGACGGGTGCAGGTCCGCCTTCGCGGCGTCGAGGAGGGCCTCTTTGGCGGCGGAATCGAGGAGCGCGCCGAGCTTCTCCGGGCTCGCCGTCTTGACCACGAACACCGCGTCGAAGGCTGGATCGCCGATGCCCTGCGCGTGGCTCCCGAAGAGCTCGACGAGCTTGTCGACGAGCCCTCGCGCCGCGATCGACAGCTCGAACGGCGCCGGCGTCGGGAGGAATGCGGCGACCTGCACCGAGTGAGCGCCGAACGTCATCTGCACCGGGACGCCGTCGAGCGTCCCGACGATGCGACCGTCCGCGAAGGTGAGCCCGAGGCGAGCGCTCGTCTGGGTGTACGTCGCGAAGATCTCCTTCATCACCATGCGGCGCAGGTCACCACGAGATCTCGTTCGCGTAAAGGCGAGCTCGACGGCCCGCGCGCGTGTCGCCGCACGCGGCGAGGAGCGGAGGGAGGACGACGATCCACGTGACGAAGCGGAGGGTGCGCATGACGGTTCGCAGCCGATCCGCCGAGCGAACCCTCGTGTCGTGAGGCGCGTCCTTGCTGCCGTGATCTACTTTTCGTCGCGCTCTCCCGGCTGTGCTACCCCTCCGCCGAAAGCCGGCACCCTTTGGTCGGCGAAGAAGGCGCGTCATGGGAGATCTGGTCGGAACCGCGGTCGAAGGCACCCTCTACTACGTCCCGCAAGCGACGCTGAAGCGCGTGCGCGAGATGAACGTCGCGAAGACCGAGCGCGCCGCGCTCTTCGCGGATCTCTGCCGCGTGAACGCGCTCTACATGATCGCCCGCGCCGGCTCCGGGCACATCGGATCGAGCTTCTCGAGCCTCGATTTGCTCTCGTGGCTCCACCTCGAGGAGCTGCGCCTGCCCAAGGGGCCGCTCGCGGCGGAGTTCCCGGCGCGCACCGACGGGCCGCGCGACATCTTCTTCTCGTCGAAGGGGCACGACGCCCCCGCGCTCTACTCGATCCTGATCGGGCTCGGCCGCCTCGAGGCCGATCTCGTCCACAAGCTGCGGCAGCTGCCCGGTTTGCCCGGCCACCCCGACGTCGGCACCCCTCACATCGTGACCAACACCGGCTCGCTCGGCATGGGCATCGCCAAGGGCAAGGGCATGGTCCTCGCGAACCGCCTCGCGGGCCGCGAGGGGCGCGTGTTCGTCCTCACGGGCGACGGCGAGCTCCAAGAGGGGCAGAACTGGGAGTCGCTCGTCGGCGCGCGCAACTTGAAGATGCACGAGCTGACGATCATCGTGGACCACAACAAGCTCCAGAGCGACACGTTCGTCGCGCAGACGAGCGATCTCGGCGATCTCGTCGCCAAGTTCACCGCGTTCGGCTGCGCGGTGAAGCGCATCGACGGTCACGACATCGGCGCGTTCGCCGCGGCGCTCTCGGAGCTGTCGTCGGTGAAGGATCGACCGCACCTCATCTTGGCCGACACGATCAAGGGGCGCGGCGTGTCGTTCATGGAGCACACGTCGCTCGAGAGCGACGTCTCCTATTACCGATTCCACTCCGGCGCGCCCGAGGCGAGCGCGTACACGAAGGCCGCGCAGGAGCTCATCGATCGGCTCAACGAGCGCTTCGACGCGCTCGGCCAGACGCGCCCCGAGCTCGAGACCGTCGAGCGCGCCGCGGCGCCCGCGTCGCCGACGCCCGAGCGCCTCATCGGGGCCTATGCGCCTGCGCTCAAGTCGCTGATGGACGATCACCCGGAGGCCGTCGTGCTCGACGCCGACCTCATGGTCGACACCGGCCAGAAGCCCACGAAGGACGCGCACCCGAGTCGCTTCTTCGAGTGCGGCATCGCCGAGATGGACATGGTGAGTATGGCGGGCGGCCTGGCCCTCTCCGGCAACCTCCCGCTCTGCCACTCGTTCGCGTGCTTCCTCGCGACGCGGCCCAACGAGCACATCTACAACAACGCGACCGAGCGAACGAAGGTCGTCTACGTCGCGTCGCTCGCCGGTCTCTTGCCGGGAGGCCCTGGGCACTCGCACCAGAGCGTGCGCGACATCTCCGCGCTCGGCGGCACGCCGGGGCTCGTCCTCTGCGAGCCGTCGTGCGAGGCGGAGGTGCCGATGTTGCTGCGCTGGTGCGCCGAGGCGACGAAGGACAGCGCATACCTGCGGCTCGTGAGCGTCCCCTACGTCGTGCCGTTCAAGCTCCCCGAAGGCTACGCGCCGGTGCTCGGCCGCGGCGTCACGCTGCGCGAGGGCAAGGACGTCACGATCGTGTCGTACGGCATCGTGATGTTGAGCGAGGCCTACCAGGCGGCGGAGCTGCTCGCGAAGCAGGGGATCTCGGCCCAGGTCGTGAACCTGCCTTGGCTGAACCGCGTCGACGGTGCGTGGCTCGCGGCGCTCGTCGCCGGCAAGAAGCATCTCTTCACCGTCGACAACCACTACACGCAAGGCGGCCAAGGCGACTTCGTCGCGGCGGCGCTCGCCAGCCAAGGCTGGCCCGCCGGCCTCGGCTTCACGAAGCTCGGCGTCGAAGAGATCCCGGTCTCCGGCGGCAACGCCGACGTGCTCAAGCACCACGGGCTCGACGCGGCGAGCATCGCCGCGCGCGTCGCGAAGGCCGTGGCGAAATAGCTCGGCCGGCGCCTCGGCCGGATCCTCCAGGGTGAGGATCAAGGCTCGAGGCGATCGGCGAGGCCGCGTTCGCGGATGCGATCGGCGCGCGCGGAGAGGCGTGACACCGCCGCGTCGAAGACCTCGCCCCACGGATCGGCCTCGAGCGCGCTGCTCGCCTCGACGGCGAGCGCGCTCAACGCGTCGAAGCCGAACATCGCGGCGGAGCCCTTGATGGTGTGGAGGGCCCGCGCCGAGGTCGCTTCGTCGCGATCCCGCGTCGCGGCGGCGAGCGTCGCGAGCGCGTCTCCGAGCCCGGTCAGGAACAGCGGGAGCATCTCCTCCACGAGCGGGTGACCCTCGAGATCGGCGAACGAGCGTCGCTCGCTCGGCGGCGCGGACGTCGACGCGGAGACGCCGAGGGCCTCGGCGATGCGCCCGACGAGCTCGCGTCGGCCGACGGGCTTCTTCAGGTGATCGTCGGCGCCTGCGTCGAGGCACGCCTGTCGATCGGCGGCGTCGGTGTGCGCGGTGAGGGCCAGGATGGGACCGCGGAAGCCCTCGGCGCGCAGGCGCCGGACGGCGCGGTAGCCGTCGAGGACGGGCATCTGCATGTCGACGAGCAAGAGATCGAACGGCGCGTCGCGGGCCCGCGCGACCGCGTCGATCAGCGCCTGACCGTCGTCGACGATCGTCACCTCGAGCTCCGCCTCTTCGAGGACCCTCCGCAGCAGCTCACGCACGTCGACGCCGTCTTCGGCGACGAGCACGCGCTTGCCGCGGAGCGCCGCGGCGTGACTCGTGGGTGGCGGCGCCGGTCGCGCGCCCGTCTGCGCCCCCGCGAATTCGCCCGCCTCCTCCACCGGGAGCGACAGCACGAACGTCGTGCCCACGCCGGGCTCGCTCCGCGCATCGAGCCGCCCGCCGAGCAGCGCCACGAGGTGCTGGCTGATGGTGAGGCCGAGGCCCGTGCCGCCGAAACGCCGCGTCGTCGACGCGTCCGCTTGGCTGAACGGCTCGAAGACGTGCTCGAGCTCGGTGGCGCTCATCCCGATGCCGGTGTCCGAGACGGCGATCTCGAGGCGCTGCCCGCGCGACGCGCGCACGGTGATCTCGCCGCGCTCGGTGAACTTGATCGCGTTCGACAAGAGGTTGAGGAGCACCTGGCGGATGCGCACCGGATCGGAGCGGATGGGGAGAGACACCTCGGCGTCGACGGTGACGCGGAGCGCGAGGCCTTTCTGCTCGGCGCGCGGCCGCACCATCGCCTCGACGTCGCGCACGATCTCGTCGACCGCGCACGGGATCTTCTCGACCGCGAGCTTGTCGGCCTCGACCTTCGACAGATCGAGGATGCCGTTCAGCATCTCGAGCAGGTGCTCGCCGTTGCGACGGATGACCTCCACGAACGAGCGACGATCGGTCGGCGCGAGCGCGGGATCGCGCAAGAGCTCGGCGAAGCCGAGGATGGCGGTCATCGGCGTGCGGATCTCGTGGCTCATGTTCGCGAGGAACGCGCTCTTCGAACGCTCCCCCTCGGTGGCCGCGTCGCGCGCGTGCTTGAGCTCTTCCATCACGTTCAACGTGACGGCCTGCTCGTGCGCGAGCGCTTGGTTCGCGGCCGACAGCTCCCGTGTGCGCTCGTGGACGATGGACGCGATGAGCGTCGCGCGCCCCGTGAGCACGAGGAGGAAGCCCCCCAAGAGCCCCGTGAGCAGGAGGCCTCCCGAGAGCACGAACCACGACGCCGGGATCGCGCGCGCGATCGCGGCCTCGTTCGGGCCGATCTCGAGCGACCATCGCCGCCCGCCGAACGCGACGACCCGCGCCGTTCGCTTCGCCGCGTCGGCGCGCGCGCCGTCGTCGAACAGGACGATCGGCGCCGTCGGATCGGTCACGTCGACGAGGCGCAGCGCGAGCTCGTTCGGGGCGTCGGCGTTCCGCGACGACCCGACGAGCTCGCCGATCCGCAGGATGGCCCCCGTGAAACCGCGGAGCGCCGCCTTGCGTCGATCGGGCGTGTCGATCGCCTCGCCGCGCGCGAACCTCGGCAGGTAGATCGCCACCGACGGGAGATCGTCCGGCCCGCGCAGCATGCGCGATGGCTCGAGCGCGACCAGGCCGCCCGTCGCGATCATCTGCTCGATCGCGCGCTGCGTCGCCGGGCGCGAGCCGAGATCGAGCCCGACCGCGCGGTGGTACTCCGCGTCCGGCTCGATGGCGGTCACGACGAGGTACTCGGGGCGGCGGTGCGCAGCGACGACCGCGAGCGGCTGCTCGAGCTCGGTCAGCTCGAAGGCGGGCGCGCCTTGCGATCGCATCGACTGCTCGAAGGCGTCGCGGCGCGCGTCCTCGACCCGCTCGGCGGTGAGGAACGCGTCGACGCCGGTCTCCATCTCGAGCAGCGAGCGTGTGAAGGTCGAGAACTCGGCGCGCGTGACCTCGTCGGAGCTGAGGTAGAGCGCGTCGCACGCGCGCACGGAGTCGCTCGCGCGGACGATCTGGACGCGGAACGCCGAGTGCAGATCGTTCGCCTTCCGCTCGAGCTCGGCGTGCTGCTCGCGAGCCTCCGACCGCCGCGTCGCGACGAAGGCGGCGATCGTGGCCGAGACCACCAAGAGCGCCGGGACGGCGATCGGGAGCCTGCGGCGACGCCATAGGTCCGCCGGCCGTCCGAAGAAGGCGAGCGTGATCGGCGCGACGACGAGCACGCCGAGGGCGCCGCTCGACCACCGGAGCGCGAAGGCGAGCGGCGTGCTCTCGGCGCCCGAGGGCGCGTCGGCCGCGGTCGTGAAGGCCGCGCCCAGGGCGCACGCGGCCGGGCCGAGCAGCGTGAACGCGACGACGTGCGCGTCGCGGACGAGCGTCACCGGGGTCCCGACGGCTCTGCGAATCCACGCGGCGCCCGCCGCGGCTTGGGCCGTGGCGCCCGCGGCGACGAGGAGCGCCGCGACGAACGCGCCGCTGCCGTGCCGAGGCGCGGCGCCGAAGAGCTGCAAGAGGTTGGACGCGAGGGCACCGAGCGCGACGCCGAGGATCCCGCGCCGTCTCGCGATCAGGGCCGCGCCGAGCGCGATGCCCGCTTCGGGTGACATCGCGGGCACGAGCCCGGGCGCAGGCGTGAGCATCGCGCCGAGCCGCGACGCGGCGACGTAGCCGATCGTCGTGAGGGCGATGGCGAGCGCCGCGTCGCGCGGGCTCGGGCTTCGTGAAACCGGCTTCATGAGGCGCGGCCTCCGATCCTATCGGAGCGCGACGAGATCAGTAGGGACGACCGGTCCTCGCCGGCGGCCGCTCGATCCAGGATCGAAACGCGTCGTCGACCTGCAAGAGCCCGCGCGTCTTCTCGATCGCTCCGTCGGCGCCCCACTCGGCGACGGTCTTCTTGAGCGCGTCGCGCGTGAGGCCGGAGATGAGCACGATCGGTGCGTCGCCGACGCCCGGCGTCGCGCGCAACGTTCGAACGAAGGCCGGTCCGTCGAGCGCCGGCACCATCACGTCGAGGAACACCACCATCGGGGGGCTCCCGGGCTCGAGCGAGCGCAGGAGCTCGAGCGCCTGCGCGGGTCCCGTCGCGGCGAACACCTCGACGCCAGGGTTCTTCAGCAGGATGCGGACGAACATGCCGAGCGAGGATTGATCGTCGTCGACGACGAGCGCGCACCGGCGCCGCGCGCCTTGGGCGGGGAAGCGCCCCGATGCGGCCGACGGCGTCGCGCTCGCTTTGCCCCACGGGGCGCTCGGCGGCGCGGCGCTCTTCGGATCGTCTCGACCGCTGGACGGAGGTTTGGGGGCCGTGCTCACCGCTCGACTCTTGTCTACGGGGCCCGCACGCCGAACGCAAGGCGTCACCAACCCGCCCCCTGGCGGACCGAGGGGGCTCTCGGCCATCATGGGGTCGGGTGAAGGTCGGCGCCGTCATCGCGGAGCGGTTCGAGCTCGAGGAGCTGGCGGGGCGTGGCGCCGCGGCGACCGTGTATCGCGCGCTCGACCGATCGTCCGGCGTGCGCGTCGCGCTCAAGATCGGTCGTGAGTCCGACGCTGCGTCCCGGCTCCGCTGCGAGCGAGAGGCGTCGCTCACGCGAGCCCTCGCCGACGGCGCGTTCGCTCGTTACGTGACGCACGGCGAGGTCCCGGGCGGTCGATCGTTCCTCGCCGTCGAGTGGATCGAAGGTGAGACGCTCGCCGCGCGGTTGGCGCGCGGGCCGCTTTCGCTCGGCGAGTCGCTCTCGCTGGCCGAACGAGTGTGTCGTGGGCTCGTCGCGCTCGCGCGTCACGGGATCGTGCATCGCGATCTCAAACCCTCGAACCTCCTTCTCCGCGAGGGCGAGGCGGGACGCGCGACGTTGGTCGACTTCGGCATCGCGCTCGGCGATGGCGTCGCCGAGCCCTGGGCCGAGGGCGCGCTGCTCGGGACGCCAGGCTACCTCGCGCCCGAGCAGGCGCGAGGCGAGCGGGTGATCGACGGGCGCGCCGACCTCTACGCCCTCGGCGCCGTGCTGTTCGAGTGCCTCACGGGCGCGCCGGCCTTCGACGGCGAGGACGCGCTGACGAAGCTGCTCCGCGGCGTGCACGACGATCCGGCGCCGCTCTCCGCCGTCCTGCCCGGCGCGCCGTCCGCGCTCGAAGGCCTCGTGGCACGGCTCCTCGCGAAGGATCCGGCGAAGCGACCGCCCGACGCCGCGGCGACGCTCGAGCTCGTGCTCGCCCTCCAGGACGAAGCGCCGACCCGGATCGCGCGCCCGTCGGTCGCGCCGCGCCGCCCGCGCGCATCCATCAGCGACGGCGAGGTCCGCACGGCGTGCATCGTCGTGGCGCGGCCGGAGCGCGGCGACGCGACCCGCCGCGCGCTCGACGACGCGAGGCGCGATCTCTCCGAGCTGGGGGTGGCGCTCCACGAGCTCGCGGACGGCACCGTGCACGTGTTCCACGAGGTCTTCGGGGACGTCTCGGCGATGCTCCTCGCGCGAGCCGCGATCGCGCTGCACGATCGCCTCGCGATGGGCGCGCGGGAGGTCCGCGTCGCCCTGGCGACAGGACGCGCGCTCGTCACCCACCAAGGCATCGTCGGTGACGTGATCGCGCGTGGAGCGCGACTGCTCGCGTCGGGCGCGTCGGCGGGCGTCGTCGTCGACGAGGCCTCGCTCACGCTTCTCGGTGGGGCCGTCGAGGTCGCGCGCCGTCCGTCCGGCGCGGGCCCGGAGGCGGCGCACGAGCTCGTGCTCGTCGGGGATCGGAGCGGCCCGCCGCGCAGCGAGGTCACGCTCCTCGGCATGCCGCGCCTCTACCTCGGCCGCGACGCCGAGCTCCGTCGGCTCTGCGCCGCGTTCGGTGACGCGATCGACGGTCCGGCGGCGACCATCGCCTTCGTCGACGGTCCGCCGGGGGTCGGCAAGTCGCGTTTGGCCGAGGAGCTCGCGCGTACGCTCGAAGGGACGAGCTCGGCGAAGATCCTCCGCGCTCGGCCCGCGGGCTTCGGCTCGCTCGACGGGAGCGACGCGCGCGGCCCAGCGCTCTCGCTCGTACGCTCGCTCCTGCGGGGCGCGCTCGCGCTCGACCTCGAGCCGGAGCGCGCGGACGAGCGGCTCCTCGCGGCGGGAAGGAGCGCGGCCAGCATCGATCCCGTTCGAACCGCCGCGTTCCTCGGCGAGCTCGCGGGGGCTCCGTTCCCCGAGGCGATCTGCCCTCCGCTCGTGACCGCCCGCCGTGACGCGCGGACCATGGGGGATCAGCTGACGCGCGCGCTCGCGGAGTGGTTGCGCGGCGAGTGCGCGAGCGGTCCCGTCGCGCTGTTCCTCTTCGACGTGCACCTCGCCGACGCGGCGAGCCTCTCGCTCCTCGACGCCGTGCTGCCGCGCCTCGCGAAGCGGCCGCTGTTCCTCCTCGCCGTCGGCGTCGGCGAGCTCGCCCCGCTCCTCCCCCAGGCGCCGCCCACGTCGATCGTGCTCCACCTCGAAGGCATCGAGGCGGCCGCGGCGAGGCGCATCGTCCACGACGCCCTCGGCGACGATCTCCCCGTCGCGGTCGTCGAGGAGCTCGTGTCGACGGCGGCCGGCAACCCCTTCGTCCTCGGGGAGCTCGTTCGCTCCTTCGACGCGACCGACGCCCCGACGACGATCGACGCGGTGCGCGCCCTCGTCGATCGCGTCCTCGAGCAGCGACTCTCGGCGCTCCCCCCGCTCGCGCGCCGCTTCATGCGGGCCGCGAGCGTGCTCGGTCGATCGTTCCCGATCTCCGCCGTCGCCGCGATCGCCGGTCCCGACGTCGCCGCCGAGGCGTGGAGCGCCGTCGCGCGCGAGCTCTCGGCGGAGGAGATCCTCTCCCTCGAGGGACCTTCGCACGCCGCCTTCCGCCACGAGCTCGTACGCCGCGCCGCGTACGCGATGCTCACCGAGGGCGATCGTTCGCTCGCCCATCGTCTCGCGGCCGATTGGCTCCGCGCTCAGCCGCACGCCGACGCGGCCGCCATCGCCGAGCACGAGCGCCGCGCCGGCAACGTGGAGGTCGCGCTCCACTACGATCTCTCCTCCGCGCGCGAGGCGCTCGCCGGCAACGACTTCGCCTCCGTGATCGCGCTCTACGCGAGGGCCGAGGATCGCGGGGCGCGCGGCGAGCTCTTGGGGAGATTCGCGTGGCTCGCCGCCGAGGCGCACCGTTGGAAGGGCGAGCACGCCGACGCCGAGCGAGACGCGCGTCGCGCCGCCAAGCTCCTGCCGGCCGGCAGTGATCCTTGGTACGGCGCGCTCGGCGAGATCGCGCTCGCGAGCGGCAGACTCGGCAACCTCGATCGGCTCGCGCGCGTCATCGTGCTGCTCCGTCGGGCACCGAAGGACGTCGGCTCCGACGCGCGTCGTCGGCTGCGGATCGTCTCGGCGTTCGCGGCCATCCACCTCATCACGTGCGGGAGGCTCGAGCTCGCGCGCGGTTTGATCGAGGATCTCGGTCGCGACGCGGACGCCGACGACGCGGCCGTCCGCGCGCGCGTCCACCAGACGAGCGCGTTCCACGCGCTGATCGAAGGCGATCTGGTCGCGTACCTCACGCACATGCGCGACGCGGTCGACGCGTTCGTCGAAGGCGGCGATCTCCGGGAAGCCTGCCTCCAAGGCGTCAACGTGGGCAACGCGGCGCTCCAGCTCGGCGCCTACGAGCAGGCCGAGAAGGTCCTGCTCACCTCCGCCGCCGACGCGCGCGAGATGGGGCTCGGCAACGTCGCGGCGTACGCGGACCACAACCTCGGCATCGTCGTGTCCCACCTCGGGCGCGCGGCGGAGGGGCGCGCGATCGAGGCGCGCGCGGCGGCCGTCTTCGAGGCGTCGGGCGATCGCCGGATGGAGGGCGTCTCGCGGGTCTACCTCGCGATGATCGACCTCGTCGTGGGGGACACGGCGGAGGCTCGCGAGGAGGCGCGCCGCGCCGTGGAGCTGCTCGACCACTCGCCGCCGGCCCGCGCGTGCGCGCTCGCGGTGCTCGCCGTCGCCGAGCTCGGCGCCGCGTCGGAAGAGGACGTGACCTCCGCCGATCTGCGGGCAGCCGACGATCGGAGCCGGGAGGCGTACGCGATCGTCGAAGCGCTCGGCGGCATCGAGGAGGGCGAGGCGCTCGTCCGCTTGATGCGCGCCGAGGTGCTCTTGGCGATGGGAGACCGAGACCGCGCGCGCGAGGTCATCGAGCGGAGCCGCGAGCGCCTCCTCGCCCGCGCGGCGCGCGTCACCGATCCTGCGCTCTACAAGGCCTTTCTGGAGCGGGTGCCGGAGAACCGCCGGACGCTGGAGCTGTTCGTCCGCCTCAGCGCGGCGACGTCGAAGCCTTGAGAAGCTCCGCCGGGATCGGCGGCGGCAGCAGCGTCACGCCCACGTGCGGCGTCGCGACGTCGGTCACGCGGGGCGTGATGCGCGGGACGATCTTCTCGCGCGGAAATCCCTCCGCGCTCCTTCGTGCTCGTCGGGCGCGACGAGGCCGCGCAGCTCGAGCCGATCGTACTCGGGGTGGTCCTTCATCATCTCGCGGATGCCGCGGAACTGCGCTTGCGCGATCGGGAACGGCGCGGCGCTGTTCGGCGAGAAGTAGATCGGCGGCAGCTCGGCGGGCACCTCGCGGTAGCCCTTGAAGGGCAGACGACAGAGCGGGTTCGGCGTCGCGGCGCGCTCGGTGGTCTGGAACTCGACCCTTCGGACCTCGTCTCGCGCGAGGGGCGCGTCGGCGTCCACGAGCTCGAGTCGGTCGCTGCCGACGCCGAGGCGCACGAGCGCGTCGATCACGGTCGAAGCGCGATCGTGGGCGAGCTTCTTCCAGTCGCCTTCGTCCGCGGAGCCCGAGCCTTTGACGCGGACGTGTCTCTCCTCCGTGCGCGACGAGAGCGTCGCCGCCATGAACTCGAGCTCCCACTGCTGGTCCCAAGCGATGGAGGCGCTCTTGGGCGTGAAGAGGATCGGCCGAGGCCACGGCGGTGCGTCCTCGAGCGGGATCTTGTCCGGGTGCGGGCACGGATCGGCCTCCGCCGCCGCGGGTGCGACCGACGCGCTCGTCGCCGGAGCGGCGCTCGCCTCGGTCCCCGCCGTCGCGCTCGTCGCCTCGCCCGCCGCGCGACTCGCCGTTTCTGCCCCACCCGTCTCGCGGGACGACGCCTCCCGCGCGTCGCGCGGGGGCGTCGCACAGCCGGCGAGGAGGAGCAGACCGAGCAGGACTCGCTGCACGCTCGCGCTCAAGCAGGCACGGTCTTGCAGCCCAGCACGACCTCGATCTTGCCGTTCGGATCTTGCTTCACCGCGTCGCACGTCGCGCTGCAGAGGATGACCTCGGTCGGGGCCGCGGGGTTGTCGTAGTACCAGGCCTGACCGTTCGCCGGGCAGGACGCGGCGTCCGCCACGTTCGGAATGAGCGTCGGAGAGCCGCCGCCGCCCGGCGTGTATTGCACGTTGAGCGCGCCGAAGTCGGGCTGCTGCCCCATCGGCGGCGGCGGGATGATGAAGTTGCACGCGAGCGCGCTGCCGCGGATCGCGTTCAGGGCGTCCACGAACTGCTGGTTCGTGTTCGCGCCGCCCGCGATGAACGCCGAGGTGGTTCCGCCCGCCGCGGCGATGCCGTTGAGGTTGCCCGTCGACGGCCCGATGCCGATGACGAAGGTGCGGATCTGCTGCGGTCCCGCGAGCGCCGCCGCGGCGATCGCGTCGATGTGGCTGAGGTTCGTGTCGCAGGTCGCGGGCTGTCCGTCGGTGGCGAGCACCGCCACGACGACGTGCGTCGGGTTCGCGATCTGCCACGCGGCCGCGTGGTCTACGAGCCCTTGGAGCGCCGCCGAGGTCGGCGTCCCCGTCGAGGGGCTGTGAGCGTTGATCGCAGCCACGAGCGCCGCTTCGCTGCCTGGGAGCGTCGCGATCTCGACGCCCGCGCCACCGTTCGAGGAGGTCGTGAGCGGGTTCGCGTACGCCGCAGCGTTGCACGTGTCGGGCAACCCGAAGAACTGAATGCCCACGCCGAGGCCCGCTGCGTCCGGCTGCGCCAAGAAGAACTTCAGCGCGTCGGTCACCGCCGCCCAGCGCGTCACCGTCGCGCCCGAGTCGATGGTGCCCATCGAGCCCGATTGGTCGAGCATGATGTACATGTCGAGCGGGAGCTTCTCGGCTTGCTGGGTGGTGTTCGCGCATCCTCCGCCGACACCGCCGCCGCCCACGTTCGTGCCGCTCGAGAACGTCCCGGAGCTGTTGTTGCCCCCCGCGCCCGTCGCACCGTTCGCACCGTTCGCGCCATTCGCACCGTTCGCCGCGCTCGCGCCCGCCCCGCCCGATCCGGTCGAGCCGGTGTTGCTGCTGTCACCGCACGCGAGGAGCGTGCCCGCGACCAGGAGCCCCGAAGCGAAGAGCGCCGCGAGGCCCAGTCGAGCCGACGGGGCTCCGCCGGTGGATGCTTCGCGGCTCGTTCGATCGGAATGGGCGCGAGAAGAACGGTTCATAAACACCTCTCGAAAGCTTGAGTGAACCCGGCTTCATCAAACGGCTCATGCAAAAAGCGACGTGCATCGAAAGGCCATGAGGTGTGACGTGAAGCCGAGCGGGGCCGCGGGGCACGCAGCCCACGATGCGGGGATGATAGAACGGGCGCTCTGGCGATCGGCGCTCGAACGAGAAATCGAGTGGGACAAGGTCGGTGCATCGGGGCGCGTCGCGCCGAGGGTGCGGCGTCGCGCGCATCACCTCGGCTAGGATGCGGCGATGCCCCTCGTCTCCGTCGCTGCCCGATCGCGATCGCGGTGCCTCGTCGCGGCGAGCGCCTTCGGCGGCCTCGCGGCGCTCGCGTGTGCATGCGCGCCGAAGCTCGCATCGTCGGGATCGCTCCTGATCGACGGCGCCCCGTTCTCGCCCGCGACGTGCCACGTCTTCGCGGATCGGACCGCGATCGAGCTCCGTGACGCCGAGGGGGCACGGCTCGAGCTCACCTTGCCACCCGCGCGGCTCGACTTCGAGCGCCAGCTCTCCGGCACGCCCGACGTGCTCTACACGTCGAAGAGCGGCGCGCGCGCGTCGCTCGGCTCGTGCGGGTCCCTCACGCTCACGGGCGAGGGCTACCACGGCTCGGGCAGGCGCGCGGCGAGCGGCGTGATCACCCTCGCGTGCGCGGGCGAGCCGAAGGCCTCGGGGGAGCTGAAGTTCCAGGGCTGCTTTTGACGCCGCGCGAGCCGACGGCTCGATCCCATCAGCGTGAGGCCGGCGCCCGCGCGACGTAGATGCGATGGATGCGCGCACCGCGCCCGGCGCGCTCGAGTCGGTAGTGGAAGCCGGCGGCGTCGAGGTGTCGCTCGAACCCGGGTGACTTCGCCTCGCACCAGATCGAGAGCACGCCGCCCGGCACGAGCGCCCGCCTCGATCGCTCGACCGCGCCTGCGCCGTAGAGCGGATCGTTCGGCCGCACCTTCGCCTGCGGGCCTTCGTACATGTCGAGCAGGATGGCGTCGAGCTTGTCCGCGGGCGCGAGCGCGTGCGTGGCGATGCGCTCGGCGACGTCGACGACGTCGACGCGCACGCGCGGATCGCTCGCCGCGGCGGCGGTGAGGCGGGCGAGCGGGCCGCGGCACCAATCGACCACGACGGGGTTGAGCTCGGCGACGGTGACCCGGGCGTCCGCGCCGAGCTCGTCGAGCGCAGCGCGCAGGGTGAAGCCCATGCCGAGGCCGCTCACCAGGACGCGCGCGCCGCGCTTGAGGCGCAGTCCCTCGCACGCGAGCTTCGCGAGCGCGTCCTCGGACCGGTGCGCCGCGCTGCTCATCAGGATGCGGCCGCGAATGGTGATGAGGAAGTCGTCGTCGCCGCGTCGACGCAGCTCGAGCGCGCCGTCCTTGGTGTCGACCGAGGCGAGGGTGTCCCAGGGCCGCGTCATGCGCTCCGTGTAGCGCCTCCCCGCGTCGGATTCGATCTTTTCGCGCAGCGTCGATGGCCGCGCGCTACGCCGTCGTCCTCGCGGCGCTCACCGCGGACGCTTCCGCCTCGCGCTCCGCTTCCTCGTCGACGCGAGGCTCGATCGCGCGGAGAGCCGCCTCGCGCGGCGCGACGATGCGAGCGCGCGGCGACGACGAGGTCGAGAGGGATGCGTCCCGCCTCGCGGGCGACGGCCAGAAGCGAGCGATCGCGACGGGAAGGACGAGCATCAGGAGCGGCGGCGCGGCCGCCATCGCGAAGAGAGGCAGCGCGTGTCCGCCGTGCGCGACGAGGCCCCACGCGAGCAGCGTCATCGACGTGAGGCCGCCGAGCAGCACGCCCCACGCGCGCATGCGCACGACCGCGACCGACGACGCGACGTAGGCGCCCGACAAGAGCGCGAGCTCCAGCGCCGCGGGCACGTCGTGCCGCGCGACCTGCGAAGCGATGAAGCCCGAGGCGACCGCCGCCGCCGCGGTCGCGACCGATCCCGCGAGGAGCCAGCGTCGGAAGGCGAGCGGCGCGAACGTCGCGCGCGCCTCGGGGCTCGTCAGCGCGGCGCGCGACGAGAAGAGCGCCAAGGCCCCGAGCAGCGCGATGCTCGCGATCTCCGACGGCACGTGCCTCCCGGCCCACGAGAGGAGCACGCTCGCGACCGCCGTCGGCGCGAAGACGAGCCACGCCGCGCCCCGCGAGAGGACGGCGACCGCGAGGGAGCGATGGGTCAGCCCGACGCTCGCGAGGCCGAGGGTCGCGCCGAGCACGAGGTGCGACCAGTCGATGCCGAACGCGTGCCCGAAGGCGACCCTCGCGACGAGCGTCGCCGCCACCAGCATCGAGAGGGCCGGGATCACGCGCGTAGCGACCTTCGTCGTGCTCGGGAGGACCGTGCTCACACGTGGAGGGACACGCGGGGGGTGGCCCGTATTCCTCGGATCGTCCGGATTCGTGCCGGCGGGGGCGTGTACGCTGTCGTCGATGAAAGAGCCGCCTGCCCCGGCGAACGAGGCGCGGCGCCTCGCCGTCCTCGCCACGCTCGGAGATCTCGAGACGCTCGCCGACGACGCCCTCGACGCCCTCGTGCGCGTCGCCGCGGCCGTGTGCGACGTACCGATCGCCGTGGTGAGCCTCGTCGACGAGCGTCGTCAGCGCTTCGTCGCGAAGCTCGGCCTCGCCGTCGACGAGACCGCGCGGAGCATCTCGTTCTGCGGTCACGCCATCCTCGAGACCGAGACGTTCGTCGTCCCCGACGCGAAGGAGGACGAGCGGTTCGCGGACAACCCGCTCGTCACCGGGGAGCCGTCGGTCCGCTTCTACGCGGGCTCGCCGCTCGTCGTCGAGGAGGGCCTCGCGCTCGGCACGCTCTGCGTCATCGACCGCCGCCCGCGTTCGCTCACGCCCGCCCAGACCGACGCGCTCCGCGATCTGTCGCTCGCGGTCACGCGCCTCTTGGAGGCGCGGCGCGCGGCGCGTCGCCTCGTCACCACGTTCGACCGAGAGCTCGCCACGCGCGAGCAGCTCGCGGTGGTGCTCGAGAAGACCCCGAGCATGCTCGCGTACTGGAACCCCGACTTCACCGCGCGCTTCGCCAACGCGGCCTACGAGAGGTACTTCCATCCGTCCGGGCCGGTCAGCGGGCTGCACATCCGCGAGGTGATCGGCGAGCGGCTCTACGTCGAGAACAAGCCGCTCTTGGAGGCGGCCTTTCGCGGCCAGTCGCAGCGGTTCGAGCGCGCGCGTCGTGGCCCGGACGGCGAGCCTCAGATCGCCATCGGCGAATACACGCCGGACGAGCGAGACGGCGTCGTGTGCGGCGTCGTGGTTTCGCTCGTGGACGTGTCGGCGTCGCGCGCGGCGACGAGGGAGCTCGCGCGCCGCAACGATCTGCTGACGATGGCGGAGGACGTCGCCGACCTCGGTCATTGGCGGCTCGACATCGAGACGGACACCGTCTTCTGGTCGCCGCAGGTCTATCGCATCATGGGGATCGAGCCGTCCACGTTCGCCCCGACCCGCGCGAACGCGATCGACGCCTACCACCCGGAGGATCGCGCGCGCGTCGGCGAGCTCGTGGCCCGCGCGATCGAGCTCGGCCAGCCGTTCGAGTTCGAGCTCCGCGTGGTGCGGCCCGACGGCGAGACGCGCTTCGTGCACTCTCGGGGGCGCTGTGACCGCCGCGCCGATGGAAAGACCGCCGCCGTGTTCGGCGTCATCCAGGACGTCACGGCGCGCAAGCGCGACGAGAGCGCCATCGCCACGCTTCAGCAGCGGATCGCCCGGCAGAGCGCGATCTACGAGACCATGTTGCGACACATGCCTCGGGGCGCGGTCATGTTGGTCGATCGAGACCTTCGCTACCTGTCGCTCCAAGGCCCCTCGGTCAGCGACGTCCTCACCCCCGGTCTCGATCCGGGCGCCGTGGTGGGGCGTCGCGTCGAGGACGTGGTGTCGGAGGGGAATCGCGCGCAGGTGCTCGACACCTATCGCGAGACCCTCGCCGGTCGCTCGCTGCACATGGAGGCGACGCGGGGGACGCGCGCGTTCGAGGTGCGCACCGCGCCGATCTACGATGGGGAAGACGAGCCGGTCGCGGCGCTCGCTTACCTCTACGACATCACCGAGCGCAAGGCCGCCGCGGCGACGCTCGAGCGATCGGTGCGCGAGAAGGAGACGCTCCTCAAGGAGATCCACCACCGCGTGAAGAACAACCTCCAGGTCGTCGGCAGCATCTTGAGCCTGCACTCCCATCGCACGGCCGATCCCGCGGTCCGCGGCGTCCTCGCGGAGGTGAAGGGGCGGGTGCACGCGATCGCGCTCCTGCACGAGCGCATCTATCGATCGACCGATCTCGCGTCGATCGATCTGCTCGAGTACGTGCGCGGGCTGACCGCCGACGTCGCGCGCGTCGCGGGCACCGGCCGCGGCGGGGCGCGCGTCTCTGGCGCCTCGGTGCTGGTCGACATGGACGCGGCGGTGCCCGTGGGGCTCGTCGTGAACGAGCTCGTCACGAACGCGTTCAAGCACGGGACGAGCGCGGGCGGCGCGCCCGTCTCGATCGAGGTCCGCGTGGCGCCGCTCGCCGAGTCGGTGCGCGTCGCCGTCGAGGACGACGGGCCCGGGCCTCCCCCCGCTGACGCGACCGACCCGCCGAGGTCGCTCGGGATGTTCCTCGTCGCTTCCCTCGCCGAGCAGCTCGGCGGTAGCTTTCGGTTGACGTGCGAGGGAGGGATCACCCGGGCCGAGCTCCTCTTCCCGCGCCGGGGGACACATGCCGCATAAGATCCTCGTCGTCGAGGACGACGTCATCATCGCCGCCGACCTCCGCGAGACGCTCGAGCGCCTCGGCTACGAGGCGGGCAAGCCCGCGGCCACGAGCGACGACGTGCTCCGCAGGCTCGAGAGCGACGCGCCCGATCTCGTGCTGATGGACATCCAGATCCGCGGCCCCGTCGACGGGATCGACACGGTGAAGCGCCTTCGACGGGTGTCGGACGTCTCGGTCGTGTACCTCACGTCGCACTCGGATGACGCGACGATCCACCGGGCGAAGGAGACGGCCCCGCACGGCTACATCATCAAGCCGTTCAACGAGCGCGAGCTCCGCACCGCGATCGAGGTCGCGCTCCACAAACACCAGCTCGAGCGCCACCTCGCGGTCCGCGAGCGCTGGTTCTCGACCACGCTCGACTCGCTCGGCGACGCGATCATCGCCACCGACTCGGCCGAGCGGATCACGTACATGAACCCGGTCGCCGAGAAGCTCACCGGGCACGCCACCGCGGAGGCGAAGGGGCGCGACCTGCGCACGATCTTCCGCCTCGTGGACGACGCCGGCGCGCCCATCGAGAGCCCCGTCGGCCAGGCGATTCGGACGCAATTCGCCGTCGCGCTGCCGCCGCAGACGAACCTCGTGGACAAGGCGGGTGGGCGGCGCGTCGTCGAGGACGCCGCGACACCCATCATCGACGATCGGGGGCAGCTCCTCGGAGGCGTGATCGTCTTTCGCGACGTGACCGAGCAGCGGCGGCTCGAGCGCCGCCTGGCGATCTCGGAGCGCATGGCCAGCGTCGGTACGATGGCGGCGGGCATCGCGCACGAGATCAACAACCCGCTCGCGAGCATCGTCGGGAACCTCGAGATATCTCTCGAGCTGCTCGCCGACGCGAGAGCCGCGCGGGACGGGACGGGTCGCGTGTCGGAGTCGACGCTCGACGAGCTCGACCAGACGCTGCGCGACGCCGCCGCGAGCGCGGAGCGGGTGCGCAAGATCGTCCACGCGATGCGCGGCTTCGCGCGCGCGCCCGGCGGGGACGCGGAGATCCTCGATCTGCCGGACGTGCTCGAGACCGCGCTGCGCCTCACCGAGAACACCCTGCGTCACCGCGCGCGCGTCGTGCGAGCGTACGGGACCACGCCCTTCGTCCAGTGCGCCGAGACCCAGCTCGTGCAGGTCCTGACGAACCTGTTGACGAACGCAGGCGACGCCGTCCCCGAAGGCGACGCCCGCCGGAACGAGGTGCGTGTGTCGACCTTCACGAGCGACGACGGGAGCGCGGTCGTGGAGGTGCGCGATAGCGGCGTCGGCATCGCTCCTTCGAACCTCGGGCGCATCTTCGATCCCTTCTTCACGACGAAGGCCGTCGGCAAGGGCATGGGCCTCGGGCTCTCCCTGTCGCACTCGTTCGTCACGTCCGTCGGCGGCACGCTGACCGCCGCGAGCGAGCTGGGGCACGGCAGCTCCTTTCGCGTCACGCTCCCCGCGGCGCGACCCGCGCCGCGCGCCTCGGCGTCTCGGGAGGCCCCGCTCCCGCCGATCCGCGACGCGAGGATCCTCGTCATCGACGACGACGGCGCCGTGGCGAACGTGGTGAAGCGCGCGCTGTCGCGACACCGCGTCGCCGTCGAGCTGGACGGGGCCGTCGCCGTCGGGCGCATCGTCGCGGGCGAGGCGTTCGATCTCGTGCTCTGCGACGTGATGATGCCCAACGTGAGCGGCATCGACGTCTACGAGGCGGTGAAGGCGCAGGCGCCGCGCCTCGCCGCGACCATGGTGTTCCTCACCGGCGGCGCGTTCTCGCCCGCCGCGAGCGCCTTCCTCGAGTCGGTGCCGAACCCCGTCGTGCGCAAGCCCTTCACCGCGGCGGGCCTCCGTGACGTCGTCGACGCGGCCCTGCGCGAAGCGGCTCCGAAGGAGGGGTCGGCGTGACGCGGGGAGCGCCGAGCCCGAGGGTGATCCCGCGACCCGAGCGTCACGCGCGGTGGCGGAAGGCGCTCGGCGTCATGTCCGTCCAGCGCTTGAACGCGCGGTGAAACGCGCTCGGCTCGGAGAAGCCGAGGAGGAACGCCACCTCGGAGAGCGGCAGCGTTCGATTGCGGACGTAGCTCCGCGCGAGCTCGGCGCGCGTCTCGTCGAGCAGCGCGCGGAAGGACGTGCCGCTCTCCTCGAGCCTTCGCCGCAACGTGCGCTCGCTCGTCGCCATCTTTCGGGCGATCTCCTCCAAGGAGGGCACGCCCTTCTGCAGCTCTTCGGCGACGATCTCGCGGATGCGTTGGTTCGCCGAGGCCGCGACGTCCTCGCGCTTCGCGAGCGCCTCGTTCGCGAGGGTCCGAAGGTAGGCGCCGAGCTGCGCGTCGGCTTTGGGCAAGGGGAGGGCGAAGTCCTCTGGGCGGAACGCCATCGCGATGTCGCGCGCGCCGAAGCGCACGGGACACCCGAAGAACGCCGCGTGCTCGGAGGGATCGGGAGGCGCGGGGTGCGAGAAGCGGACCTCGAGGGGTGTGATCGGCCGCTGCGTGATCTGACGCGCCCCGTGCAGGATCTCCGCCGGGGCGGCCTCCGTCGCCGCGCGCATCCCGGGCCCGTCGCGGAACGGCGAGCGGTAGGCGATGACGAGCGTCCCGTCGTCGCGGAGGCTCATGCCGGGATCGTCGGTCCACAGCCCGACGTAGCGAACGACGTGGTGCAGCGCCTCGCCGAACGTCGCGGCGTTCATCGCGACGAAGCCCACGAGGCCGTAGTCGCCCGGCGAGTAGCGCTCCGCGCCGAAGAGCGCCGCGCCGGTCCGCGGCCTCACGCCGAGCGCGACGTCCCAGAGCGCGTGGAGCTTCTCGATCGGGACGCGCGCGTCGACGTCGGCGACGTGCGCGAGCTCGAGGCCGATCTCGGCGGCCACCCGCGCCGGATCGACGCCCGCCTCCTCGATCGTGGAGAGCATCTTGCGGATGGCGCCGCTCGCGATGGTGGGGATCCTGTGCGGCATGAGCGCCGCTCGAGCGTAGTGGACCCTCGCGTTTTGAACAGGGCGTCGCCGCCCCGCGCGCGCCTCACTCGAACTGGAACGAGGCGTAGCCGGACCACGCGCCGAAGGCGCCGTTCACCTGCGCGCGAGCGCGCCATCGGTACCCGACGCCGTGAATCGCGGGATAGAACGTCACGGACGCCTGCGACGGTGCGTACGTGTAGTAGGGCACGTAGCTCGCCCCGCTCGCGGACTCGATCGCGACCTCGTACTTGGTGGCGCCGGCCACCGGCGAGAAGGAAAGCGTCACGTTCGGCGTCGTGACGAGGCCTCCACCGTCGGGTGAGAGGCTCGAGGGCACGCCCCCCTGAGCGGGCGGCGGGTTGGCCGGCGGCTGTGCGGGCGGTGATTGGCTCGGCAGCGGCCCCGACACCTTGCCGTACGCGAACGACGAGGCGCTCGACCACGGCCCCCACCCGTGCGCGTTCTCGGCGCGCACGCGGAAGCGATAGAGCGCGTTCGGCGTGACCGGATCGAACTTCACGAACGCGTTGGGGTTCGTCCACGTGTAGTAGGCGATCCACGCCGCGCCGGTCCAGCGCTCGACGGCGAGCTGATACGAGGTCGCGCGCGGGATCGTCGCCGACATGATCTTCGCGTAGTCGACGGGGAGCACCTGACCGTCGACCGGGTAGAGCCCGGTGGGCGCGGGGGGCGGCAGGCCGGAGTCCGGCGGCAGCGTGCGATCGACGACGACGCTGGGCGGCTGCGGGACCTGCATCACGTCCCAATCGGCGCCGCCCACGCCGCAGAGCGGCTTCGTCGCGAACTGCTTGGCCGTCGGCGCGGCCCACCCGCCGAAGGCCTCCGTCTTCCAGTCGGAGAGCGAGGTCTTGCCGTTGTAGAGCGCGTACCAGAGCGGCACCGAGGTGAAGGCGCTCGTGTTGCCCGTGTAGCTCTTCCAGAAGCCCGGCCCGGTGTAGATGCCGCACGGCGCGGCGCCGTTCGCTTGGCAGGCGGCGACGGCGGCCTGGAGGAGCGCGTCGAGCTTCGTCGCGCCGATGTTGCCGGGCGCCTCTTCCATGTCGAGCCACATCCGGCCGATCGGGAAGCCCGAGACGCGCTGAAACGCCGTCGCGACCTGCGCCGCGAGATCCTGGTTCCAATAGAGATAGACGTAGGCGTCCACGCTCATCCCCCGCGACACGGCCATCGCCAGCTGCTCGCGCGTGACGTCCTCCGCTTGCGTGCCGACGACGACGTGGCGCACGCCCGAAGCCCAAAAACAGTCCATTTCGCTCTGCGCGAGCGGCGTCTCCCAGACCGACACGTCCACGGCGAAGAGGGCGCCGTTCGCCGGATCGCCGTGGAACGCGGGGGCCGGCGCGAGCGGCGCGTCGGCCGCTGCGCTCTCGTCCCCGCCGCCGAGGCCGTCCGCGGGCGCGCAGCCCGTGACGATCCCCGCGCTCGCCGCCGCCATCATCACCATCGCCATCGCCTCGCGCTTGCTCATGACGCCTCCGATGACCGCGACCCTCCCACGGGCTCGCCGAGTCGTCCTTGACCCGACGGGCCAAAGCGCTGGCCGAGTCGGCCATCGGCGCGGCCCCGCGGCGCTCCCGCCCGACGAAGCGCGTCTTGCGCGGCCGTTCAGCGCGATCCGCGCGCTGCCCGCTGCGTCCGCGTGACGATCGGAGCCGCGTGACCCCCGCCCTGGTAAAGAAGATCGATGCTCTCCGATCCGTACGCCTCTCAGCTCGGGCACGTCCTCTTGAAGCTCATCAGCGAGACGAACGGGCTCACGCTCGCGAACACGCTCGAGCTGTCCACGCGCTCGATGCTCGTCGGCGAACGGCCCGAAGTGGCGACGGCGCTGCGTGAGTTCTCGGAGCTGGTCTACGGCTATCACCGCGATCCGTCCGACATCCGGAGCCTGCTCGATCACGAGGTCGCGCGGACGCTCGGCGGCATCTTCCGCGCGTTCCCCCTGCGCTTCCGTGAGGAGCACATCCACCTCACGGGATCGCTCACGGCGGACTTCGTCTACCCGCGGCTCGCGGCGCTCCTCGAGGGGCCGCATCGCGCGCGCTACGAGCAGAAGATCCGCGAGGCCTACGGCGACGGCGCGCTCCCCATCCGCTCCGAGGCCGACGTCGATCGTCTCCTCAGGCTCCAGGAGGGCATGGGGTTCTCGCGCTACCTGCAAATCCTCACGCTCGCGAAGCTCGTGCTCGTCGATCGCGACGCGCTCTGGACGTATCTCGACAACGGCGACGGGACCTTCGACCCGGTCGCCAAACAGACGTCCCTCCCCCTCGGGCCCACCGGTGCGGGCTGGGATGATCGGATGGCGTTCGCCGACGTGAACGGGGACGGGCAGACGGACTGGATCTACCCCGGCGATCTGGGGTCCACGGTGCGGCTCTCGCTCGGCGACGGGACGTTCGGCGC
>CAYYKK010000012.1:0-52543 GCA_964467935.1 uncultured Polyangiaceae bacterium
ACAATGACGCCGAGGCGCCCTCGGCGAAAGGACGGGGCTCACACAGCGGATACGCGGAAGTCGTCCGCGACGTATTGGGTGCCGTGGTCCATGCGGACGGTGATGCCCTGACCGTCGCCGCGCTCGACGCCACCTCGGATGCGACTGAGGGCCATCGCGATGGGTTGGAGAGCGGCGAAGCGGGTGCCGCGCTTCGCGACGTGCCAGCCGACGCATTCGCCGTGGCAGTGGTCGATGGCGATGAAGATCCAGCACATCCCCTCGTGGGCGGTCTCGACGCGTGCTCCGTCGGTACCCCACACGTCGTCGGGGCGGTCTGTCGTGATGCGACCTTCGTGGAGCTTGGGAGCGCCGACGCGGACTCGGTGCGGCGAAAGAAGCCGATTCTCTCGCATCACGCGCAGAACGCGTTCGCGGCGTACGCGCACGCCGGCAAGGCGCAGACGTGCCCACACCTTTCGATGTCCTTCGCCGGTGAAGGGCGACGAAGCGAGGTCGGCGCGGACTTTGACGAGGAGCTCCTCGTCGCTCACCTTCGGCACGGGGCCACGCCTGCGGGCACTCGAGGGCCCTTCGGCGCGGCCACGCTTCGCGTAGAACGACGACCTCGGCACGCCCCAGACTCTGCACACGCGCTCGACGCCATAGGCGCGTCCGGTCGTCGGCGAGATGCGGGCGCTCATTTCCGCAACCGCCTCAGGCCGAAAGGGCCAGTGCGACCTCTCAAGAGCTCGTTCTCCATGACGAGCTCGCCGAGCCGCGCTTTCGCGTTCTCCAGCTCCGCCTCGAGCGGGTCGCCCGTTCGATCCTTGAGCCCGGCCTCCATCCCCGCAAGCGCCTTGTCGCGCCACAGCTCGAGCTTCGCGACCTCGACGCCGTACTCACGCGAGAGCTCCTCCAGCGGCTCCCCACGCAGCATGCGCATCACGACGTCACGCTTCCGCCCCACGCTCCAACGCTGGCCGGGCTCGAGGGCCGCGACCGGCGGGTTCTTCTTCGTTCGCTTCGACATGGCAGCTCGCTCTCTCGACATGGATCTTCTCGCAGCTTCCTGTCCAAGGGAACCGGGTGCGGCCTACCACGAGCACGCAGCACGGCACGCTCGAGCGCACGTTTGGCTACGACCCTGCGGGCTCGCTCGTCGCGATGCTCGAGAAGAGCGAGCGCGCGACACCGAGGCGTCCATGAAGGTGAAGGTGCTCCGTGTCGAGGACGGCGGTCGCGAGGCCCTCATGGAGACCGACGCAGGACAAGCCACCCTTCGGGTTCATTCCAAGCCCGGGACGCCGTCGGCCGGGAGGGCCTATTCGGCTGAGCTATCCGTTCAGGACGCTCTCCTCCTGGGGAAAAACGCGTGGCTGACGGAGGAGCGCGCCTACCTCATCGAACGGAGGGCGACGGATCTCGCGCTCGTAGGTCTCGTAGACGGCGTGGATGAGGACGGTCTGGTGTATCTTCGGTTGGGCTCCGATGCGCTTGTCATGATCGAAGCGGCCCCCCAAGAGATTGTTTCGGGTTCTTGGTTGAGAGTGATCATCTCTGCCGAAAAGGTCACCCTGTATTTGTCTTGATCGACGCGCTTCGGGGCGCCCATTCGTTCCACCCCCCGATTCCAAAAGGGGGCCAGGCGGATGAATTGCGAGGTGGAATGACCATGAAGGTGCGATATCGAAGCCCCGACCGCGCGTCGCTCTCGGAGCACGAAGCGAAGTACTTCGTGAAGGAGCAGGTGCGGCTGTCGACGGGCCGCAGCTACGGCGTGTACGCGGTCTCCGTCTACGATGGTCTCGCGTTCGTCCACGTCGTCGATGATCAGGAGACGCCGAGGTTCCTGCCGCGCGCCCTGTTCGAGGTCGTCGACGGTGGCATTCCCGAAGACTGGCAGTGCAACCTCTTCCCCGAGGGACCGGTTCAAATGGTGTTTGGCCCCGCCTACGTGGCTGCTGACCTCGGCTGCTATGAGGCGACGGTCGACCAGCGGCGACCCCAGATGGCGGAGCTGTGGAGACGGGTCGAGGCAGATTGTGCCGAGCCCGAGGAGTGACTGGTGGAACCATCGACGAATCGCCATTGGGTCGAAAGACGGATCCCGATCCGGAAAACGGGAGCGCCTGTGACGACCATGATTCCTCCCCAGCGGGGCGTGGACCGGCCCGACGGCGGCACGACCCATCATGCCCATCCGTCCGACCACGACCCGATGATCCACCGATGAGCCTCATCCTCGGAAGATCGGCAATGTAGGGCTTCCCCACGCTCCTGCGGTCCGTCGCGGCGCCGAGCGAATCGTCACGGGGGCCGGCACCAAGCAGCGAGTCACCGAAGCGCACCTGCGCATGAGGTACCCATGACAGCAGACGAGAGCTTCATTGGTTTTGGGTTGCACGATGCGAAGGTGGAGCACGTGCAGGTAGACTGGACCCAAGGACGAGGGGTCGTCGTTCTTCTTGCGTACCAGCCGAGAATGCAGAAGGTCACCATCCAATTCGAAGGCCTTCTCGACGTGCAGCTGCCCCGGCGGCAGCCTTGGGGTATCGCTCCGCATGCGTTCTCGGTCAACGATGTGCGAGAGACACGGTCACCCGACGGCCGCGAAACGAGACTCGATCTCGAGATGAGCAGTGGTGACGTCCTCGCATTCGTCGCCGAGCGCATGCTTCGCGTGAACGAAGACGAGGCCCAAGGGCGTGCGGGCGAGGTTGACGGAGGGTCACCATGACGTGGATCGTGCGACGGAGGAGCGTAGCGGTTTCATCCGCTTCGGTGGAGTTCATCCGCTTCGGTGGAACACGTTGACTATGCCGCAATCGCGGCGACAACGTCCTTCATAGTCAAGAGATGGATCTTACGTTTCGGGTTCTCCTTCGAGGGTCGACGTGGGAAGACCTGCCGGGGGGGTGACGCGCGTCGATCGTGGCGTCGACGCGGCGGGTCTTTCCAATGGGTCCAGGCCGGGGGCACCTCTGGGTCAGCCGAGCGCTCTCGTCCGCCAGGCCCGGAGTGCGTCGAGTCCGAATCGTTCGAGACCGGGCGCGACCGCCTTCTCCATCGTCTCGCAGAACACCTCGCGGCTTTGCTCGGGCGTCACGAGCCCGAGCGCGTCGTCGTCGGCCCCGCGCACCCGAGGCTCGACCTGCGGGAGAAAAGCCTGCTCGCACACCGCGAACACGAAGCGCAGATACCTCGATATCGAGGCTCGCACTTCGGGCCGCGCGCCGAGCCAATGGGCGTTCGCTTCGAGGTAATGAAATCCGAACCGTCCGTGGAGCACCTCGTCGGCGAGGAGCTCTCGGGTGACGGTCCGCAGCGTCGCGTCG
This sequence comes from uncultured Polyangiaceae bacterium, assembly GCA_964467935.1. Lineage (GTDB taxonomy): Bacteria > Myxococcota_A > Polyangia > Polyangiales > Polyangiaceae > CAYYKK01. Next base: position 3,318 of record CAYYKK010000012.1, read on the forward strand.
GTCATTCGCTCGAGCGAGGCGACGAAGAACGAGATGCTGTACATCTCGGAAAGGCACGTCACGAGGACGTTGCGCATCGCCCGCTCTTTTTCGTCGCAGCCCGGGTGAACGGCGATGGGAGCCACCTTCGTGTCGCGAACGGCGCGCTTGTCGCCGCCCATTTCCACCAAGAGGTTGCCGCAGATCTCGGCGTGACGCAGCTCGTCCTGCGCCATGCGGAGGACGACCGCGCTCGTGTCGATCGAGTCGTTGGCTTCGACGAGCTGAGCGACCAGCGCCGAGAAGACGGTCGTCGAGCCGTATTCGTCGGTCATCCGCTTCTTCCAGCGCTTCTGCGCCTCGGCGACGGAGACGGGATCGTAGGCCTCTCGGCAAAAGGGATCGCGCGGCGTCGTCACCCGCGCGATCCCCTCGACCAGCGCGCGGTACTCGTCCGCGATCGGCGTACACCCCGGCTCGGGGACGAGCGCCGCGATCACGCGAAGCCTCGCGGGAGCTCCGGCGGAACGATGGGACCCGACGAGAAAGCTCCGCCGCCCGCGCCGCCTCCGCCATCGGCGAGCTGCTCTGCGAGCCGAGTGACCGCCACTTCGTCGATCTCGGACCGAAGGGAGGGCGCGGCGTTGGTCCCGGTGGGCGCGGGCGTCGCGTCGGGCGCCGGTCTCGCGGTGGGCGCCGGCGTGGTGACGGCTCCCGACGCGGCGAGGGGAGCCGAGGTCGTGGTGTCTTCGACGCCGCAACCCGGGACGACCGCGGCCAGCGCCAAGGCTCGAACGAAACGCAGATACTTCGGGTGATTCATGGATGTGCTCCTTCCGGGGTCTTCACGACCCGCAGGAGCGACTATCCGAGAAGGCGCGCCTCGAAGCTCCTTAACGCGTCTAAATCTCGAAGCGGACGACGACGGCCGGGGTGATCAGGTAACCGCCACCGCTCTGCAGGAGGACGCCACGAAGGCCCTTCTTGCGCAGCGTGGCGAGCGCGACGTAGGCGCGATTCTGGGCCGCGATGGCGCCGATGCGTTCTTCCGGCCAGCCCGCGCGGATCACGTCGTCGAGGAGGATGGGCTCGCCCGGAGCGTCGATTCGGCGCTTGGCGAGATGATCGAGGATGCGGCGGAGCGGCGAGCGCTCCGGGAGGCCCACCACCTCGGTCGAACCGGGGAGACGAAACGATCGACCTCCTTCGCCGACGACGAGCGCACGGGTCTCGTTGCGCTGATTCTTCGCGATGGCGGAGAGCGCTCGAAACGCAAACCGCGAATCGTCGCTGGAGGCGGCTCGAACGAGCGCCTCGGCTCTCCGGACGACCTCGTCGGCGTCGTGCGCCTCTCCTCGGGAGAGCCCGAGCGAGAGTCGATGGATCGCCACGTTGCTCGCCAGCGCCGCCTCGTTCAGCACCGAGGCCGAGGCGACCTCCGCGCGCGCCATGGCGTCCTCCGACGATCGATGTCGGCCGAGCGCGGCGAGCGCGATGGCGAGGCAGCCTTGGGTGAGGGCCTCGTAGCGGCGCGCACCGACGCCCTCGAGACGCTCGATCGCGCGCCCGACGATCGACGCCGCTTCGGCGGGATTGCCGCATTCGAAATGAGTCGTCGCCAAGTAGTAGAGCGCGCTCGCCTCGCGATAGCGGCTGCCCGCCTCGTGAAAGATGCGCGCTCCCTCGGCGTGGTGCGCGAGGGCCTCTTCGAGCCGACCGAGGTCTTGGAGGAGGCAGCCTCGCGCCGTCGTCAATGCGCCGATCGCGAGGCGAACGTCGGAGCGACGCGCGACGCGCAGCCCCTCGTCGAACCCCGCGAAGGCCTCGTCGTGATCCTCTCGCAACATGTCGATGACGGCGCGCTCGTACAAGGCCGACGCGAGCCCCTCGTCGTTGCGGACGGCGCGGTAGCGATCCACGGCTCGAACGATCGACGCCCGCGCTTCGCCGAGCGCGTTCTCGCGTCTCAGCGCGTGTCCGATGCGGAGATGCACGTCGGCCTCGCGGAGGGCGCGGTCGTCGTCCTGGGGCGAAGCGTCGAGGAGCTCGAGGGCCTCGTCGAAGCGCGCCCGCGCGCCCGCGGTGTCGCCCTCGATGTCGCTCATCTCGCCGAGGCGTGCGAGGGCGACGGCCGAGAGCCCCGCCTCGCGCGCCGATCGAGCGAGCTCGAGCGCCAGTTCGAAGTCGCCCCTCGCGAGGCGGGTCTCGCCGAGCTCGCGGTGCGCGAAGCCTCGACCGAGGAGCGCCCGCGCGCGGGCGACGGCGTCGCTCGCGAAAGCGTGGTCGAGCGCGCCGAGCGCCTCACCGAACAAGTGCGCTCGGAGCCGTGAGAGCCCGCGCGCCGACAACAAAGGCTCGAGACCGAGCGCGATGGACACGGCCTCTCGGGCCCGCGCGGCGTCGTGGGTGGCGAGGGCCGCGGAGACGGCCGTCTTCTGCGCTTCGAGCAGGTTTTCGAGCTCCAGGCCGAGCGCGCTCGCGTCGCCGCCTCTGCCCGGGATGGCCCCGTTCCCGAGGCGCGCCGGCAAGGCCGCATAGTGCGACGCGTGGCGTCCGCGCAGCGTCTCGCGCGATGGGTCCGACTGCGACAGCTCCTCGGCGACCTCTCGGATCGTCTCGTAGAAGCCGTAGCGCGCGACGGGATCGCCTTCCCCGAGGCTCACGCGGAGGAGGGAGCTCGACGCGAGCGACGAGAGCCCATCGAGCACCGCGGCGCGAGGGACCACCACGTCCCCGAGGATGGCCTCCGCCGACTCGAGCGTGAAGCCATTGCGAAGGACCGTGCACGCGACGAACAGCCGACGTTGCTCCTCCGAGAGCAGCTCGACCGAGTCGAGGATCGTCGCGCGCATCGAGGCGTGTCGACCGAGCTCGGTGCGCCGCGCGAGCACCTCGAGCGGCCGCTCGAGCCGCGCCCGCAGCTGACTCGTCGACACGACCGACATGCGCGTCGCGGCGAGCTCGATGGCGAGCGGCATTCGATCGATCATGTCGACGATGTCCGCGACGACGGCCTGCTCGCGCGCCGCGTCGAAGCTCGGCTGCACGTCGCTCGCGCGGCCGATGAAGAGCGCCGTGGCCTCGTCGCGGGAGAGGGGAGAGAGCGACCAGAGCTGCTCTCCGACCAAATCGAGCGGGACGCGCGACGTGACGAGGAAGCTCGCGCTCGGCGCCACGCCCATCCAGAGACCGACGGTCGTGCGCGCGTGCTTCGTGAGCCCTTCGAAGTTGTCGAGCACGAGGAGGACCCGGCCTCGCTGAGCGATGGCGCGCCCCACGGCCTCGGCGCTCGCTTGGTCGCTGCCGATCCCCACGAGCTTGGCGCCCAGCGCCCCGGCCACCGTTCGGACCAGCTCCGCTGCGTCGTGGGCGTCGGCGAGATCGCAGAACCACACGCCCCCTCCTCCGTGCGACGTGAAGCTCGACACGCGGGTCGCCGCGTAGCGGAGCGCGAGGCGCGTCTTGCCCATTCCACCTGGCGCGGTGATGGTGACGAGGCGGCCTTCTTCGAAGCGTCGCGCGATGGCGGCGAGGTCGTGCTCGCGGCCCACGAACGACGAGGCCACCTCCCGCACGTTGGTCCCGGTGGCTCGCTTCGAGCGCCGAGGCGCCGCGCCGGCAGCGCGGGGTCGAGCCCTCTTCCCTCGGTCGTCCGCCTTGGGGGTGCGCGCGCCGGATCTCACGAGGAGGCCCCATCGCGCTCCGACGCGGGCCGGAGGGGGGTCATGTTCATCGGACCGAGCGCCATGACTGTGAAGTATCGCAAAAGTGGGTCGACACGCCGCACGCGCTGCCTATCGTCGAGCGATGCGACCCTGGTACGCCTTCGTCGTCTTCTTCCTCGTCGTCTCGAGCATCGTCGGGGGCGTCCATTACTACCTCTACGCGCGCATCGTGAAGGCGGCGGCGCTCGGTCCGGGCCTCGAGCGCGGCCTCGGGCTGCTCTTCCTCGGCCTCGCGATCCTCACACCGGTCGCCCTCGCGCTCACGCGCTTCCTGCCGCCGCGCGCGGCCACGGTGCTCGCCTACGTCGGCTACTCGTGGCTCGGCCTCGCGATCCTGCTCTTCTTCACGACGCTCACCGCCGAGATCTTCCGCCTCGGCGCCTTCGGGCTCACCGCGGCGAGCGTCTTGCCGGACGATCCCGCGCGCCGCACGTTCTTCGGCCGCGTGCTCTCGGTCGGCATCGCCGGCTTCGCCGGCGCGACCGGGATCTACGGCGTCACCTCCGCGCGCGGCGAGGTGATGGTCGAGCGCGTGAAGATCCAGCTCCGCCGCTTCCCCGAGGCGCTCGGCGGCTTCCGCATCGTGCAGCTCTCCGACGTGCACATCGGCCCGACGATCGGGGGCGACTGGCTCCGCGGCGTCGTCGAGAAGGTCAACGCGCTCGAGCCCGATCTCGTCGCCATCACCGGCGATCTGGTCGACGGTCGCGTCGCCGATCTCGCGGCCGACGTCGCCCCGCTCGCCGATCTCCGCGCGAAGCACGGCGTCTACTTCGTCACCGGCAACCACGAGTACTACTCGGGCGCCGACGAGTGGATAGCCCACCTCCGCTCGCTCGGGATCAAGGTGCTCCGCAACGAGCGGGTCTCGATCGGAGAGGGCGACGTCAGCTTCGATCTCGCCGGCGTCGACGATTATCGCGCGAAGGGCTTCGGCGGCGATCACGGTCCCGATCTCGATCGCGCCGTCGCGGGCCGCGATCCGTCGCGCGAGCTCGTGCTGCTCGCTCACCAACCGAAGCAGGCGCCGCTCGCGGCCAAGGCGGGCGTGGGGCTGCAGCTCTCGGGTCACACGCACGGCGGGCAGATCTTCCCGTGGAACTATTTCGTGAAGCTCGAACAACCGTTCGTCGCCGGCCTCGACAGGCTCGGCGATCTCACGATCTACACGAGCCGCGGCACGGGTTATTGGGGGCCGCCGATGCGCGTCGGCGCGCCGCCGGAGATCACGCTGCTCGAGCTCGAGCGCGCGGCCTGATCCCGCGCGCAGGGCGCCCGACTCGTCCGTGACGGGCCACGGCCGCGGGTGTACGTTCGGCTGCCCGTGAAGCCGAAAGCGAAGTCGAGGAGGCGCCTTCTGCGCTTCGGTCGCCGTCTCAGCGCGTCCACCAAGAACGCGCTCGAGCTCTTGCGCCTCGGCCAGCTCGCCCCGGACTACGGCGCGCCCTACGAGGTCGTCGACCAGAGCGCCGTCTTCAAGCTGCGTCGCTACGTGATGCCGCCCGGGCTCGAGAACGCGCCGCCGGTGCTCCTCGTCCCGCCGCTCATGGTCACGAGCGAGGTCTACGACGTCGCGCCCGACGTCTCCGCGGTCACGGCGCTCGCGAGCCTCGGCGTCGCACCGTGGGTGGTCGACTTCGGCGCGCCCGAGCACGCCGAGGGCGGCATGAAGCGCACGCTCGACGATCACGTGCGCGCCGTCGATCGCGCGATCGATCGCGTCCTCGCGCTCACCTCCCGCGATGGCCTGCACCTCGCGGGCTACTCGCAGGGCGGCATGTTCGCCTACCAGGCGTGCGCGTACCGGCGCTCCCGCGGCATCAAGTCGCTCGTCACCTTCGGCAGCCCCGTCGACATCCACCGCAACGTGCCCGCCGTGCGCGCGAGCGCCGTGGGCGCGCTCGTCCGCGCGATCGAGCCGGCGCTCATGGGCGTGCTGAACCGCATCGAAGGCCTCCCCGGCGAGCTCACCAGCACCGGGTTCAAGGTCATCTCCACGCGCAAGGAGATCGAGCAGCGCGTCGACTTCGTGAAGAAGCTGCACGATCGCAACGCGCTCGTCCGCCGCGAGGCGCGGCGTCGCTTCCTCGGCGGCGAAGGCTTCGTCGCGTGGCCCGGCCCCGCGCTGCGCGACTTCGTCGATCAGTTCATCGTCCACAACCGCATGCTCTCGGGCGGCTTCGTCATCGACGGTCGCACCGCGACGCTCGCCGACATCACGTGCCCCGTCCTCGCCTTCATCGGCCTCACCGACGACATGGCGCGCCCCGCGTCCGTGCGCGCCATCTCACGCGCCGCGCCCGACGCCAAGATCGACACGCTCGAGGTCGCCGCCGGCCATTTCGGCCTCGTCGTCGGATCGCGCGCGATGCAGATCACCTGGCCCACGGTCGCGTCGTGGGTCGCGCACCAGGAGGGTCTCGCGCCCCGGCCCGCCATCCTCGACGCCGCGCGATCGGAGCGCGACGATCTGTCGGATCTCGACGACGAGCCGGAGGGCGCGGCCTTCGACGTCGACGTGGACTTCAGCCTCTTCGTCGACTCGATCGCGGAGAGCGCCAAGGCCGCGTGGGATCGTCTCGGCGACGTCACCGCGAGCGCGACCGACGCGCTCGACACGGTCCGCTACCGTGAGCCTCGCCTGCGGAAGCTCGTCACCCTCGACGCGAGCTCGCGCATCTCCGCCGCGCAGATGCTCACCGAGCAGGCGCGCCGCTCCCCCGACGCGACCTTCTTCCTCTGGCAGGGCAGGGCGTTCACCTACCGCGACGCGGACCAGCGCGTGACCAACGTCGTGAAGGGCCTCCACACGCGCGGCGTCCGCCCCGGCGACCGCGTCGCCGTCGTCATGGGCTCGCGCCCGAGCTTCCTCTCGATGGTGACGGCGTTGAGCCGCCTCGGCGCCATCTCGGTGCTCGTGCCGCCCGAGACGATGGGGCCGAAGCTCGCCGAGGCGATCCTCGGCGCCGCGGCGAAGTTCGTGGCGTGCGATCCCGAGCTCGCCGCTCGCTGTCGCGAGGCGATCGACGCGCGCGGCTCGAAGATCGAGGTGCTGGTGCTCGGAGGCGGCGGCACGACGCGCACGCTCGGCGAGGGCCTCGTCGACATGGAGGCGATCGACGTCTCGCTCGTCGAGCTGCCGACCTCGCTCCCGCTCGACGCGGGCACGGGCGGCGACGTCGCGATGATCCTCCTCCGCCCGGACGACGCGGGCGGCTTCCGCGCGGCCGAGGTGACGAACCATCGATGGGCGCTGTCGGCGTTCGGCGGCGCCGCTGCGTGCACGCTGAAGCCCGAGGACACGGTCTACTGCGCGATCCCGCTGCATCACCCGGCGGGCGTGCTCGTCAGCGTGGGCTCGGCGCTCGTCGGCGGGACGAGGCTCGCGCTCGGTCGACCCTTCTCGCCGGACACCTTCTTCTCCGAGGTCCGCCGCTACGGCGCGACCGTCGTCTTCTACGCCGGCGAGATGACGCGCGCCCTCGTGAACCAGCCGCCGCACCGCCAGGACAAGAGCCTGCCCGTGCGCCTCTTCGCCGGCAGCGGCATGCGCGTCGATCTCTGGCGTCGCATGGTCGAGCGCTTCGGCGCCGGCGTGATGGAGTTCTACGCGTCGACCACCGAGCCGCTCATCATCGCGAACGCCTCGGGAGAGAAGGTCGGCGCGCTCGGCCGTCCGCTCCCCGGCAGCGCCGAGCTCGAGGTGGTCCGCGTCGATCGCGAGAGCGGCGGGATCGCGCGCGACGATCGCGGCCGCGCGATCCGCTGTCTGCCGGGCGAGCCCGGGCTCCTCGTCGCGCGCCTCGTCGAAGAGCGCGAGGCCGGCGAGGTCCATCGCCGCGTCGACCGCGGGCTCTTCCTCGACAGCGATCGCTGGTTCGTGTCGAGCGACGTGGTGCGACGTGACGCCGAGGGCGATTACTGGTTCATCGACTCGATCGGGGGCTTCGTGAAACGTGAGGGTGGGCTCGTGTCCACGCGCCGGGTCGAGGACGCGCTCTACGAGCTGCCCGAGATCGATCTCGCCGCCGTGTTCGCCGCCGACGCGGAGGCGGGCGCCCCCCGACTCGCGGCGTGCGTGACGTCGCGCGGGCCCGTCGATCCAGCGCGGCTCCAGCTCGCGCTCGCGACGCTGGAGCCCTTCGAGCGGCCCGACCTCGTGCTGCAGGTCGAGGCGATCCCGCTCACCGAGGGGTTCCGCCCCCAGAAGCGCCTCCTGCGCGCCGTCGGCGTGGATCGCGAGCGCGGCCTCGCGCGCTTCGTCTTGCGTGGCGATCGCTACGAGCCGGGCTGAACGCGCCGCGCCGATCGCCGGGGACGCGCCCGACGACGCCTCGACGCCGGTCTCAGAGATCCTTCCAGGAGAAGGCGCCGCCGGAGTAGTAGATCTTCTCGGCGCGGCCGAGGATCGTCGCTCCGTCGACGAGCCCGAACATGCGGCCGTCACGGCTGTTGCCGCGGTTGTCTCCCATCACGAGGAAACGGCCGGGCGGGAGCGTCGTCGGGCCGAAATCGGGGCCACCGCCGAGCGCGAGCGACACGTCGTGGCGCTTGCCGTCGAGATCCTCGACGTGACCGTCGAGCTCGACCTTCACCCCGTTGATCGCGAGCGCGCCGTCGCGCACCGTCACCGTGTCGCCCGGCGTCCCGACCACGCGCTTCAAGAGGATGGTGCCCCCCTCGGGGGACTCGAGCACCACCACGTCGCCGCGGTGAGGCTCCTTCCACCGCGCGAGCCACACGTCCGAGAGCGGCAGGCGCAGGCCGTACGCCGCCTTGCTCACGACGACCCGATCGCCGACCTCCACGGTGGGCTCCATCGAGCCGCTCGGGACCACGTAGTGATCGGCGAGCGACGCCCGCGCGAAGAGCACCACGGCGATGCAGACGAGCACGCCGATGATGTCGCGCCCCCAGGGTCTTCGGCCCTTGCCGCGCGCGCGCTCGGCGAGCTCCGCGACCGGGTCGGGGGCGTCCGTCTCTCGAGGCTCGGTGTCGGCTCCCTCGGACATGATCATCTCGCGCACAACATGGGGGTCTCGCTCCGCATTCCCGATCAGCGGGTCGCGAAGGTGAAGAGCATCATACCGATCACCATCACGACGGCCACGATCACGAGGTTGACGAGGCCGATCCAATACGCCGCCTGCGCGAGGCTCTTGCCGGCCGGCGAGGACTCGCCGCGATCGATCGACGACAGCTCGGCCCGGGCGAGAAAGAACGCGGGGACGCCCGTGAGGACGCCGCAAGCGACCCAGGACGCGATGGCGAGGACGAGAGAGGCGACGGCTCGCGCGCTCGCGCCACCCTCGTACGGCGGCGACGCGTAGACGGGTTGGACGGGCGCCAGGTAGCCCCCGTAGCCGGGTGCGCCGAACGAGCCGCCTGGCGTCTGACCCATCGGCCCGTACGGATCTTGGTTCGGCGGGTAGCCACCAGGGTTGTGCATCGTGCCTCGGCGCGTCGGGTGTTCGCCGCTCAGCGTAGCGGGCTTCGGGCCTCCGTCCAACGCGCGTCCGGTGCTTCTCGCGTGACGACCGGCCCGCCGCGCGATACCCCTTGGGCTTCGATGACGATCCCGCGCCGCACCCTCTTCGCGCAGCTCGCCGCCCTCTCCTTCCTCGCGACGACGACGCTCCTCGCGACGGGCTGCCTCCGGACGCGCGGACCGTCGCTGCCGCTCGCCGCGACCGCGCCCGACTTCGTGCTGAAGAGCCACGAAGGAAAGGACGTGTCGCTCTCGACGATGCTGAAGGACGGCCCCGCGGTCCTGGTCTTCTACCGCGGCTATTGGTGAACGTACTGTCGAGGCCAGCTCGGTGAGCTGGCGAAGCGTCAGGGAGACATCGAGTCGCGCGGCGCGACGCTCGTCGCGATCAGCGTCGACGACGTCGAGGAGTCGGTGAAGCTCGCGGGCAAGCTCGCGATCGGCTTCCCGCTCCTCTCGGATCCCGGGCTCAAGACGGCGCTCGCGTACGGCGTCGCGATGCAGGGCGAGGAGATCGCGGTCCCGAGCACCTTCATCGTCACGCGCGATCACAAGATCGTCTACCGCAAGGTCGGCGAGTCGGTGACCGATCGACCGTCGCCCGACGACATCCTGAAGGCGCTCGACGCCCTCCCGAAGTAGCATCGGGCCATGGCTCGACTCGTCCCTTCGCTCGGCTCGCTCGCGGCCGGTCTCACGCTCGCGCTCGGCTGCAACACCGACGCCGCTGTGTTCGTCGCTCCGACCATCGAGACGCCCTCGATCACCGTGACGAAGGAGGCGCTCGGCACGAAGGTGACCGGCGGCTTCACCCTGAAGCTCCACCTCGGCGCGCGCGCGAGCGGCGCGAGCCAGGTCACGCTCACGAGCTTCTCGCTGAAGAGCGCCGACCAGAAGACGACCTACGTCGACACGCTCCCGTTCCAGTCCGACAAGCCCTCGCCGATCGCCGTCGCCGAGGACAGCGACACGAACGCGGCGATCACCATCGACACGGGCGCGAACCTCTTGCCGGCCGCGGTCCACGACACCGTGTGCGCCGGCGGTCAGATCGTCGTGAGCGGCGTCCTCCAAGACTCGCTCGAGACCGCCGCGACCCCGTTCGTCTCGGCGCCGTTCGCGCCGAGCGGCTGCTGATCCGCCGCTCGACGCGCGCGCCGTTCACGGCTGCGGCTTGATGCCCTTGTCCTCGGCCTTCTTGCAGCCGAGCTTCACGCCGGTCGACGCGCCGCTCATGCGCACGATCTTGAACTCGACGCGGCGGTTCTTCTCCCACGCCGCCTCGTCGTGGCCCTCGTCGAGCGGGCAGTACGATCCGTAGCCCTGCGAGCGCGAGCGCTTCTTCTCCACGCCGCGCGACGAGAGCGCGTCCGAGACGGACTTCGCGCGCATCTTGGTGAGGTTCAGGTTGTAGCCCTCGCCGCCGCGCTCGTCGGCGTGACCCTGCACCTCGATGAGCTCGAACTCGGGGTGCTGCTTCATCGCGTCGGCGACCGCGTCGATGATCGGGAACGACTCGGGCTTGATCTTCGCGCTGCCCGTCTCGAACTGGATCTTCTCGAGGATGACGATGTTGTTGTCCGCGATGATGACGCGATCCTTCTTCTCCTCCACGGGGCAGCCGTGGTTCTCGACCGGGCCGGGAACGTCGGGGCACGTGTCCTCCGCGTTCGGCACGCCGTCGTGATCGCGATCCGGATCGGGGCAGCCCTCGAACTGCGGCAGGCCCGGCTCGTCGGGGCACTTGTCCTTCGAGTCCATCACGCCGTCGTGATCGCGATCGCCGTCCTTCACCTCGGGGCAGCCGTGGTTGCGTGCCGGGCCTGGATCGTTGGGGCAAGCGTCGTCCACGTCGAGCACGCCATCGCCGTCGTTGTCGGGATCGGGGCAGCCGTACTTGCCGGGCGGCGAGTCCTCCTTCGTGTCCTGGAAGCCGTCGAAGTCCTCGGGTTGGTCCGGGCAGTTGTCCTCGTCGTCCTTGATCCCGTCGCCGTCCTTGTCACCGATCGAGGGCTCGTAGACGAAGCCGATGGTGCCGCGCGCGCTCGCGGTCTGGAAGCCCGGCGCGTAGCCCGGACCTCCGGCGAGCATGAGGAACGACTTTCCGTCGACGAAGAGCTTCAACCCGGCGAGGGCCTCGGCGCTGATGCGCTCCTTCGTGTCGGAGCTGCCGCCCACGAGGAACGACGAGTACGTCTCGGCGACGACGTCGAGCGGCGGCGCGACGCGGATGCTCGTCGCGAAGCTCGAGGTCACGAGGTTGCCGTTCTCGAAGACGCCGTGCTTGAGCTGGCTCTTGCCGTCCGCGCCGAGCCCGAACTGCGTCGCGGCGCCGAAGTGCCCGCGGAAGCCCGCGTTGAGGCCGAACCGCCAGATGCCGCCTCTCAGCGCGCGACCTTCGAAGATCGCCTGCGGCCAGTAGAAGCCCTTCGGCTCGGCGAGGAGATCGTCGGCGCTCGTGGCCGTCACGCCGCCTTGCACGAGGAGCGAGACGCCGACCGAGGGCTTGTCCTTCGGGCGGACGAGGCGGACCTTCGCGTGGAGCGCGACGTAGCTGAGCCCCTGGGAGAACAGGCTCTTGATGCCGTACGTCCTGCCGGTCGGGCCGACGTCGCCCACCGCGTCGCTCTGCGCGAGGACGACGGGCGCCGAGATGCCGAGCACGACCCAGTTCGCGATGCCGTAGTCGAACTGCAGCGTGCCCTGGAACGAGTTCTTCACGAGCTGGTTCGCCCCGTGGCCCGGCGACAGCGGCATGAGGTTGTAGCCGTAGTCGAGGATGAGCCCGAGCGAGACGTCGTTCGCGCCGAGGATGTCTGCGCCGTTCGTCGAGAAGAACCCCTTCGAGTCGATCGCTGCGCGGAAGAGGTGCAGATCGGCGCCCGCGCCGTTGCTCTTCGGCACGCGCGACTTCTCCTGCGCCGAGGCGGTCGTGGTGACGCCGGCTGCGAGAGCGGCGGCTGCGAGGGCCAGCGAAGCGCGCTTGGCGAAAGAAGGTCGAAGCATGCGAAGAGCCTCCGACGGCATTGTGACGATCCGTCACCGGAGGGTCAAAATTCGAGCCGCATTCGCGGGTCTACGCGAGGTCGAGCGTCGCGCGATTCGCGCGATCCGCGTCAGTTGACGGGCACGAGCGACGTGCCGTCCTTGCCGCAGAACGCCGCGTCCCCGTCGAACCGCTCGCCGCAGGTGGGGCAGATCTTCTCGAGGCGACGCTTCGAGCGCGGCGCGCGCGACGGCGCCGGCGGCAGCGGGGCGACGTCCGTCGCGGGCGAGAGCGCGACGCCGTCGTTCGGGCAGAACCCGGTCCCGGGCTCGAAGAGCTCCGCGCACGTGGGGCACCGCATCGGCTGGTTCGGCGCCTTCTCGAAGATCGCGACGGCGGGCGGCTCGGCCGGCGCCTCCGAGGCCCGGTCGGCTTCGGGGCGCGGACGACGGCCGCGGCGCAGCAAGATGAGCCCGCCGAGCGCGAGCAGCGCCGCGACGCCGCTCACGACGGCGATGAACACCTGCTTTCGTTTGCGCGCGACGTCCTCGCCCTTGCTCTCCGCGCCTCCGAGCCCCGTCGCGATCTCGACGCTCGCGGCGCGATCGTCCTCCCCCGAAGGGTTCAGGCCTCGCTCCTTGAGGATCGCGTCGTACCGATCGCTCGCGACGACCTCGATCGACACCTTGACCTGCTTGCCGCCGAGGTCTGCGATGACCGTGACCACGCCCTCGGCCGCGTCGCTCGCGACGCTGATCTTTCCGTCGGCGTCGACCGACACGCGGCCCTTCGACGCCTCGCCGTCGAGGCGGAACGTCGGGTGGGCGCCGACGCGGCAGCCCTTGTCGTCCGAGACGACGGCCGTCAGCGCGAACGTCTCGCCGGGTCGCATCAGCTTCTTCGAGGGGCGCACCTCGAGCTTCGTCGGCGGACCGGGCTCCGAGCAGCCGCCGCTCGGCGGAGGCTCGCTCGTCGGCGCCGGCGGCGGCTTCGCCGATGGCTGCGGCGCGGGCTCCGCCGAAGCGCTCGGCGCGGGCGGCGCCTCGCCCGCGCGCTGCACGAGCTTGAACGAACGCGATCGGCTCACGCTCGCGCGGCACGTCGCCCCCTCGATGAAGAACTCGTAGTTCCCCGTCTCCGCGAGCACGATGGTGTCGTCGGTCGCGCTGATGTTCGTGACGATCGTCGCGTGTCGGGGATCGCCCGACGGGCTCGTGCACCGCGTCGACCAGCCGCGTGAGCCGGCCGAGTGGCTCGAGCGCGCGAGGCCCGGCATCTGCTCCCAACACTGGCTCGTGCTGAACGTCCGACCCGCACCGGTCATCGTGAGCTCGCCGCCCTGCTCTGCGATCGTGACCGAGCCGCCCGGCGCGCCCTGTCCGGTCGGCTTGGGGCCGCACGCGTCGCCCCAGTCGGAGGTCGACCATTTCTCCGAGAGCGAGCTCGCGCTCCAGGTGCCGCTCAGGGTGGGCTTGTCGTCCGCGAGCGCGTCGGACGGTCGCGACGCGCCCGCCAGCGCTCCCACGAGGAGCGCCGCGAAGCCGGCGCCGATTCGTCTGCGGGGCGACACGATCCCTGTCTACCGGTGACGCCGCGACGCCGCAAATCCGGAGCGCACGCGCGATCGTGACCGACTCGTGCTCCGCGGTCCCCGCCCAGGTTTTTCGCCCCTCGCTTGATCGTGCTCGAATCCGTTCTGTATCATCGACGTCCATCGAAGGAAGAACGTTGAAAGAAGACCATCGACGCGCAGCTCATCGCGCAGGATCGCCGTTCGAGGCGGCGTTTCCAGCCGTGAGCGCTATGCTGTCCTTTCGCATGCTCTCCTCCGCCGCGCTCCGGCAGCTCACGGCAGGATCCCGCGCCCTCGTCTCCGTTCGCCCGCGCGAACACTCGGAGGATCGTACCCGATGAAGATCTCGTGCCAGTCCTGCGCCGCGAAATACACGATCGCCGACGAGAAGGTCGTCGGCAAGGTCATCAAGATCAAGTGTAAGAAGTGCGGGGCGACCATCGTCGTCAACGGCAACGATCCGGCCGCGCTCGCGCAGCAGGTCGCCGCGGAGGCCGCGTCGTTCGACGACAACGCCGCGACGCAGCTCTTCGGTCAGGCCGACGCGGGCGGCGCCGCGAACCCGGACGAGTGGACCGTGAGCGTCACCGACGACGACCAGCGGACGATGACGACCGCGCAGGTCGTCGAGGCCTACGCGCAGGGCGTGATCCAGGCAGACACGTACGTCTGGCGCGATGGGATGGGTGACTGGCTTCCGCTGTCCGACGTCGCGGAGCTCGCGCCGCACCTCGCCGGCGCGGCCGCCAACGGGCACGGCGCGGCAGCTGGGTACGCGGCTCCTCAAGCAGGCGCGTTCGCGCCGGGCGGTGGCATGGCCTACGAGACCACCGCCGCGATGCCGTCTCCGCAGATGCCCGCCGCCGCGCAGATGCCAGCCGCGCAGATGCCAGCCGCGCAGATGGCCGCCGCCGCGCCGGTCGCGGCGCGCAAGGCGAACGCGCGAGGCAGCAACGTCGATCTGTTCGGTGCGCGCGAGGAGCCTCGAGGCGCCGCCGCGGCGGCCGCCCACGCCGCCGCGCACAACATCGGCGAGCGCAACGAGTCGAGCGTGCTGTTCTCGCTCGCCTCGCTCAACGCAGCCGAAGAGGCCGCGAAGAAGGCCGACAAGAAGGAGACGTTCAAGGCGTCGAACGATCGCGTCGACGACATCTTGAGCCTCGGCGGCGGCATGAGCATGGGCGGCCCCATCCTCGCGCCGCCACCGATGAACGCGCCGGTCATCGAGGCACCGCCGCCTCCTCCGCCGATGAGCATCCCGCCTGCGTCGTACGCGCCGGCGGCGATGGCGGGCGCACCGTACGCGATGCAGCCCCAGAAGAAGGCCTCGCCCGTCGGCTTCATCGTCGGCGGCGTGGGCGCGCTCGCCGCGATCGGCATGCTCGTCTTCTTCCTGACGAGGGGCAGCTCCGACAAGAAGGCGGACACGGACTCCACGTCGAAACCTGCCGACACCGGCGCCTCGGCCGATACCTCGAAGCCCGCCGCCGTCGCGCTCAACGACACGTCGAAGCCCGCCGACACGGGCACGGCCGCCGACACGTCGAAGCCCGCCGACACGGGCACGGCCGCCGACACGTCGAAGCCCGCCGACACGGCGAAGCCCGACGACAAGGCGGTGAAGGACTTCAAGGCCGCGGTCGACTCGAAGGGCTCGACCCCCGCGCCCACGAAGACCGAGACGCCGAAGAAGGAAGACCCCGCGCCGAAGAAGGAAGAGCCGAAGAAAGAGGATCCGCCGCCGGCTGCGGGAGGCACCGCCGAGTTCGATCGCGGCGCCGCCTCGGCTCAGCTGAGCGCCAAGGCAGGCGGTGCGTCGGGCTGCAAGAAGCCCGATGGCCCCACCGGTAGCGCGAAGGTGCAGGTCACGTTCGCGCCGAGCGGCAGGGTCACGCAGGCGACCGTCGGCGCGCCGTTCGCGGGTACGCCCGTCGGCAGCTGCATCGCGTCGCTCTTCAAGAGCGCGAGCGTGCCGCCGTTCTCCGGTGGCGCGATGACCGTGTCGAAGACGGTCTCGGTCCGCTAGCGTCCGTCACGCCCATCGCGCTCCGCACGTCGCGAGAACGCCGCCTCGGTCGCCCGCGGCGGCGGAGGCGTCAGTGGAGGAGATCGCCGAGCTCGTCGTGCGTGAAGCCGACGAGCTCGGGCTCGGGCACGATGCGCACGCCGAACGCCGCGAGCACGCCGTCGCGGACCTCGCGCGCGAGGGCGACGAGGTCGCTCGCCGTGGCGCCCCCGCGGTTGACGAGGGCGAGGCTGTGCTTCGTCGAGATGCCGACGCGACCCCGCGCCGTGCCCCGCGTGAAGCCTGCGCGCTCGATGAGCCACGCCGCCGAGAGCTTCGTCTTGCCGTCCAGCGCTGGAAACGCGGGCATGGTCTCGCCCTCGCGCAGCGCGCCGCGCGCGCGTGCCCGCGTGAGCGCCTCGGCCGCCGTGGGAGCATCGACGATCGGGTTCATGAAGAACGATCCGGCGCTCCGCGCGTTCTCGTCGCGCGGATCGAGCACCATGGATTTCGCGCGGCGGAGCGCGATGATCGTCTCTCTCACGTCGGCGAGCGAAGGCGCCGTGAGCCCTCGCTTCGCGAGCTCCTTCTCGAGCTCGGGGTAGCGCACCGCGGGCCGACCGCTCTGCGCGAGATCGAACGTCACCGCGAGCACGACGCGCTGACCGCGCAGCGCCCGTTTGAAGACGCTGTCGCGGTACCCGAACGCGCACTCCGAAGCGCTCATCGTGAGCACGTCGCTCGTCGCGCGATCGAGAACGCGGACCTCGGCGATCGTCTCACCCACCTCCTGCCCGTAGGCGCCGACGTTCTGGATGGGCGTCGCGCCGACCCGTCCGGGGATCCCCGAGAGACACTCGAGCCCCGCGAGATCCTCGCGGACCGCGTACGCGACGAGCTCGTCCCATTCGTGTCCGGCGCCGACGACGAGCCTCCCGCCGTTCCGTTCGATCCCCTTCATGTCGACGGAGAGCGTGAGGCCGGAGAAGCCTCGATCCGCCACGAGCAGGTTCGATCCTCCGCCGACGACGAGGACCTCGAGACCCTCGTCACGCGCCCACGCGAGCGCTCGTCGCACGTCGTCCTCGGACGCCGCGGAGACGAAGTGCGCCGCGGGGCCGCCGATGCCGAGCGTCGTGAGGTCCGCGAGCGGGACGTCCGCGCGGAGCCCTGCGGGCGCTCGGCTCACTTCACCTTCACGCGGATGCCGGCGAGAAAGCCCGCGTCGATCGTGCCGACGTCTTCGACGAAGGTCCGATAGTGATCCGCCGCGACGGTGCCCGTCGGCAAGCTGAGCGTGAACTCCTCGGAGACGATCGATCCGTCGACCTTCGTCTTGCGCGAAGCGACGACGTTCGGATCCTTCACGTCCACGCTCGTGGGCGGCTTCACGATCGTCATCCCCGGCGAGAGCTCGATGCGTCGCTTCACGCGGTACTGGATGGGGCTGTCGATCGAGAGCGCGCTCTGCCGCGCGCCGCGCGTCGCGTAGCTCTGCGCGAGCGTGCCGCTGCGACCCGTGCCGTGGACCGGCTCGAAGCCGCCGAGCACGAACGAATGCCCGTCACGCCCCTCGGGGCTCCCGAAGCCGTGAATGCTGATGTCGGCGTCGATCGACACCTCCCACGAGCCCTCGCTCGACGCGAGCTTCACGTCGTCGATGTCTGCCCACGGGAGCCAGCCGAGCACCACCGAGCGGAGCATCTCCGTGCGGTCCGATCCGACGACGGTGTTGAACGACTCCGACAGCGCCTGGGCTTGGTGCCCGCGCAGCGTCAGGTGGATCTTGCCCTTGGCGACGCCCTTCTCGTCGACGACCAGGTGGATGTCGACGTCGTCGAACGTCGGATCGTTCGACGGGGACACCTGGATGATCTGCCCGTTCGAGAGGATCGCGTTGCGCCCGCGCAGCTCGGGGCTGACGCGGCCCGGAGGCAGGGGCGGCCCGTCGACGTCGGCGTCGATCCACTCGTCGCCCGCGGCGAGGTGGGCGACGACGAGCGGGTAGCGGAAGCGCCCGGTGTGCGCGGGGAACGAGGGCGACGAGCTGAACGGCTCGGTCTCCGCGATCGCGAGATCCGTGCGGACGCCGAGCTGCTTCAGCGTTCGATAGATCACCCAGGAACGGCTGCCCTGCTTGTCCTCGATCATGCTGCGCGCGGTCGGGCCTTGCGGGCCCCCGGCGTACGCCGAGGCCATGTCGGAGAGCTGTCCGCCTGAGGCGATCTTCAGCGAGTGCCCCACGTGATCGACGACGCGCGCCACGAGCGCCGCGTCCTTCGCGGGGCCGCCGTCGGAGCCCTTCGCGGGGCCGCCGTCGGAGCCCTTCGCGGCCTCGTCGGCGTAGCGCTGCATGAACGGATCGCTGTCGTCGAGGGAGCGGATCGTCTCGCCGATGGAGCGCGCGATGTTCGGCCACGTCTGGGTGCCGAGGCTCACGCGCACGCCTTGCTCGAGCGGCGGCACGCCGTCCTCGAGCCTGCGCGCGGGCGCGTTCACGAGGCGGTACTTGAGGAACTTGTAGCCGGCCTTCGTCGACGTCTCCGGCTTGCCGAGGAGCGCGTGCGACCAGAGCGACGCCTCGAGGCGCTCCGGGTAGCGCAGGACCACCTCCGCCTCGCCGACGCTCGTTCGCTCGGGCAGGAGATCGGGCGTGTCGATCGTCATCTGCCCTGCGTCGGTCGGCAGGTACCAGCCGGTGCGGATCACCTCGACGTAGTCGCCCGCCTCGAGCTGGTTCAGATCGCCCGAGCCCATGCCGCCTCGATCGGCGGTGTCGGGCTCGAGGACGCGTCCGTCCTTCTTGTAGATGCGACGACGGAGCATCCAGTCGTTGCCGCGGCCCTCGATCATCGGTCCCGCGACGTAGCTGCCCTGCTCGACGTCCGTGGTCCCCGAGACGCGCCGCAGATCGTACGAGAAGACCTGGAGCAGGCCGTCGTCGTCGAGCCCGTAGTGCTCCACGTGTCGCAGCACCGCCGTCGCGGCGCCCGGCATCCGCTGCGACTTGCGATCGGCCTCGACCAGCTGTCGACCTTCGTCCTCGTAGTGCTTCGCGTCGATCGACGGATCACCGAAGATCGCCGCGAGCTTCGGCAGCACCATCACGCCGTCGCGCGCCTTGGTCTGATCACGCGCGATGAGCGCCTTCGCTCGCGCGCGATCGGCTGGAGAGCCGAGGAGGGGCAGCACCGTCAGGAGCGACTTCTGCCCGGGAGGCATGGCGTCGTAGATCGCGAGCGCCTTCGCCTTGTCGCCGTCCTGGATCGCGATCGCGAGCTCGAGATCGTCGAGCGCGCGTGGGGCGAGCCGCAGCTCGCGCAGCCGCGCGATCTCGTCGAGCGCGCCCTTGCGGTCGCCGACCGCGAGCATCGCCCCCGCGCACGCGCTCGTGTCTCTGCCGAGCCCCCCTTTGCAGGCCGCCTGGAGCGCGTCGCGACCGGTCCTCCGATGCAGGGATTGATCTGCCTGCGAGAGCGTGGCGGAGCCGGGGACGCGCTTCTCGAGCTCCGCGTAGGCGCGCTCCGCGACGTCGCGCAGGCCGGCGGCGTCGGCGAGGTCTTGAGCGCGCGTCAGCTCGGGCACCGTGAGCCCCGCGAGGTCGCTCGTCGGCGTCGTGACGCCGAGCTCCTTCAGCCCGTAGAAGACGCCGTCGTCGGAGCCCTTGCGTCGCTCGGCGAGCTCGGCCATCGCGATCCGCGCCTCCCAGGCCTTCGGCTGGATCTTGAGCGCGTCCTCCATCGCGGCGCGCGTGCGCTCGATGCGTCGCACCTCGGGGACGTCGTCCGCCGCCTCCACCGCGCGCGCGTACAGGAGATCGAGCGGCAGCGACTTCGCCTCCGGTCTCGCCAGCATCTCGGACTCGATCGCGTGCTCGGCGCGCCGCGGATCGCCGAGCCCCATCAGCGCGGCCGCCTCGAGCGCCTGACCCTCCGGCCCCGATCCGCCGCGCACCTGGATGGCGCGCGCGCTCGACGCGCGTGCGTGCGCCTCGCTGCCCGCGCGCGGCGCCCTCATGCGCAAGGGAGACGCGTCTTCGCCCGTCACGTCGAGCTCGACGGGGCTCGCGTCCCCCCGGTCCGCCACGCGGAGCACGATCCGCGCGATGCCCTTCTCGACCCGCGCTTGGCCCATCACGGTGAGCTGTTGGCCGCCCGCGTCGAAGGGACGCGCCACCACCGTCGCGCCGCCGACGCGCAAGCTCGCCGCCGCGCTCGATCGGACGACGAAGCTCAGCACCTGCTCGCGCGGGTTCTCGACGTCCACGACGACGTCGAACGTGCCGGAGAACGCGCCCGTCACGCGGGTGCCGATCTGGCACGCGTCGCTCGGCACGACGATGGGGACGGCGCCCTTCTCGAACTGGCTCACGCCCGGATAAACCGCCTCGAAGCGGCCGACCATCGGGATCGGCGACGTCTGCGCGAGCGACGAGAGGGGCGTCCAATCCACCGGGCCGACGACGCTCGCCTCGGTGGCGCAACCGCGACGCTCCGACCAGACGCGCGCGCCGCGGGCTTCGCCCGAGAAGAGCGAGAGGGTGTGGAGCGCGCGCGCGAGGTGCAGCCGGATGAACGGCGTCGCGCCAGCGCCGTCGCCGTCGCCGAGCGCCTCCCACGCTTGCCGCAAGCGCAGCACGGTGCGGCTCATCGCCTCCCGCGACCGATACGCGATCGGCATCCCGACGCGGCCAGGCGCGTTCGCGTGGAAGACGAGCGCGTCGAGAGAAGCGACGACCACGGCGAGGCTCTCGGGCGCCGTCGGCGCGCGCGCGGCGCCGTCGATCGCGTCGAGGTAGGGGCCGTCGTCGAGCGCGTCGATCGACTCCTTCTCGAAGGCTCCGACGAAGCCCTTGGCGAGGTTCGACGCGGGCGCCTTCGGGACCTCGGTCTTGACGGGGGTGCACGCTGAGAGGCCCAGCGCGAGCGCGAGAACGGGGAGCGACGACAGGCCTAGGCCACGCATGACGGTGGCGGAATGCTGCCCGATAAAGGCGCGCTACGCACGACTTTCCGCGCCCCGCTCGGCGCTTCTCGCCGTCACCGCGATTGCGACCTCGCGCGCCGTCGAGCTAGTCTCCGCCCCATGCTGCAAGAAGGCGATCAGGCCCCCGATTTCGAGCTCGAGAGCGACGCCGGGACGAGGGTGAAGCTCTCGAGCCTGCGAGGCCGTCGCGTCGTCGTCTACTTCTACCCGAAGGACTCCACGCCAGGCTGCACCATCGAAGCGAACGACTTCTCGCGCCTGAAGTCGGCCTTCGACGCGCTCGGCGTCGCCGTCTTCGGCGTCTCCCGCGACTCGGTGAAGAGCCACTGCTCGTTCCGCGACAAGCAGGGGCTCACGATCACGCTCCTCAGCGATCCCGATCTCGTTGCGCACCAGGGCTTCGGCGCGTGGGGCGAGAAGAACATGTACGGGCGCAAGATCCTCGGCACCATCCGCAGCACGTTCATCGTCGGCGCCGCGGGGCGCATCGAGAAGGCGTGGCCGTCGGTGAAGGTCGCCGGCCACGCGGAGGCGGTCCTCGCCGCCCTCGGCGGTGCGAGCACGAAGGCTGCGCCGAAGAAGAGCGCCGCGACGCCGAAGACGGCCGCACCGACGAAGGCCGCATCGAAGAAAGCGGCACCGAAGAAAGCGGCACCGAAGAAGGCCGCATCGAAGAAAGCGGCACCGAAGAAGGCCGCGTCGAAGAAGCCCTGAACCTCGCCCGGCGGCAACGACGAAAGCCACGCGGGTTCGCCCCGCGTGGCCTCTCGCGTTCGTCCGAGCGCGCTCGCGCCCGGCTCAGGCCGTGTCGCCGCGTGCCTCGCCGAACGTCTCCTGCGACGCGGGCGCGTCGTCGTCCTGGCCGGCGTTCGTGTCCGCGAAATGCGTCGAGAACGAGCGGGTCGCCCGCCTCGCGCGCACGAACTCCGCGAAGGCCACCACCGTGTCGAGATCGCGCGGGCCGAGCGCGTCGGCGATCTCGCGCAAGGTCTTGCGGAGCGACTCGGCGCTGCGGCCACGCTTCAGGTCGCGCGTCGCTTCCGGGGCCGGCGCACCGGCGGCCGGCGCCGACACCGGCGTCGTCCCGTCCGTCGACTCGGGCTTCGCCGAGGGATCGGGCACCCACACCGGGCGCGCGATCGGGTTCAGCGCGTGCGCCGAGAGCCACGCTTCCATGAAGATGCGCAGGCGCTCGGATCGGAACGAGAACCAACGCTCGCGCTCCGGGCCGTAGGACATCAGCACGTCCTTGAACCGTCGGAACGCGCCCTTGCCGTCGATCGCCTGCGTCAGCTTCCCGGCGAGCTCCGGGTCGTCCACCATGGGGATGTAGCGCTCCATCCAGCGATACTGCTCTCGCGAGCTCACCGGATCGATGCGGAGGTAGTTGGTGTCGGCGGCGATGCGGGCGTGCATCTGCGGATCGGCCACTCCGTCGACGACGCGCAGCACGTCGCCCGTCACGAGATGCAGATACGAGTGCACCTCAGGCGCGTTGTTCTCGAAGGCGTCTTCGAGGGCCTCCCAGTCCACGGGGATGTCGCGCATCGGTCCCGCGGGCGGCTGGGGGTTTTCGTTGTTCACCATCGCATCCTCTTTCGACGATCCCTCACGTGGGGTCGAGGCACCCGTCGCTCCAGCTTCGCTCCCGACGTTTCGACGCACTCGGCTCTGCTCCTTTGGGGGCTCTTTGCCACCGGGGCGGAGGTCGAGCTCGACGCGCCGTCGGTGAGACCGAAGCGAGCCCCTCTCTAGCAGCACCGATTCGGGGGCCTCTCCGCGGACGACCGAAATCACCGGACGGGGCGAGGCAGCCGTATCGGCCAAGGACGTGGCAACGATCTGCAATCTATTCATAGCACCCTCTCGCCTCGCGGCGCGACGCTTCTCGGAGGCCCATCTTCCATCGGCGAGACGCTCTCACCGGAGGCCGGCGGTCGCCGGTACGTTCGGCACAACGAGACCCCCGCACGTTCCATTCCGCGCGAACGCCCGAGAGGGCCCGCGCTCGGCGGAACGTGGGTTCAGCGTGCGGGACGGGCCCGGGTCAGACCGCGTGGAGCATCGCGCGCGCGACCGCCTCGGCCCACGCCTTCCGGTGCTGGTCTCGCACGTCGAGGGTCATCTCGGAGCCGAACGTGCGCTCCGCCTTCGACATCTTCGAGGCCTCTCCGATGGTCGCGAACAGGCCGACACCGACGCCGGCGAGCATCGCCGCCCCGCGCGCGGTCGACTCGAGCTCCGCGGGGCGCTCGATCGAGACGCCGGTGATGTCGCTTTGATATTGCATCAGCAGGTTGTTTGCGGCTGCGCCGCCGTCGACGCGCATGCGGGTCACCGGCGCCCCGAGATCGCTCGCCATCGCGTCGACGAGATCGGCGACCTCGTGCGCGATGCCCTCGAGCGTCGCGCGCGCGAGGTGGGCCGCCGTCGTTCCGCGCGTGATGCCCGACACGAGGCCTCGCGCATGCGGGTCCCAGTGCGGCGTTCCGAGGCCGGAGAGCGCGGGGACGAAGACCACCCCTTCGCTCGACGCGACGCGCCCCGCGAGCTCCTCGATCGCCGCGGCGCTCTGGATGATGCCGAGTCCGTCACGCAGCCACTGCACGGCGGCCCCCGCGATGAAGGCGCTGCCTTCGAGCGCGTACGCGACCTCGCCGCCGACCTTCCACGCCACCGTGGAGAGCAGCCCCTTCCGGCTCGCGCGCGGCTTCGGCCCGACGTTCGTGAGCGCGAAGGCGCCCGTGCCGTAGGTGCATTTCGCGTCGCCGACCCCGAAGCACGCCTGACCGAACAGCGCGGCTTGCTGATCGCCGGCGATGCCCGTGATCGGGATCCCGTCGGGGAGGAAGCCGACCCCGCGCGTGACCCCGATGTGGTCCGCCGACGCGACGATGCGAGGCAGGACCGCCGCGGGGACGCCGAGCAGGCGCATCATCTCCTCGTCCCACGCGAGCGACTCGAGCCCCATGAGGAGCGTGCGCGACGCGTTCGTGACGTCGGTGACGTGCGACGCCCCGCCCGAGAGTCGATGGACGAGGAAGCTGTCGATGGTGCCGAAGGCGAGCTCGCCGCGCTCGGCCTTCGGCCGCGCACCCGGGACGTTCTCGAGCATCCACGCGAGCTTCGTCCCGCTGAAGTACGGGTCGAGCACGAGGCCGGTGCGCGCCCTCACGAGCGCCTCGTGGCCGGCCGCCTTGAGCTCGGCGCAGCGCGCGGCCGTTCGGCGGTCTTGCCACACGATCGCGCGATGCACGTGCGCCCCGCTCGCGCGATCCCAGAGGAGCGTCGTCTCGCGCTGGTTCGTGATGCCGATCGCCGCGACGCGGGCGACGTCGATCGACGAGAGCGCTCCGCCGACGCTCTCGCCCACGCTGCGCCAAATCTCCTCCGGATCGTGCTCGACCCAGCCCGGCTCGGGGAAGTGCTGCGCGAACTCGACGGTGTGCCGCGAGAGCGTCTTGCCCTCGGTGTCCATCACCAGCGACGTCGTGCCGGTGGTGCCCTGATCGATCGCGATGAGCAGGTCCTTCTTCACGGGTGCCTCCGTCGGGTCGACCGCGCGGATCGTCAGCCCTTGGCGCTGATCGCCGCGAGCGCGCGCTGCAGCCTCGAGTTCATCGAGAGGAGGCGCTCGAGCTCCTGCGACTGCTGCTTCGTCGCCTCCTCGATGCGCTTCGCCGTCTCGAGCAGCTCCGCGCCGCGCGTCTGGCTCCGCTGCGACGTGTTGATGGTGTTGACCATGTTCGAGATCTGCTCGATCGCGCCCGTGATCTGTCGGCCGCCGCGCGCCTGCTCTTGGCTCGAGCGCTCGACGTGCTGGGTGATCATGCGCATCTTCTCGGCGCTCTTCATGATGAGGTCCGAGCCGCGGGCCTGCTGCGCGGTCGCCGCTGCGATCTGCTGCACCGTCTCGGCGATGCGCCCGATCGCGTCGGTGACCTGCTTCGAACCCTTCGCCTGTTCGACCGTCGCGCGCGCGATGGCGCGGACCATGCTCGTCGACTTCTGCGAGCTCTCGAGGATCTTCTTCAGGGCCCGCTCGGCCTCGTTCGAGACCTCGACGCCCCGCCCGACGTTCTGCGCGCCGCGCTCGACCGCGCCGATGGCGTTCTTCGACTCGGCCTGGATCGTCTTGATGAGCTCGGCGATCTCCTTCGTGCTGCCGCCGGCGCGCTCGGCGAGATCTTTGATCTCGTCGGCGACGACCGCGAAGCCCTTGCCGTGCTCGCCGGCCTGCGCCGCGATGATCGCGGCGTTCAGCGCGAGGAGGTTCGTCTGCTCGGCGACGTCGTCGATGACGGCGAGGATCTGGCCGATCGCCTCGATGCGCGAGCCGAGGTTCGAGATGACGCTCACGGCCTCCTGGCTCGACTCCTTGATGCGGTAGATCTCACCGATCGTCTTCAGGATGGCCTCCGCGCCGCGCTCGGCGTCGAGGGCGACCTCCTCGGAGAGGCGCGCGGTCTCGTTCGCGTTCGACTGGACCTGATCGATCGAGACGTCCATCTCGTTCATCGAGCTCGAGGTCTCTTCGGCCGTCAGCGACAGGGCGTCGACGTTTCGCGCGACCTCGCGGATCGAGTACGCCATCTCTTCGATCGACGAGGCCGTCTCGCGCACGCTGGAGGCGAGCTCGCCCACGTTCGCGGCGACCTCGTCGTTGGTCGTCGTCATCTCGAGCAGGCTCGAGCTCGACTCCTCGGCGTTCGTCGCGAGGGCCTCGATCGACTGGAACACCTCGCCGAGCGACTTCTCGACCTCGCGCGCGTGCTCGGTCACGTCGTGCGTCCCGTCGGAGACGGCGTGCACGCGCTCGACCAGGCGGTTCAAGAGCTCGTCGAGCTGCTCGGCGGGCGAGCGCAGCTCCGTGAAGTCGACCTGCGCCACCGCCGCCGCGGGCCGATCCTTGTGGCGCGTGATCTCGCGCTTCAGCTCCTCGGCTTCACCCTTCAGCGCCTCGACCCGCCGCTCGAAGTCCGAGCGCTCTCGCTCGACGGCCTCGAGCTGCTTCTCGAGATCGGCGTTCTCCTTCTTCAGCGAAGCGAGCGCCTCGATCTCGTCGAAGATGGCCTCGAGCTCGCTCGACGCGCCGTCCGGCAGGCGCGGCCTTCGGCCGCCCACGAGCGCCCGGAGGGCGTCGACGATGCGACCGTCGCCGCCGGCCGAGGCCGGTTGCGAGCTCACGACCCAGAACACGACCAGCGTCGCGACGACGCCGTTGAGCCACAGGAAGTTCGTCGACTCGGTCTTGAAGGCCGAGCCGGCGACGACGCAGCCCACGGTCGTGGCGAGCGTGATGAGGACCGGATAGAATCGCGGGTTCATCCGGCGGCGAGACTAGGGGGCTCGCCTTCTCTGGGCAAGCCAGCCGTTTCGCCGGCTCTCAGCGACCCTGAACGGCCGGGGGCCCTGCGGAGGGTCCCGCGACGCCCGCGGCGAGGTCGCTCGCCACGCCGGGGCTCGGCGCGCGGTACGACGGCGACGTCGCGAACGGGTGGTCGTAGTAGTCGTAGTCGCTGTAGTCGTAGGCGGTCTCGTGGGCGACCTGCTGGCGCAGGGTGCAGCCTGCGAGGCTGGTCAGGGCGAGGGCGACGACGAAGAGGCGCATGGGTACTGGACGGTCGGCGTCGGGGGACGATGCAAAGTTTTCTTCGCAGGCCGCTTCGAAAGGTCACCCTCGGCGTCCGGGTGCTGCTTCCGAGGGGTCGTTCTGAATTTTCCTTCGGCCGAGCTCGAGCCGTCGCGTAGACTCCCGGCGAGCCCGGCTCGGGGGCGGGCTCCAGAATCCTTCACGTAACGAGGAGCGACGAATGCTCGGAAAACTGTTGGCTACGGGTGTCCTTGGGGCTGGGATCGCGAGCATCGCGGCGTTCGGTGCTGCTTGCGGCACCAGCGACACCTCCAGTGGGCCCATCGACTGCACCCAAGAGACCGCGAAGAAATACAGCGAGATCTCCGGGGTGATCGCGAAGTGCACGAACTGCCACTCGAGCACGCGCACCGGTGATGCGCGGCACGGCGCCACGGTCGGCTACGACTACGACACCTACGATCTCGCGAAGCAGTCCGCGCAGCTCGGCGCCTCGGACGTCGACGGCTCGGGCGCGAACATCATGCCTCCCATCGGCCAGAACTGCCCGAAGGCGGGCGGCCCGCCGTGCGCCGTCGACAACGGCGGCGCGGTGCCCTCGCTCACGGCCACCGAGAAGAAGGACTTCCTCGTGTGGGCCGAGTGCGGCACGCCGAACTGACGTTCGTCAGCGTTCGCGTCGCTTGGCCGTGAGTGCGGTTCACGGCCAAGGTCGGCGGCCCCTCTTTCGGGGCGTTGAGTTGGCGGAGCTCTTCGTGTAAGGTCCGCGC
The DNA here is from genome assembly GCA_964467935.1 of uncultured Polyangiaceae bacterium. Taxonomy (GTDB): domain Bacteria; phylum Myxococcota_A; class Polyangia; order Polyangiales; family Polyangiaceae; genus CAYYKK01. The sequence goes on from CAYYKK010000012.1 coordinate 30,423, forward strand.
GCATTCCGACGGGTCGCACGATCTGCGGAAGGGGAGGTGGCCGAGCGGCCGAAGGCACGTGCTGGCTAAGCACGCGTAGGGGAAACTCTACCGCGGGTTCGAATCCCGCCCTCTCCGCCAACGTGGCGAGCCAGCCCTGCGAACGCGCGGGGCGGGCGCCGTGAGAGCGATGCCGGCTTCGCGAAGCGACGAGCATCGCGAAGCGACGAGGCATCGCGAAGCGACGAGGCATCGCGAAGCGACGATCAGCCCTCGCGAAACCGGCGCTTCACGTCGGCTAGCAGCGCGCCGTCCTCGACGAGATCGGCGGTCGTCAGCGCCATGGCGTGGGCGGCGACGAGCATCGACACCGCGCCGCGCTCGCTCGCCGCGCATCGAGCGAACGCGTGTTGGTGACACGTCGTCTCGCCCTCGTCGCAGATCGCGATCCACGGATGAATCGATGGCACCGCGTGGGACACGTCGCCCATGTCCGTGGAGCCGGCGCCGACCGTCGGATCGTGATCCCGCGGGCTCCGCCCGAGGGCGCGCAGGTGCTCGCCGAAGCGCTTCGCCATCACCGTGTTGTTGCGCAGGTCCTTGTAGCCCTCGCGCACGCCGATCTCGACCTCGACGCCGCAGGCGAGCGCCGCGCCGCGCGCGCACCGCTCGACGATCACGCGCACTCGCTCGAGCTCGCGGACGTTCGTCGCGCGCACCGAGAACTCGGCGGCCGCGAGCTCGGGGATGATGTTCACCGCCTGTCCCCCGTTCGTGACGTACCCGTGCACCCGCACGCCGTCGCGAAAGTGAACGCGCTGCGCGTCGACGAGGTGAAAGGTCTCGAGGCAGGCGGTGAGCGCGCTCGCGCCCTCCCACGGCGCGATCGCCGCGTGCGAGGGCGTCCCGCGGAACGTCATCGTGAGCCACACGCTGGCGAGCGTCGGGTGCATCGTCAGATCGCGATCGAACGGGTGGAACATCATCGCCGCGTCGACGCCCTCGAACGCGCCCGCTTCGAGCAGGCGGATCTTGCCTCCGCCGCCCTCCTCCGCCGGCGTTCCCACGAGATCGACCGTGCCGTCGATGCGATCGCGCTGCTTCGCGAGGGCGAGGAACGCCCCGAGCGCGCCCGCGGCGATGAGGTTGTGGCCGCACGCGTGACCGATCTCCGGCAGCGCGTCGTACTCGGCGAGGATGGCGACGTGCGGCGCCGCGCCGGAGCCGAGGCGCGCGCGGAACGCCGTCGCGAGACCGCCGAGGCCGCGCTCGACGGTGATGCCTTCTCCTTCGATCGCTTCCGCGAGCCACGCGGCGGCGCGGTGCTCCTCGAAGCGGAGCTCGGGGTGCGCGTGGATCCGCGCGGAGACGTCTCGCAGCCGCGGCGCGAGCTCGTCGAGCGAGTCTTGGAGGAGGCGGCGTTCGATGCTCACCCCGAGAGCCTACACGCGAGTCGGCCCGTCGGGCGACCGCGCGTCCTCAGTTGCAGAGCTTCGCGACGCCGCCGGCCGTGACGGTCGTGACGCAGAGGCCCGAGGCGCAGTCCCCGCCGATCGTGCACGGCTCGCCGTGCCCTCCGTGCGAGCACACGAGCCCGAAGCCGGTCGGCGTGAGCGCGATCACGCAAACGCCGCTGCCTTCGCACATCGATCCGCTCGTCGTGCAGGTGGTGCAGCGGGACACGACGTTCGACGCGGTGACGAAGGGCTGGCACGTGCCCGCGACGCAGGGTTCAATCGTCGGATCGCAGGCCTCGCCCTCTTGCCCGTGCGAGCAGGCGAGGGCGCCGGACGCGGGGCTCGTCTCGAAGAGGCAGTGGCCGTTCGTGCCGCACACGTCGCCGACGTTCGCGCAGGCCAGGCTGGCTGCGCCGCCCGCGCCGCCCGCGCCGCCCGCGCCACCCGCGCCACCTGCGCCGCCTGCACCGCCCGCGCCGCCGCCCCCCTGGTTCCCGTTTCCGGCCCCGCCGTTGAGGCTCGGATCGTGCGCGATGGAATCGAATGGCTTCTCCTTCTCGGCGCCGTGGCAGCCGAGGCAGACGATCACCGCGAGCGGGACGAAGTGTTGCGAGCGCACGCGGCGAGCTTAGCCGCCGGATCCGCGGGTCGCACCTTTCTGACGAAACGAGCGTCCCCTGGCTCTCAGGGCTTGCCCCGAGGTCGTGCACGAAGGATCCACGCCACGACCAACCCGACGACGAGCGCGCCGCCCCCGAGGGCGACCGTCGGATGATCCGCGGCGAAGAACGCCGCGCGCGACACGATCCCGGGCTTCGGCGGCGGCGCGTGCGCGCCCACGACCCGGAGCGTCGCGACCGCCCGCGAGCACGTCGCGTCGCGCTCGTCCTCCGAGCAGACGACGGTGCACAAGAGCGCGTCGCGATCGTCGCCGACGAAGGTGAGCGCGTGCGCGACGGCGATCTTCCGGTCTCGTGCGCGCCCTTCGAGCTCTTCGGTGTAGAGACCACCGGTCTCGTCCGACGAGCCTCGGGTGCGACCGAGCTCGCTCGGCGTCTCGTGCGCCGCCCGCAGCGCGAGCGCCGTCGCGCGCTCGAAGAGCACGCTCTCCACGCCGGGGACGAAGCGATCCGACGGCGCGCGAACGCAGCCGTACCGCAGCGCGATCGTGCCCGAACGAAGCCCTATCGCGGTGACGACGTGCGCGCCCGGCAGCTTGGAGACGTCCGGGAGCTCGACGTCGCCGCCCTCGACTCCCATCGGCGCGTCGACGACGATGGAGGGCTCTCCCGTCGGCTCGCGATAGATCTCGCGACGCGCGAGCTCCGGGCTCAGAGGCGCTCGAGCTCCTCGAGGAACGCGACGGCCTCGCTCCGCGCTTCGAGCAGTCCGTCTCGCACGCGTCGCAGCTCGTCGACGCTGGCGATCGCTTCGGGGGCAGGAGGCTCGACGCCGCCCTCGCGCAGCTTGCGACGCGCTCCCGCGATCGTGAAGCGATGCGCGTAGAGCAGCTCCTTCACCTTCTGCAGCGTCTCGACGTCACGGCGCGAATAGATGCGCTGGCCCTTCGACGACTTCTGCGGGCGGATCGAGCGGAACTCGCTCTCCCAGTAGCGAAGCACGTGAGGCTCGACCCCCACGATGGTCGCGACCTCGCCGATGCGGAAATAGAGCTTCTCGAGTCGCACGCTACTCCTCGATGGTCACGCTCCGGCTGCTCGCGGACGATCCGCTCGCGGCCATCGACGTGTGCCCACCCCCGTCGCTGCGACGCTCGTGGTGGACGGCGTCGAAGCGCGCGACCCCGTCGGATCGTCCGTCCGTGCGCGCGCCGTCGCTGCGTCCGCCCTCGCTCTGCACGCCGCCTCTTCGCGGGTTCAAGCCCTGCTTGAGGATCTGACTCGCCTTGAAGCTGAGGACGCGACGCTCGGTGATCACGATCGGATCTCCCGTCTGCGGGTTGCGACCCTGTCGCTGTCGCTTGTCGCGCAGAACGAAGTTTCCGAAGCCGGAGATTTTGATCTTCTCTCCGCGCGCGAGCGTCTCTTTCATCGTCTCGAAGACGAGATCCACCAGGTCTGCAGCTTCCTTCTTCGAGAAGCCCCCCAGCCTGCCGTAGATGACCTGAACGATCTCTGCCTTGGTCATGTGAGGCCCCTCGAACGAATTTCTTGCGAAGCCTTGGTTTCCGCAAGGGAAAAAGCCTCAAATCGCAACGAGCCCCGACCCCGCGGGGGGGATGGGGCTCGCCGAGACCACCCTCCCGCCGACGCGCGGGAGAGGGTCGGGTCGTGCGATGGCGCGCGGCGTTCAGAACGGGATGTCGTCGTCGTTGCCGCCGCCGAAACCAAAGTCGTCCGCCGGGGGCTCGTCGTGGGCCGGGGCGTTCCCGCGCCCGCCGCCGCCGCCGCCGCCGCGGGAGGGCCCGCGCTCGTAGCCGCCCGGATCGTCGTGCGTCGTCGAGCGACCGCGCCCGCCGCCCCCGGCGAGGATCACGTTCTGCGCGACCACCTCGGTCTTGTAGCGCTTGTTGCCGTCGCGATCGTCGTAGCTCGAGGTGCGCAGCGACCCCTCGACGAAGATGGTCGAGCCCTTGGCCAGCACCTTCGCCAAGCCCTCCCCGCGCTTTCCCCAGATGACGACGTTGTGCCAGTCGGTGCGCTCCTTCCGGACGCGATCCTTGTCGAGGTAGCTCTCGGTCGTCGCGAGGCGGAGGTTGAGCACGGCTTGCCCGCCCTGCGTGAAACGCAGCTCGGGGTCGGCGCCGAGGTTACCGAGGAGCATCACACGATTCAGACCTTCCGCCATGGCGACACCTTTCGTGGCTCGAAACGAGCCGTCTCCCGTCGCCCGGGTCCACGGGTGCGTCAAGCGGGCGAGCGCCTCCGCGCGGGGATCGACGAGCTCCGATCTCTCCGCCCTCGCGGCGCACAAAAGCACGGCGGCGGAGCCCTCTCGAGCTCCGCCGCGCGCTGTCGCCGCTTCGAGGGGGCGCGCTTACTGCGCGGTGTCACCCGAGCACGTGATGAGCGCCGTCGCGCCCGATTGCACGGCGCCCTTGCCGACGAAGCGCACGAGGCGCTGCTCGTTCGGCGGGCACTTGGCGACGATCGCGGGATCGCCGACCGGCGGCGTCGCGGCCGCGTCGATGTAGCACCAGCCGTCGAGACCGTCGGGGGTCGGGTCGGGGATGTTCTGGCACTTGTACTTGTCCGAGTTCTGGTCGCTGGGCTTGCCCGCGAGCTGCTTGATCTCGCAGAAGCTGTTCCACGTGACCTGACCGTTCGCGTCCTTCGGCGCGAGCGGATCGGCCTTCGCCGCGTCGATCGCCGCCTTGTGGGTCGCATCGACGGCCTGGCGCCCCGGGAGCGTCGAGCAGTCGACCTGGCCGTTGTCGTTGTGTGACGCCTCGAGGACGATGCACGGGACGTTGCCTTCCGGATCGGCGTTGAGCTTGCGCGGCAGGCACTGGCCGCCGAGCTTCGACTTCAGGCGGTCGATGATCGTCCCGACGGCCGGGCGATAGCCGTAGTTGGCCTTGCTCGGATCGGACACGTTCTGCGGGCAGATCGAGGCCACGATGCCTTGACCCGCGAGGCCGTGGATGACGCCGAGCTCGCGCAGACCGGGGTACGCCTTCGCCTTGATCTGCGGCTGGCCACCCGCGGTGCAGAGCGGGTTGTCGGGCTCGGTCCCCGACTTGCAGTCGCCGCCCATCGGCTTCGGGGTCGGGAGGTCGAAGATGCAGGTGTACTGGAGATCCGTCGGCGCCGTCGTGTCGATCGAGCGATCGCCACCGTTCGGCGACCCGGCCGGCACGCCGCGCTTCTTGTAGTCCTCGACCATGATCGGATCGGTCGGGTCCACGTGACCGTCGGGGTCGCCGACGTACTTCGTCCAGAAGTTCGAGCCCGAGCTGTCCGCCGTCGACAGCTCGTCGAAGCTCTTGAAGCCCTTCGACAGATCCGCCGGGTCACGCGCGGCGACCTGGTAGGGAACGCCGACGATGCCGGCGAAGAACACGAGGCCCGGATCGCGCACCGGCTGACCCGTGCCCGTGAGGTCGGTGAAGATGGGGTTCTGCACCGGCGATTTCGCGCCGGTCGCGTCGAGGTCCGCCTTCGCCGGATCGATGGTCAGCATCGAGAACGCGTTGACGTAGCGCTTGACCGGGAAGAGCGCGTCGAAGCCGTAGCGCTTCTTCTGGTTCCAGCACTTCAGGTTGACCGGATCCTCGTTCGCGCTGAGCTTCTGCGTGCCGCAGCCCGGGTCGGCGCTGCAGCCCGAGGGCGGCCCGAGACCGCAGCTGTAGCAGCACTTGTCGTTCGGGTTCGTCGCGCAGACGCTCGCGCCGCGGAAGAACGGCGCCGCGTTGAGCACGGCGTAGTTCTGCGGCCCGAGGATGTTGACCGAGCAATCGTTCTCGTCGGTCAGCATGATGATCGCGAGGAGCGAGTTCGATCGCAGGAAGTCCTTGCGCTGCTGGAGGACCGTCTGGTCGGTGCCCGACGGGGTCACCGGCGGGATGCCACCCGAGCCCTTGTCGAGCTGACCGTACGGGGTCGGATCGACGAGGAAGCGAACGACGCTCTCGAGCTGGTGCTCGTAGCCGCAGCCGATCTGCCCGGTGCCGATGACGAGGTCGGTGAGGTCGGCCTTCAGCTTGGCTTGGTCGGTCGTGCCGCCGCGCTTGCTGTTCGGGTCCCACGCGAGGAAGCCCTTGTTCTGGTACGTCGCCGCCATGCCCATCTGGCCGCGCGTGACGAGGTGACCGTGGTCGTTGTTGTTGCGCGTCGTGTCGGTGTCCGAGCACTGGTCGGCGCCGTCGGCGCCGAGGCTCGAGTCGACGATGCCGATGTTGATGTCGACGATCGGCTTGAACTCGCGGTCGAAGCCGGTGCCGCAATCGGCGGTCGGGCTGGTGGGCTGCGTCGCGGCCGGGTTCCCGTCCTTGTCGACGCAGAGCGGGTTGACCAAGCGGTCGACGAGGTCGGGGACCGCAGCGGCCAGAATCGCCTGCTTGTCGTCCATCGACGACGAGTTGTCGATCGCGAGCACGATGTCGATCTTGTCGACGCCGGTCTGCGTGATGCGCTCGACGATCGTCGAGGTCGTTCGGGGCTCGACCGGCTCGATCGTCCGGTTGGGGCAACCCCCGGAGCTCGCCGCGACGCCGATGTCGAGCGTGCTCATCAGGCCGAGGCTCAAACCAAGCTTGGTTCTCATGGTGCCGCTATCCTCTCTCTGGTCTCGCCACCCATCGACGCCGCCGAGACAGGTGCTCGTTTCGAGGCGCTCGTGCGAGCCGTGGCTCGGTGAGCATCGAAGCAAGCTGTTCGGTCGACGCCGGATCCTTGGGCCGGGATCCGCGGGTGAGGGGTCTCAAGATACCCGTCTCGCCAACCCGGTTTCAAGCATTCCCCGTGCCCATTTCGAGGATGGCACGGGCCCTGAACGCTCGGCCATGTAGCCGGGCCGTTTCGCGGGGAAAGGACCCGCTGCGCGACGCCGGTGCGGTGAGGCGGGCGGCAACGGAGTTGGCGGATCCGCTTCTCGGGTCCACGCCTTCGACGGAGGGGCGCGGACGACCGATGGTGACCCGGGATGCGGGGCGAGGGCGGGCGCGCTTTTCGGTGATGGCGTCCGAGCGTCGGCGCCACTGACTCGAGAGCGCGGCGGTGAACGGGGCCCGTCGCGTCGATGCGCCGACGTGCGCGCGGAGCGCCCGCGTGCAGCGCCGCCACGCGCCCGCCTCTCCGATCGAGACGTCGAGGACCACCATCATGCATCTAAAAAGCGAATGCGATGTAGATTCAAAAGTATCTGAGAATCCATGTGGCGCCGCCGGGCGCGTCGCCGCTTCGGTCTCGGTCCTCGCGGTGGTCGGCGCGCTCGCCGCGGGGTGCCTGGAGAGGCCGATCGAGCCCGTCGAGCCTCGCACGACGAAGATCGTCGTCGATCAGCTGCCGGTGCCGATCGATCGGCTCGACGTCCTGCTCGCGATCGACGACTCGTCGTCGATGCGGGACAAGCAGCTCATCCTCGCGAGCGCCGTCCCGAAGCTCGTCGATCGGCTCGTGAACCCTTCGTGCATCACGAAGGACGGCGCGCTCGCCGCGACGCAGCCCGACAAGCCTGGTGATCCCTGTCCCGACGGGGCCAAGCGCGAGTTCAAGCCGCTCGCCGACATCAACGTCGGCATCGTCACGTCGAGCCTCGGCGACATGAACGGCGGCGGTTGCAGCGGCGCCGCGCACGTCGACGACGCGGGGCACCTCGTCTCGCGGTCGGCGACGGGGGGCGTGGTCGACACGTACCGCGGGCAGGGCTTCCTCGCGTGGGATCCGAGCCCCGGCAAGCGCGGCGGGATCGGCGATCAAGCGGCGTTCCAGAAGGGCCTCACCGATCTGGTCGCCGGCGTCGGTCAGGACGGGTGCGGCTACGAGATGCAGCTCGAGAGCGTCGTGCGGTTCCTCGTCGACCCCGCGCCCTACGCTTCGCTCGAGCGCATCCCCGGCGGCGCCGGGGTCCTCGACACGAACCGCAAGTCCGCCGAGATCGACCAGCTCGTGCTCACGCAGCGAGCGGAGTTCCTTCGCCCGGACTCGCTCGTCGCGATCCTCATGCTCACCGACGAGAACGACTGCTCGTTCATCCCCGACGGGCCGGGCTTCAACCTCATGCAGAATCAGCCTTTCTTCAAGGCGTCGAGCGCGTGCGCGAACGATCCGAACGATGCGTGCTGCTACAGCTGCGGCCAGAAGACGCCGCCCGCGGGCTGCCCCGTCGACCCGGCGTGCGCAGGCGCTCCGCGCTACGCGGCGAACGAGGATCCGCAGGGCCTGCACTGCTTCGATCAGAAGCGGCGCTACGGCATCGACTTCCTCTATCCCATCGAGCGCTACGTGAACGCGTTCACGCAGAAGCGCATCGATCCGGCGCGCGCCGATCTGGCGGTGACGAGCGGATCGACCCCGGTCGACAACCCCCTGCTCTCGAACCTGACTGGGGAGAAGGTGGCGACGCGCACCGCCGATCGGATCTTCTTCGCCGGGATCGTCGGCGTGCCGTGGCAGGCGATCGCGCGCGCCGGAGCCGACGGAAAGCCCGACGTGCACCAGGGCTTCAAGAGCTACGACGAGCTCGTGGCCGACAAGGCGTTCGACGCGCTCGTCGGCGATCCGTCGCGGCACGTGCCGCCGACCGATCCGTTCATGGTCGAGTCACCCACGCCGCGGCAGGGGACGAGCGATCTGCTGCAGGCGAGCCCGTCGGCCGCGAACGGCATCAACGGGACCGACCACGACACGCAGAACCAGCGGCTCGAGTACGCGTGCGTGTTCGATCTCGACTGCGGCGCGTCCTGTGGAAACAGCGACTGCGCAGACGATCCGAGCCTGTGCGAGGCGGGCAAACAGACGCGCGCGAAGGCGTACCCGGGCTTGCGACAGCTCGCTGTGCTCGAGGGCATGAAGGGGCAGGGGATCGTCGCGAGCGTGTGTCCGGCGGACCTCTCGAACCCGTCCGACGTCCGCGGCTACGGCTACGATCCCGCGGTCAACGCGATCGTGGATCAGCTGAAGTACAAGCTCGCGGCGCAGTGCCTGCCGACCAAGCTGACCGCCGACCCGAAGGGGCAGGTCTCGTGCCTGGCGATCGAGGCGCGTACCCTCGCCGACGGCGAGACGTGCTCGTGCGACGGTGCGGCGCGCCGGCCGGTGCAGAAGGCGGAGGCGATCGAGGCCGTGAGGAGCGAGGCGACGGCGGAGGCGTCATGGGACTGCTTCTGCGAGATCACGCAGGTGCTCGACGAGGCGCAGCGGACGGCGTGTCAGTCCCTCAGCGACGACGACGTCGCCAAGGTCGCCGTCGACGGGTGGTGCTATCTCGACGCCACGACGAACCCACCGATCGGCGACCCCGACCTCCTGTCGTCGTGCCGCCCCGACGAGAAGCACGCGGTGCGGTTCGTCAATCACGGCGAGCCCGTGCGCGGCGCGAGGGCCATCATCACGTGCGCCAGCGAGTGAAGCGCGCGACGCCGGCTACGTTCGGCGCTGGCTACTTCGCCTCGAGCTCGCGGCTCACGGCGTTTCCGGCCTGATCGTAGGCGCGGATCGCGATGAGCTTCGAGCCAGGCGGGACCAGGCTCGAGAGGTCGACGTCGAACTTCTCGCTCGCGTCGTCGAACACGCTGTCGCTCGGGAAGATCGGGCGCCAGTCGTCGGTGCCGGCGATCGCGACCTCGATCCGCGCGATCGGTCCGAGGCCGTCGCTGACCTCGCCGCTGAGCTTGCGACCGTTCAGCGAGACCGACTTGAAGACGGGCGGCGTGTTGTCGACGAGCACCGTGGAGGACTCGAGGCTGTGCCGCGTGACGCGGTCCGGCGGGTTCACGAGCTCGTCGGTGGCCTCGACCTTCACGCGGTAGAGCCCCTCGGGGAGCGTCGTGGTGTCCCACTCGTAGCTCGTGCCGGTGAAGATCTCGCCGGGCTTCAGGGCGTCGCGCCACGTGCTCTGACCCTCGAGGCGGTAGGAGACGCGGTAGCGCAGCTCGTCCTTGTCCGGGTTCTCGACGTCCCACTTGAGAGAGACGGTCGCGGAGGGCTTCGACACCTTGCCGCCCGACGACACGATGCCGGTCGAGAGCGAGCCCTTCTTCTGCGCTTTGCTCTCGGCGGTGATGCTCGACACGATCGCGCGCGCGTTGTCGGTCACGAACGCGAGATGGATCTCGTTCACGAACGCCTTCGCGTCCTTCGCGAAGCGCGCGCGCATCTGCACGTAGCGTCCCGGCGGGCTCTTCACCTTGCCGGGCGCGGTGCCGAGGACCGTCCACGCGGACCACGACGCGTCGGGCTCGAGCGTGCTGCCCGAGCGGGTCGACATCTCGACCGTGCCGGCCCCGCGCCACGCGAGGTTGCCGAACGTCGCGCGCATGCCCGCGTCGAGCACCTTGCTCGTCCACACGGCCTCGGTGCCGCCTTCGCCCTTGATGTCGCGGAGCGCCACGGGATCGGAGCCGACGAGGAAGCGCCGCTTGCCGGAGACGAGGAGCGAGCCGATCTGGCGCGAGTCGGTGTCGGCGACGAGGCGGGTGAGGTGGTTGTCGTCGACGGTGTAGACGCGGCCCTCGGCGCCCGTGCCCACGAAGGGCATCCCCGCGTCGTCGAGGGCGAGCGACTGGTAGTGGGTCTTCTTGTCGCTCATCATCTCTTCGGGCGTGCCGCCCTTGAATCGATAGAGCACGCCTTCGCCGGGCTTCGAGGGGCGCGACGCCGACGGGCCCGCCATGCTGCCGCCGCCCTTGCTCGGGAGCGAGAAGCTGCCGCTGTACTTGTTCGCGGTCGCCCAGACCGTCCCGTCCTTGGCGACGGCGATGGCCGACACGTCGTCCGCGTCGAAGTCGTAGAGGACCTTGGCCCGCCCGGGACCGGAGATCTCGAAGAGGAGCGCCTTGCCGCTCGTGCCGGCGTAGACGGTGCCGTCGGCCGAGACGGCGAGCGAGACGATGTGCGCGTCCTCGGCGTCGTAATAGACCTGCGCCCTGCCGCTCTCGTCGATGCGCAGCACCTTCCCTTCGGGGCCCGTCGCCGCGTAGAGGGACTTGCTCTTCGCGTCGAAGGCGAGCGCCCAGACGTACTCGACGCCCTCGAGCCCCGAGCCGAACGGCTGCGCCGCGGATCCCTTGCCCTCGCCCTTCGGGAGCTTGAAGAGGCGCCCCTTCGGGAACGTGCCCGCGATGACGTCGCCGTTCCACGCGATCGCGAGCGAGCTGACGGCCATCTCACCCGTGGTCGCCGCGACCGACACCTGGCCGTTCGCGACGCGGATGATCTTGCCCTCGTTGCCCGTGCCGATGAGGACGCTCCCGTCGGGCAGGAGCACCGAGCCCCACGCGGACTGCGCCTCGGTGATGGGCACCTTGCCCAGGTCGAAGCCCGCGCGGATGGCGCCGCGGGAGTCGATCGACACGTTCGACAGGTCGCCGCCGCTCAGCTCGTCGAGCGAGTCGAGGTCGAACGAGCGGGTGCCGACCGCGCCCGCCGCGCGCGGCGACGCCGCCATCGCGAGCGCGAACGAGAGGCCGAGACCGAGGAGCGAGGGCACGGAGGAGGTTCGGAGCGAGGTTCGTTTCATGATCGATTCGCGTGCGTTGCGACTGCTATTTTTGCGGTCCAGATGCTTTCGTTACTTCGACTCAATCACTACGTCGTTGCAACTCGACGGGGCTTCGGCGGCGTCACTTCACGTTCGGGCGGATCTTCACGTGGACGCGATCGCGGCCGACGACGAAGCGCTGCATCGGGAAGCTCGTCTGTTGGTAGGCGCCGAAGGTGTCCGGTGAGATCGACGAGGCGCTGGTCTTCAGGGTGTCGAGCGCGCCCGGCGGCAGGCGCGTCGCGACGCGGCCCTTGAACGAGGCGCCGGACTCGTCCTGGATGCGCAGGGTCGCGACGAGGCTCTCCTCGGGGAAGGTCGGGTTGGTCAGCTGCGCGACGAGGTCGGCCACGCTCTCGGCGGCGGCGCGCGGTCGGTCGACGTCGTATCCGGGGGCGAGGTCGATGTCGACGTCCTGGCCCGCGTAGTCCTTCGGGATCGGGATCTCGATGACCTTCGACTCGAGCTTGCCGAGGTAGGGCACCAGGTCGACTTTGACGTGCAGCGGCTCGCCCGGATCCAGCTCCTGCTCGAGCGGCGTCGTGCCGCGGATCATCGCGACCTCGCGCTTGAACGACACCTTGACGGTCGTGTCGACGCCCTCGATCCGCACGTCCTCCCAGGGGTTGTTGAGGAGCGCGCCCAGCGACCGCACGATGCGGCTGCGGCCGAAGCTGTCGGCGCTGATCGGATCGCCGCTCCCGGAGCCGAAGTCGATGAGCTCGATCGTGCCGTAGCCTGCGACCTTGAGCTTCGTCGTGGCGCGCCACGTCATGTCGCCGCGTTCGGCGGTGGTGGTCTCGAGGGCGCTGCCGATGGCCATCGCCGTGAACATCGGCGCCATGAACGGGTCGTGCGAGGCGATGCAGTCCCACTTCGACTTCGCGGCGCCCTCGACGCCTTGGATGTCGATGTGGATGGGGAACGTCGAGGCCTCGCGCTTCGAGTCGACGACGATGGCGGCCTGCCGATCGTTGACGAGCGTCCCCATCGTGCGGACCGCCTCGCCGATCTTGAAGGAGCGGTTCGTGCTCGCGAGGATCCAGTGGACCTTCGCGATCGCGGTGGGGAGATCGCTCGCGCCGCCGCCCATCATCGGGTGACCGAACGCGACGAGCTTGTCGCCGGTGACGCGCGTGACCGTGCCGAGGCCCATCGCCGAGACGTCGCCGCGCAAGAGCTGGACGCCGATGGCGCCGCCGTCCTCGTAGGCCTTCGGCGCGTCGGGATCGTCCTTGCCGGTGCTGCCGCCGGCGGCGAGGGCGTCGAGGCCCATCGGCGAGAGTGAGGACTCGGCCATCGCCATGGCGCTCGGGGTCATTCCGCCGAAGAGGATGGGGGTCTCGGCGGGGACGAGCGTGGACGACGCGCCGCGCTCGGTCTGGGCCTTCGTCGCGAGCTGCTTCGCGTGCGACGAGAGATCGTAGTCGAACGCGTCGGCCGTGCTGAACGCGCGCGGGGAGGGCGCGTGATCGGCGCCCGCGGACGCGATCTTGTGGCCTGCCCCGATGCCCGCGCGCGGCAGAAACAGCGGCGGGATGGGCTTTTTCAGCTCCGAGATCATGTTGTCGATCGGCGTGACGCCGGCGATGGGCTCGGCGCCGAACGTCCAGCCGTAGGCGTAGGCGCCGATCATCTTGCCCTCGAGGTAGATGGGGCTGCCGCTCATGCCCGCCACGGTGTGCGCGACGTCGAGGCGCGGGTTCGGGGTCTTGATGAGGATGAGGTCTTGGTTCGGGCGGAAGTTCGTGAGCGTCGAGATGATCTCGACGTCGAACTTCTCGGGCTTCGTGCCGCTCATGACGGTGAGGCCGTAGCCCTTCATCCCGGGCTTCACCTGGCTGAGCGGCATCGTGTCGCTGTCGGCGTCGGCGGGGCGCGAGATCGCGAGGCCGATGGCCGCGCTGAGCACGGCGCCGCCGAGGATCCCGAGGTGGATGGGCCTTTGCGCGGAGGGGTGAGAGTCGCTCACTGTCGCGCGAGTCTAGCAGCCGTTTCGAGCGCGTCGCGAAGAAGCTCGTGCATCAGCCGCTCCGAGGCCGTTCAGTGCCCGGCTCGAGGTCGAAGACCATCGCGGCGAGGGTGCCGCGCGCGTCGCGACCCAGGAAGACGGACCGCCAGGCGTTCGGCCCGAACGCGAGGCCGAGGGAGAAGCGGGCGATGCCCTGCGCGAGCGACTGGCGGCCGGCGAGCGCGGAGGTGAAGTCGTCCCGGCTGAGCTCGACGGCGTTGCGGACGTGCAGGCGCTCGTCGCGCCGCCGCTCGGCGAAGAGCGTCCAGACGGTCACGCGCTCGGGCCCGAACCGAAGGACGAGGTAGCGCGCGTGGGAGCCGTCCTGCGCGCGCGCGATCTGGATCGCGACGGGGCCCGGGCCGACGACGAGGTCTTCGCGCGCGCTCTTGCCGGCGGCGGTGCCGTTCCCGCCCCCCTCGGTCGCTCCGGTCTTCGTCTCGCCCTCGAGCCGGAACACGCGGAGCCGACCCGTCGACACGTCGAGCGTGTCGACGAACGAGAGCGGCAGGCCGAACGGAGGAGAGGTGGGCTCGGGGTCGGCGAGGAGCGCGAGCCACGCCGGAAGACCGAGCGCGCGTGTCTGCGCCTTGGCGAGCGACGTCTCGACGTACGCCGACGCGCGCTGTACGACGCGCTCGGTCGCCACCTCCGCGTCGCGGAGCGCGCGATCGAGGTTGTCGGTGAGGTCCTTGAAGCGAGCCACGTCGGACGCATCATAGCTCGCTTCAGAGGCGCGCCGCGCACGCCGCGCGTTCGTCGAGAAGGGGCACGCGCGCGTGGCGCGCTGCTAGACTCGGCCCGCCTTGGACGTCGTCCTCGTCATCTTCCTCGTCGTCGGGTTCGCGACCTTCGTCACGCTGCACGTGGCGCTGTCCGGGCTCCTGTTCTTCGCGCACCAGCCGCGCTGGCGTGGCCTCGTCGCCCTCGTCGTCCCGCCGCTCGCGCCGCTGTGGGGATTTCGCGCCGGACGGCGATGGGTGTCGATCGCGTGGCTCGCCGTGCTCGGGCTCTTCGTCGCGGCGCGCGTCGTCGCGTCGTTGGGGTCATGACCGGCCCGCGGATGTCCCGTCGGGCGGCGCTCGGTGCCGCGGTGGGCGCGTCGCTGGTCGCTGTCGGCGCGTGTCGGCGTGACAAGGGCGAGGCCACGATCGCCGCCGCGGCGAGCCTTCGGCTCGTGTTCCCCGACCTCGTGTCCGCGTTCTCGCGGGCGCGTCCCGGGGCGGCCGTCGTCGCGACCTTCGGCGCCTCGGGGGACCTCGCGAAGGAGGTCGAGGCCGGCGCCCCGATCGACGGCGTCCTCTTCGCGAGCGACAAGCCCGTCGACCGGCTCGTGAAGGCGGGGCGCGTGGCGGCCGAGAGCCGCACCGTGGTGGCGGAGAACCGGCTCGTCTTGATCGCCCCGAGGCCGCGCGCCGGAGAGACCGCGCCGAAGCTCACGTTCGAGACGATCGACACCCTGCCGCCCGGCGAGCGCATCGCCGTCGGTGACCCTGGCGCGGTCCCCGCGGGACAATACGCGAAGGAGGCGCTCGAGAAGCTCGGCCGCTGGCAGCTCGTGAAGGATCGGCTCGTCCTCGGCGCCGACGTGTCGGCGGTGCTCGCGTACACCCGACGAGGCGAGGTCGGCGCGGCGATCGTCTACGAGACGGAGCTCCACGGGATCGACGACGTGGTGTTGCTCGATCGCGCGAGAGCGCCGTGGGCGCCGCGCGCGCTCGTCGTCGGCGGCGTGGTGCGCGACGCGCGGGAGGCGCATCGCGCGGGGGAGCTCTTGTCGTTCCTGACGGCGCCCGAGGGCCGAGCCATCCTGGTCGGGTTCGGGTTCGAGGCGCCTGGGTGAGCGCGCCTCTCTTCGGGGGCCGTGGATCGTGACGAGCGCCGACAGCTTCCCCGTGTGGCTTTCGTGCGAGGTCGCGCTCGCGAGCCTCCTCGTCACCGCGCCCCTCGGGATCGCGATCGCCGCGCTCCAGTCACGGACGCGCCACCGCCTCCGCTTCGTCGTCGACGCGCTCGTCCATCTCCCGCTCGTGCTGCCGCCCTCGGTCGTCGGCTTCCTCCTCGTGATCGTGCTCGGCCGCCGAGGGCCGCTCGGGAGCGTGCTCGAGAGGGTCTTCGATGCGCGCGTGGTGTTCTCGCCCGCGGGCGCCGTCATCGCCTCGAGCGTCGTCTCGCTGCCGATGCTCGTGAAGACCCTCGAGCCGGCGCTCCTCGCGGTGCCGAGGGATCTCGAGGACGTCGCGCGCACCTTGGGGCTCGGCCCCGCGGAGGTGTTCTTCCGCGTCTCGCTCCGCTCGGCCTCTCGTGGCCTCGTGGCGGCGCTCGCGCTCGCGTTCGCGCGGGCGGTCGGCGAGTTCGGCGCCACGCTCATGTTGGCCGGGAACATCCCCGGCAAGACGAACACGATGCCGATCGAGATCTTCGCCGCCTACCAAGCGGGCGATGACGGACGTGCGTACGCGTACGTCGCGATCCTCTCGGTGGTGTCGCTCACGGTCGCGATCGTGGCGGCGCGCGCGACGAGGAGAGACGAGGCGTGAGCGAGCACCGCGCGCTCGAGGCGGACCTGCTCGTACGCGCGGGCGCGGGCGACGAGTCGTTCTCGGTCGAGGCGCGCTTCGTGCTCGAGGAGGGCGTGCTCGTCTTCTTCGGTCCCTCGGGCGCGGGCAAGACGCTCACGCTCCGCGCGCTGGCGGGGCTCGTGCGTCCCGCGCGCGGCCGCGTCGCGCTCGCCGGGGCGCCGCTCTTCGACGATGCGACGGCGACCGACGTGCCGGTGCATCGCCGCCGCATCGGGTACGTTCCCCAGCACCAGGCGCTGTTTCCGTTCCTCGACGTGGAAGAGAACGTGGCGTTCGCCCTCGGTCGACATGGCGCGAGCACGAGCGACGCGGAGGTCGCGACGCTCCTCGACGAGCTCGGCCTCGCGGCGCTGCGGCGGCGTCGACCCGCCTCGCTCTCGGGCGGCGAGAAGCAGCGCGTCGCTCTCGCCCGCGCGCTCGCGTCGCGTCCCGCCCTGCTGCTCCTCGACGAGCCCTTCGCCGCGATCGACCTCGAGGGGCGTCGCGATCTACGCAAGACCCTCCGCGCCGCGATCGACGCTCGGGACATTCCCGCGGTGATCGTCACGCACGACCTCGGTGACGCGATCGCGATGGGCGATCGGCTCGTGCGCTTCGAGCCGCGTTCGGCGCGCCACGCGGTGACCGGGAGCGCGGGGGCGCCGCGCGAGATCCTCGCCGGCCTCGTCGCCGACGAGCTCGGGGCCGCGACACGCTCCGCTCAGGGCGGGTCGCCGGGCTCCCCTTGATCGGGCGCGGTCGATCCCCCCGCCTTCGGCAGCTCCACCACGAACTTCGCGCCGCGCTCCGCGCGATCGACGAACGCACGCCCCCCGTGCCTCGCGGCGATCTCGCGGACGATCGCGAGGCCGAGGCCCGAGCCCTGTCCCTTCGTGCCGGCGCCGCGGAAGAACGGCTCGAACACGCGCTCGCGCTCCTGCTCCGGAACGCCCGGCCCCTCGTCTTCGACCGCGAGGACCAGGTGCGTCGGGCTCTCTTCGAGGCCGAGGCGGACGGTCGAGCCGTCGGGGGCGAACTTGAGCGCGTTGCCCACGAGGTTGTCGACGAGCTGTCGCAGCGCCTCCGGGTCCACGTCCGCGATCGCATGGTCCGGCGCGTCGCAGGCGATCTCCACGTCGCGACCGCGCGCCTCGCGGATCGCGGCGTCGGCGGCCGCCCGCACGATCGCCGCGACGTCGCTCCGCTCGGGGGACCACGCCACGCCGCGAGCCGCCTTCAGATCGAGCAGCTTGCTCGCGAGCAGCGCGAGCCGATCCACCTCGTCGCGCGCCTCCGAGAGGGCGCTGCGGAGCTCCTCGGGGGAGCGCTCGCGGCGGAGCGCGAGATCCATCTCGGTGCGCATGACGCCGAGCGGTGTGCGGAGCTCGTGCGCGGCGTTGGCGATGAAGCGCGCCTCGGCGTCGCGCGCGGCTCGGAGCTTGACCAACGCTTGCTCGAGGGCGCGCCCGAGCGCAGCGATCTCGTCGCCCGTCGCGTCCTTCGGCAGCTCGAGATCGAACCGACCGGCGTCGAGCCGCGGGAGCTGAGACGCCATCCGGACGAGCCGTGAGCTGATGCGCCGCGCCTGCCACACGGAGAGGATCACGAGGGCCACGGCGATCGCCGCGCAGATGCTGAGCGTGGTCTCGTAGTAGAGGCGCATCGTCACGTCGACGTCCTCGAGCGAGCTGCCGAGCGCGAGCACGTAAGGAGCGCCGTCGTCCGAGCGGACGCGAAGGAGCAGCTCGCGATGGTCGTGCCCGTCCGGCGCGGCGCGCGTCCTCAAGATCGGAGCGCCGAAGTCCTTCGGCGCTTCCGCGTCGCTGGGCGCCTTGAGACGCTCCGATCCCGGCGGGTACTCGGCGACGCGCGCGCCGTCGGGTCCGAAGAGCGCGCTGTAGGCCTCGAAATGACGCACTTGCTCCGCGAGAGGAGACCGACCGAGGTGGACGTGGGGTTGACCGCCGGGGCGGTCGAAGAGGCTGACGCTCTCGACCGCGGCGCGCGAGACGAGCTCGCGATCGACGCCTCGGAGCAGGCTCAGCCGAAACAGCTGACCCGACACGAGCGACGAGGCGATGAGCGCGACCGTCGGCGCGACGACGCCGAAGAGCAACAGCCGCGTCTGGACCTTCAACGATGCCCTCGCGGCTCGCGCGGGACGACGAGGCGATAGCCGATGCCTCGCACGGCCTCGATCGTCACGGCGTCGCCCGCGAGCTCGCGCAGCTTCGCCCGCACGTAACCCACGTAGACGTCGACCACGTTCGGCGGACCGTCGAAGGTCGTTCCCCAGACCGTGCCGAGGAGCTCCGTGCGGCTCACCGTCTCGCCGAGGTGGCCGGCGAGCTCGGAGAGGAGCGCGAACTCGCGGTTCGTGAGCGAGCACGTCGCGTCCCCGCGGCTGAGCTCGCGACGCTTCGGATCGAGCGTGAGTGGACCGAGCTTGGGCTGCGTCTCGTGGCCCGCGCCTCGCCGATGGAGCGCCTCGACGCGGGCGAGGAGCTCCTCGAAGTCGAACGGCTTCGTGAGGTAGTCGTCGGCGCCCGTTCGGAGCCCCGCGACCCGCTCGCCGACGGTGCCGCGCGCCGTGAGGAGCAATACCGGCGTGCGGATGCCCCGATCTCGCCAACGACGGAGGACCTCGAGGCCGTCCATCTCGGGCAACGACCAGTCGAGGAGGATGACGTCGTACGCGATGAGCGCCCCTTGCCTGAGCGCGGCAGTCCCCGTGGTGCAGAGGTCGACTTGATGGCCCTCCTCGCGGAGGCCGCGCTCGAGCAGGCGCGCCATCTTCGTCTCGTCTTCGACGACGAGGATCTTCACGCCGTGACTATATCCGTCCTCTTGGTCCGCGAGCGACTCGTCGACGCGGGCGCTCATCGGAAGCCGAGCCAGAGGAACCGCGTGAGAAACCGGGGGATTCGGAACCACGGATAGAGCGACGGGATGATGAGGAGCGTGAGGCCGGTCGACGTGACGAGGCCCCCGACGACGACCGTGGCGAGCGGGCGCTGCACCTCGGAGCCGACGCCGGTGGCGAGCATCATCGGCAAGAAGCCGAGCGACGCGACGAGCGCGGTCATGATGACGGGCCGTGCGCGCGCGCGCGCTGCGAGGATCGCCGCCTCGGCCGCCGTCGATCCTCGCTCCTCGGCCTCGATGAGGCGCGAGAGGAGGACGACGCCGTTCAAGACGGCGATGCCCGAGAGCGCGATGAAGCCCACCGCCGCGCTCATCGAGACCGGCATGCCGCGCAGCGTGAGCGCCATGATGCCGCCGACGCACGCGAACGGCACGTTGAAGAAGATGACGAGGACGGGACGCACGCGCCGGAACGCCGCGTAGAGCATCAGCAGGATCAGGACGAGCACCGCCGGGATCACGATCGCGAGCCGCGCCTTCGCAGCGCTCAGCGACTCGAACTGCCCGCCCCAGACGAGTCGATAGCCCTTCGGGACCTTCACTTCCCTGGCGATCGCCTTCTGGGCTGCGTCGACCAGCGCGCCGAGGTCGGTGCCGCGGACGTTGAAGCCCACCATCAACCGGCGCTGACCGTCGAGGTGGTTCACGAGGCTCGGCGTCGAGAGCTTGTCGATGCTCGCGACGCGCCCGAGGGGAACGAGCCCGCCGCGAGGCGTCGGCAGCGCGACGGCTTCGAGATCGAACGCGCTCGATCCGCCCGGCAGCCTGAGCACGATCGGGATCGCGAGCGGGCCGTCGTACGTCGTGCCCACGGGCAGGCCGCTCCTCAGCGCCTCGACGGCATCCAGCACCTCGCCGACCTGAAGGCCCGCGCCGGCCGCCTCGAGAGGCTTCGGGCTGACTTGGACGAGCGACACGTCGGGGGGCGCGAGCACCCGCACGTCCGCCGCGCCCTTCACCTCGTGCAGCGCCGCGTGGATCTCCTCCGCGAGCCGTCGCAGCTCGCCGAGATCGTCGCCGTAGACGCTCACCGACACGTCGGTGACGCTCCCGCCGAGCAGCTCGTTGAAGCGCATCTGGATGGGCTGCGTGATCGAGGGCTCGCTGTCGGGATCATGCGCGGCGATCGCTCGCTCGACGTCGCGGATGAGCTCGTCGCGCGTGAGGCCGGGGCGCCACTCGCTCCTCGGCTTGAGGGTCACGAACACGTCGGCCTGCTCGAGCCCCATGATGTCGGTCGCGACGGCCGGGCTGCCGATGCGCGAGACGACGGCCGTCACCTCGGGGACTGCGCCGACGGCGCGCTCGAACCTGCCTGCGCGATCGACCGCCGTCTCGAGTCGAATGTCGGCGTTGCGCGTGGTCTGGACGACGAGGTCGCCCTCGTCGAGCTGCGGCGTGAACTCGGTGCCGAGGCGCGCCGCGAACACGACGCCAGCGCCGAGCGCGGCCACGGCGAGGATCGCGACGACGACCGGGTTCTTCGTCACGAGCATGAGGAACGGCTCGTTCACTCTCGTGATGAGCCGCACGAGGATCGTGTCCTTCTTCGGAACGTCGCGATCGCGCAGGAACAGGCTCGACATGGCCGGGACGTACGTGAGCGACAGGATGAGCGAGCTCGTGAGCGCGAACACCACCGTGAGCGCCATCGGCCGGAACATCTTCCCGTCGACGCCGGTCAAGAGGACGATCGGCGCGTAGACGAGCAGGATCGTCAGCATCGAGAAGAGCATCGGCGAGGCGACGGACGTCGTGATGCGGGTCATCCACTGGCGACGAGGCTCGCCGGTCTTCGGTGGATCGTGATGCTCGGCGTGGAAGAGCTGCTCGACGAGCACGACCGCGCCGTCCACCACGAGGCCGAAGTCGATCGCGCCCAGGCTCATGAGGTTGCCGGCGAGGTCCATGCTCACCATGCCGACGCCGGCGCCGAGCATCGACAGCGGGATCACCGACGCGACGACCAACCCCGCGCGGAGGCTACCGAGCATGGCGAAGAGCACGGCGATGACGAGGAGGCCGCCCTCGAGCAGGCTCTTGCCGACGGTCTTGAGCGTCGCGTTGACGAGCTTGCTCCGGTCGTACACGACCGTGAGCCGCACGTCGTCCGGGAGCGTCCGCTGGACCTCGGGCATGCGCTCCTTCAGGCGGTTCATCACCTCGAGCGCGTTGTCGCCGCGGAGCATCTGCGCCATCAGGTAGACGACCTCGCCGGCGCCGTTCCCCGTCGACGCACCGATGCGTGGCAACCCGCGCGTGCCGAGCTCCGCGACGTCCGAGACGCGCAGCAGGTGATCACCGTCGCGCTTGACGACCGCGTAGCCGAGCTCGGTCGGCGTCAGCGGCCTCGCGATCGCGCGGAGCAGCGCTTGCCCCGATCCGAGCGGCACGCTGCCCGCGGCGGCGCTGCCGGTGGCGCGGAGGAGCGCCGCGCGGAGATCGTCGAGCGTGAGGCTCTGCTGCGCGAGCTTCGCCGGATCGGCGGTGACCTGGATCGATCGACGTTCGCCTCCCCACGTGTTGACCTCGACGACGCCCGGCACCGATCGCAGGAGCGGAGCCACGCGCAGCGTCGCGATCTCGAGCAGCTCCGCCGGCGTGCGCGACGGTGAGCTCAGCGTGAAGTGAAACACCTCGCCGAGACCGCCGGTGAGCGGTCCGAGCTCGGGAGGTCCTGCGCCGTCCGGCAGGCTGGAGGCGACACCGGAGATGCGCTCCGACACCATCTGCCGCGCGAGGTTCGGATCGACGCGATCCTCGAACACCACCGTGACGGACGAGATGCCGTACCTCGAGATGCTGCGCCGCTCCACGAGCCCCGGCAGGCCGGAGACGGCGAGCTCGATCGGGAGGCTCACGCGCCGCTCGACCTCCTCGGGCGTGAGCCCCGGCGCGCCGGTGAGCACGAGCACCTGGTTTTGCGTGACGTCGGGGAGCGCGTCGAGCTTCAGGCGGAGCGTGATGGACGCGGACGCGATCGCGAGCGCGATCGGAGCGCTCCAACGCGCGGCTCCAGTTCCCGTC
>CAYYKK010000013.1:0-51670 GCA_964467935.1 uncultured Polyangiaceae bacterium
GCCCTCCACCTGACCGGCGAGCTCGCGGAAGGGGCGCGCGGCGCGCAGGGGGAGCTCGTCGGGGCGGGACCCGAGCGTGTGTTGCGGGAGCTGCGGGGGATCGAGGGCGAGCGACCGGAGCGCGCGCGGGCGGCGCAGGCCTCGCTCCCGTGGCCGCACCTGTCGATGCCGAGCCACCACGACGTGCGCCCGGGCGACGTCCACGAGAAGCGCCTCGGCGCCGCGATCCTCGCCGCCCAAGCGCGCGGCCCGACGGACTTCGTCGACCTGCTGGAGACGCCCGGCGTGGGCGAGCGGACGATCCGCGCGCTGGCGCTCGTGGCGGAGGTCGTCCACGGCACCCCCGCGCGCTTCTCGGATCCCGCGAGGTTCTCCTTCGCGCACGGCGGCAAGGACGGCCATCCCTTCCCCGTGCCGCTCAAGGTCTACGACGAGACGTTGAGGGTGATGCGCGACGCGGTGAGCCGCGCGAGGCTCGGCCAAGCCGATCGACTGGCGTCGCTCAAGCGGCTCGACGATCAAGCCCGGGCGCTCGAGCGCGTGGTGCTGCGCGTCGACGTCGAAGGGATCATGCGCGCCGAGCGACGCGCGTCGCATCGCTACGGCGGTCGCACGGTGATGGGGTTGTCGAGACCGCCGAAGCGCGATCCCTGAAGCCGTTCACTTCTTCTTCTTTTTCTTCTTCTTCGGCTTCGCGTCGCCCTTCGCTTCACCGCTCTTGTCCGAGGGAGCGGCGTCGTCGCCATGGAATTTGCCCTTGAGCGGCTTGCCCGCATAGCGCGCGCGCGGCGTGTCCTTCGTCACGTCCTCGGCGTTCGGGCCGAGCAGCGTGCCGCACATCGTCTTGCAGAGGATGTCCTTGTCCTTGCACTCGCACTTGCCCTCTTTCTTGAGCTCGAGCTTCTCCTTCATCTGCGCGACGGTGAACTGCGCGGAGTGCTCGACCTTCTCCATGGTCCAGCCCTCGTTGCGCTGTCGGGTCGTGCGAGGATCGGTCGGCTGCCCGTCGGGCTCGGCGCAGCAGCGGAAGCTGAGGAAGTAGTAATAGAAGTCCTCACCGTGCGTGTAGACCTTGGGTCGACATTGGTTGCGCACGCCGCTGTACCAAGGGCCGCCCGTGTGCACGCTGTCGAACTTGCCGCGGTTCGAGTTCGGGCTCTGCTCGCTGGATGAGACTTCGTCCGCGTTGCCGGGCATGTCGAAGACGCCGAAGTCGCTCTTGCACTCGGGCTGGCTGCCGCTGCGAACGCCGCGCCAGAGGCGCGCGAGCTCGGTCGGATCGCGCTTCTCGACGAGCTTCATGTTCGGATCGTCCCAGAGGTTGTCACCGTTGCACTTCAGCGGATCGCGCGTGTAGCCGTAGGGGAAGGGCTTCATGTCGGGGCCTTCGCAGGCGAAGGTCCACTCGCTCTCGCTGCACATCCGCTTGCCGACGGCGGCGCACTTCACCTCGGCCTGGTGGAAGCGGTTCATCACCTCGGGCCGCTCACCCTCTTTGTTCGGCCACTCGTATTTGTCGATGCAGTAGCGCTTCTTGATCTTCTCGCCCTTGCAGGTGCTCTTCGGCTCGAAGGTCTCGCAGACGCGCTTCTTGTTGGACTCGGCCCACCACTCCTTGAGGCACGTCTGCTCGACCTCGGTGCAGTACTCGCCCTCGACGAGCACCATGTCGGCGGGGCAAGCGCTCGGCCCCTCGACCTTCTGCGGCGGCGCGTCGACGGCGGCGGCGCTCGCGCTCGGCTCGGCGCTCGGCTCGGCGGTCGGGACGAGCTCGGGCGGCGGCGCGGACGCGGTGGGACGCGGCACGGGCGCCGGCTCCGGCGGAGGCGCGCTCGAGCACGCGGCGAGGGCGAACAGCGACAGGACGGACAAGCGGATCGACATCGTGCGCGTCGATTAGCACTCGCCGCACGCGGTGCGAAGAGGTGCGCTCGAGAGGGCGCGCTCAATTCTTGGCCCCGCCTCCGAATCTCCGATAGCGACGCTCACGGGATCGAGGAGCGCGTGATGGACGAAGCCTTCGCAACCAGGACGAGCCTGAGGAGCACCGCCGCCACCGCGGGCGCGCTCATCGAGCACGACTCGATCTTCGATCGCGACAGCGCGGACGATCTGACGCCGACGCACGCCGAGTGGTGCGTCGACCTCGGCGACGAGCTCAAGGCGATGAACAAGTTCGAGCTGTGGCTCGCGCTCGGCACGGGCGACGTGGCCGCCGACGCGCGCGTGTGGAAGGTCGGCCGCGAGTGCTGGCAGCCCGCGCACGAGATCCCCGATCTCGCCTGCGCTCTCAAGCTCCACGCGAACGTGCTCATCGCGACCGTGAACGCGGCGCGCGAGACGAGCGACGACGAGCGTCCGACGGTCGTTCCCGGCGAGCTGCCGACGACGGAGCCGCGAGCGCTCTCGGCGAGCACGTCGCCCGCAGCGGAGCCCACCCGCGAGGCGAGCGCGCCGGGAGGCGACGAAGCGAACGAAGCGGAGGACGCGATGACCCAGCAAGAAACGTCGGAGACCGCGGCCTTCCCGTTCGAGGCGAGGCCCGAGGGCGTCGAGGTCGAGGCGAAGAGCATCACGCCCGGACCCGCCGTGGTCGACGCGCCCGAGAGCGTGGCGCCGGCCCCGATCGCGCTCTCCCGCCGGAAGGCGCGCCGCAAGGCCGAGCCGAACGCGTGGTCGATCGCCGCGGCCATCGCGCTGCTCGTCGGAACGAGCGCGTTCGCGGCCTCGAGGGTCACGGGCGGAGAGGCGCCGAGCGCCGCCGCGCACCTCCCGTCGCTGCCGAGCGCGGCGCGGGCCGCGAGCCCAGCGCCCGCCGCGGAGTCGCCTGAGCGGCCCGCGACGCCGATCGAGATCGACCCAACGCTCCAGACCGGTATCTCCGAGGCGCCCACCGGCGAGGTCTCGATCGCGAGGTCCGAGACCGACGAAGCGCGCCCGCCTGCCGCGCCCAAGGCGACCGAGCGCCACGTCGTGCGGCCCGGCAAGCGAAACGTCAGGCCGACCAGCGTCTCGCCGTCTCACCGCGGGCAGGGCCGTCAGCGACAACACAGCCGCTGACGCGCATGGCCAAGGGTCGAAGAATTGGCTATGGTCCGCGCTCGATCCGGCGTCGTCTAAAGGCAGGACAGAGGACTTTGAATCCTCGAATCGTGGTTCGAATCCACGCGCCGGAACCAGCAGACTGAGCGAACTCGGATTCGGCTCGATGCGGCGAAGGAGCAAGAGACAGCGCGATATCGAGCCCCTCGGCTCCGTGCTGTCGCGTGACAAGCTCGTCCGGGCGGCCATCGCCGAGTCGCACGCGCCGGTGTCGCAGCTCGATTGGGAGACGGCGGTCGGCTCGCGCATCGCGGCGAAGACGCGGCCCTTGCGCCTCGATCGGGGCGTCCTCCACATCGCGACGGCCTCCGCGGCCTGGGCGCAGGAGCTGTCGATCCTCTCGGAGAGCATCCTCACGCAGCTGACGCGCCTCGGCGTGGAGGTGCGAGGGCTCCGGTTCAAGGTCGGCAAGGTCGAGCCGCCCGAGCGACCGGCGCGGGAGAAGCGCTACGCGCCTGCGCCGCTGCCGCTCCCGCGCGAGCTCGGCGGCGCCGTCGACGCGGTGCCGGAGCCGGAGCTGCGTGAAGCCATCCGCCGCGCGGCCGGGCGAAGCCTCGGCTGGCAGAAGATGAACGCGGGGCGAAAATAGCGACCCGCGGAGGTGACGGGGTCGAGGCCTCGCCCGTCTCCCCCGCCCCTTCGGCGCTTCACTTGAGCGCGCAGAGCCGCTCGAGCCCTTCGACGCGCTGAAAGAGAAATCGCTCCGTCGCGGAGAAGCGCGGGAGCATCTGGCGCATCGCCTCGACGTACTCGCGCACGACGCGGATGTTGGGCGACTTGACCTTCCGTACGACGGTGTGGAGCTCGTCGACGAGCGGCGCGGGGAAGAGCCGACCCGTCGCGAGATACACCTCGAACACGTAGTCGACCCACGCGCCCTTGGCCGTTCCCGACGCGATCTTCAGCGCGTAGGAGATCGCGCGATCCACGATCGCCGCGTCCTGCACCGGCGCCTTGCGCAGATCCGTCAGCAGCTCGTGCAAGAGGGGGCTCAGGATGCGCTCGGCCTCCTCGGCCCGGCCCATGGCGAGCGCCTTGTCGGCGACGCCCGACAAGAGCTTGAACGTCGCCTCGAGCTTCGCGAGCTTCGCTGGCGCGGCCACCGCCGTCGCCTCGTTGGTGAACGTCGGGGCGCTGTCGCGTCCGCGCACGGACTCCGCTTCGCTCACGACCTGGGGCGCCGAGCGGGGGGCCTCCGCGCGCGCCTGCAGCGCACGCTGCACCTCGACGAGGCTGATGTCGCCGAGCGTCTGGCTGAGCGCGCGACCCGCCGAGACGACCTCCTCGCTCGTGATCTCGGTGAGGATCATCTCCTGGCTGCCGATCGCGACGCGGTCACCGTTGCGCAGCCGCTTCTCGTGGCTGATCTTGTCGCCGTTCACGAGCACGCCGTTGCGACTGCCCAGGTCGACGACGATGACGCTGACGGGCGTCACGCGCAGCACGGCGTGTCTCCGCGAGACGAGCGGATCATCGAGCGCGAGCTGACACTCGTCGCTCCGGCCGATGACGAACTCCCCAGGGGGGAGCTCGAAATCATGGGCCTGATAACGCAGCCGGAACTGCATGAAATCGGGAGCCTACTTCAGGCTCGCCAGCTCGACGAGCCCTTCCACGCGCGACAGCAAAAACCGCTCGTTCTTGTTCAGGTTGAGGCTCTGGTTCGCGAGCGTCTTGATGTAGTCCTTCAGCTTCGGCACATCGACGCGGACCTTGCGCACGAGCGAGTAGAGCTCGTCGACCGTCGCTTGAGGCAGCAGCTCGATGCGCGCGGTGTAGAGCTCGAGCACGAAGTCGATCCAGTCGCCGTTCTGGGTCGCGGAGGCGATCTTCAGCGCGAGCGTCGCCGCGCGTCTCGCCGCCAGCTCGTCGATCGGGGCGGCCTCTTCGTGAGCGGCGATCTTCTTGGCGCGAGCGAGCATCTCGTGGAGCGGACGCTCGAGCAGGCGGATCGCGTCGTCGGGTCGTCCGAGGGCGAGGGCCTTGTCGGCGACGGCGCCGATCAGGCTCAGCTCGTGCACGCGCTTGTCGGGGTTGTCGGGCTCCGCGATGCTCCTGCTGCTCGTCTCGGTGGGCTCGTCGGCGTAGAGCTCACCCGCGGTCATCGTGTCGAGCAGCGGTCGCCGCGGTTGCGAGCTGGCTGGGCGGCTCCGGAGCCCGTGGATCGTCATCGTCTGCGAGCCGATGGTGATGAGATCCGCGTCGGAGAGAGGCTCTTGTCCGGTGATCTTCTTGCTGTTCACGGACACGCCGTTGCGACTGCCGAGATCCTCGATGAGCGCGGTGCCGTTCACCACCGTGAGCAGCGCGTGTCGGCGTGAGACGAGCGCGTCGTCGAGCGACAGCTGGCACGAAGAGCTGCGACCGATGACGAAGTGCCCCTCGGGCACCTCGAGGTTGTGCCCCATGTAGCGCAGACGGACGGTCATGCAGGCGCTCCCAGCGTCGCGTGCGCAGGCGAGACGAGCCGGAGGAACCGGTACACGGTGCGCGGGTGCACCCACAAACCGTAAATCTTCACCTCGCCGGAAGCAAAGAGTCGCAGCGCGTCTCGAACGGACGAAGCGGCCAGCCGAGAGCGCGGCACGTCCCGAAGCCGCGGGACCTCCAGGCGATCGAGCTTGGCGAGCGCGTGGCTGGGACCGCCGAACGTCACCGAGGGGATCCCGACGTTCCCGTCGTGGATGACCAAGCGACCGAGGTCGAACCTCAAGGTGACGGCGTCGCCCGTGTCGAAGGGGACGAGGAGGATGGTCCCCTTCAGCGCGGAGAACGAGCGCGCGACGGCGGGATGATCCGCCACGCTCTGGCGGATCTGCTCCGCGAGACGCGCGGCGAGTGGGTTGTTCTCGGCGCCAGGAGCGAGGTCGATGAGCGGATCCACGGAGACTCGCCGAGGATGCGGGGAGCGGGCGAGCGGGTCAAGCGAACAAGCGGTTCAGGCGGCGAACGGCAGCGTGCCTTGCTCGCCGGGGCGGAGGATGCGCTGGACCGCGTCGGCGTCCTCGAGCCGCTTGAGCACGGGCAGGAGGCCGCTCATCGCCGCCTCGCCGAACGCACCGCTCGGCGCGAACGCTCGCGCGCGCGGTCCATCGAGGACGAGGAACAAGTCGCGTCGTCCGCCCTCCGCGGGCGCGTCGATCACGTCGACGATGTGCGCGCGATCGAGGTGCAGCTCCTCGGCGCCCCGCTGGATGAGGACGCGTCGATCGGTGATGAGGTAGCGCGTGTCCTTCTGCAGTCGCGCGGGGTGGACGACCGAGAAGTAGACGACGCCGACGGCCACGACGCCGAGCAACGCGACCGACAGCGTCATCGCCACGACGAGCGCGACGAACGAGATCGACTCCGGCTCGAGGCCCGCCCTGAGGACGCTCTTCACCCCGTGGATCGCGTGGACGGCGACGTAGATGGCGGCCAACGTCAGGCCGAGGCCGACGAGCAGCGACGCGGCGGCGCGGAGGTTCTCGGGGAGCCACTTGCGCCATCCCTCGGAGGGGTGCGCGCTCCACAGCACGCGCTCGCCGTCGTCGAGGCGCTGCGCGAGCAAGCGCTGGCCGTCGCCGGCTGGCGTCGACGGCGTCACGCCTCGCACGAAGGCCCAAACCCGATCCGGCGCTGCGATGTCGGAGAGCACGATCGTGAGTCGGCGTCGGAGCGCGCCCGTGGGCACCGCGCGCACGAGCTCGAGATCGCCGACACCGTTCCGCGTCGGGTGCCAGTGGATGCGCGCGAAGCTGATCGAGCGCCGGTCGATGAAGCGCCTGAGCTTGCCGCGTCGAACGATGATGCTCCTCTCGGTGATCGTGTACTCGAGCTCGGCACGCCACCAGCGCGGGAAGCGCCAGAACCCGAGACTCAGCGTCGCCATCCAGGCGGCGAAGAGGAGCAGCGAGCCGACCGGCGCGTGCAGCGCGGTCGCGACGACGAGCGCCGTGAGCGTGGTGATGAGCGCGATCGCGCCGCACGCGTAGCCGCCCACGCGATAGATCGGCGGCACCGTGACCAGCTTGGGCCGGCCGGACCAGATGACGGGATCTCCGAAATACGAATCGCGCTCCATCGGGAAGACTTCTCCTAAGGGTGACGACGGAATGGCGACACGCCAAGGGGTTCCCTCGCGCAACGTGCCAGGTAGGTGTGAGGCACACGCAGGGTGTCCCCCTCGTGCCGATCCACCTCGTGAGACCCGCGAGCAGCCCGTGGCGTTGGCTCGGGATAATCGGTTCAGTGGGGGAGAGGCAGGGGCGTGATCGCCGAGGGCTCGTCGACCTTCGGGAGGTGCGCGAGCTTCTTGTCGAGCGCGACGGCCTCCTTCTCGACGAGCTTGAGGCGCGCGCGCGCGATGGCGACGTATTCGTCCTTGTCGCCCGCGCGCTCGACGTACTCCCGGAAATCGGCGATCGCCTGACGATAGGCCGCCTGACGAACCCAGGGATCCTTCGCCGTGCGCGCGACGAGCAAGCCGCCGAGGGCGGCGTACCAAGCCGAGTCGTACTCGGGGACGAAGAACCAGCGTGGCGGCTGGAGCTGACGGTCGTTCGGGTCGTAAGAGCGGGCGCGGGCGATGGAGGTGAGCGCTCCCTCGAGATCGCCGGCGCGATCGAGGGCGACGCCGAGGCTCCAGAGCGTCGTCGCCGCGCCCTGCATCTCGTAGGAGGTGAGCGCGTCGAGCGAGGCCCGGTAGCCCGCGATGGCGCGCGTCACGTCGCCCTTGACCATGTAGGCCTCGGCTTGGTTCGAGAGCAGCACGGCGCGACTGCTGCCGATCGGATCGAGCTCGAGCGCCGACTCGTAGCTCGCGATCTCGTCGTCGACCTGGCCGGCGCGGGCGTAGGCGATCGCGAGATCCGCGTAAGCGTCGGCCTTGATCGAAGCGCGGGCGTCGCTCTTCACGAGCGCGCGATCGAGCCGGGCGGACTCGGGGTACATGCCGAGATCGTGCAGCAGCGAAGCCAGCCGGGCGACGACCACGGGGTCCTTCGAGCGCTCACCGCCCGCCGACTCGAGGGCGCGCACGGCACGGAGCGTGTGCAGGCGCGAGACGTCCTCGGGGAGCGCGATCTGCAAGACGCCCTCGGTCTTCTGTTGAAGCGCGACCTCGTGATCGGCCTCGTCGAGCGCCGCGCTCTCCTCGGCGACGACGGGGGAGCGCGCCTTCGACCAGACGGTGGGCGTGGCGGACGCGGTCGTCGCCGCCGCGCAGCCGAGCAGCCACGCGAGCGAGGCGATGACGAGCCCGCCGCGGGTCACTTGGACCTCTTCTTCTTCGGCTCCGCGCTCGGCCTCGTCGGCTCGGCGCTCGGCTTCTTCGTCGTGCGTCTCGCCCCGGAGCCGCCCGCGAGGTGAGCCTTCGCAGCAGTGGCCCATGCGGGCGGCGGGGTCGCGTCGAGGAACTTCGTCCACTCCTCGGCGGCGGGACGGGCGGCCGCTTCGAGGGCGAGCGCGGCGAGCGCGTGTCCGTCGCCGAGCGCAGCGACGTAGGGCTTGCCGCCGTCGGTGACCGCCGCCCCGACGCGCTGGGCTTCGGAGAGCGCGGCCGCTGATTTCTCCGGGTCGCCGGCGCGATCGAAGACCAGCGCGAGCGACAGGAGCACGTCGCCGCGCATCGTCGTCGCGTCGCGCGCCTCGGCGAGGTAAGCGGCGGCGTCGGCGAGATCCGTCGAGGCGGAACGGGCGGGGGGCGCGGCGCCGGCGCCCTCGCGCGGAGCGTGGTCGCGCGCGACCGGCGCGGCAGCGGCAGGAGCGAGCCCCGCATGCGCCATGAGAGCGTGCGCCGCTTGCAGGTACACGAGGGGCCGCGCGGCGTCCGGTAGCAGCTCGGCGCGAGGGACGAGCTCGCGGTAGAGCTCGGCCGCGTCGGCCGCTCTGCCGGCGAGGACCAGCGCGCGCGCGTAGTCGTTCATCGCCTTCGGCTCGTCGAGCGATCGCTTGTCGAGCTCGAGCGCGCGCTCGAAGGCCTCGAGCGCACCTGGGATCTCGCCGAGCGCGAGCTTGGCGCGGCCGATCGCGATCGAGGTGCTCGCGCGGTCCGGCAGCGCTGCGTCTGCCTTCGTCGCGGCGGCGAGCGCGCCGCGCGGGTCCGAGCCCATCAGCGCGTCGGCGCGCGCGAGCTCGTCGCAGTAGGCGCCGAGGGTCGGCAGCCGGGCGAGCCTCCAGACGGACGGTTTCCGCGCGCCGGAGCGCGGCACGAGGATCGCGCACTCGGCAGGCCGATTCGTCGCGGCGGCGAGCGTCGTCAGCGAGACGCCGCCGTCGACGGCGACGCCCGGCGCGCCGATCCACAGTCCGATCACGAGCGTGATGCCCACGCCGCGAGCTTAGCACCAAGCGATCGGCCCGCGCCGGGGGCCGGCATCAAGAATCGAAGAGCTCGCGGAGCACGATCGTCTCGTCTCTGCGCGCGCCCACCGAGACGATGTGCACGGGGACCTCCGTCGCCTCCTCGATGAAGCGCACGAACATCCTCGCGGCCTTCGGGAGATCGTCGAAGGCCTTCACGCCTCCGAGCGGCTCGCGCCAACCGGGGAACGCGGTGAGGATCGGCTTGGCGCTCTCGAGCGAGAAGCCGGGCAGCTCGTTCGTGCGCCCGCTCGGCGTGTCGTACGCGACGCAGACGTGCACCTCGTTGAGGCCCGTGAGCACGTCGAGCTTGGTGAGCGCCCAACCGTCGATGCCGTTCACGCGCGCCGCGTAGCGCAGCGCGGGGAGATCGAGCCAGCCCGTGCGCCGCGGTCGACCCGTCACCGAGCCGAACTCACCGCCGCGCTCGCGGAGCTGCTTGCCGACGTCGTCGCCGAGCTCGGTCGGGAACGGGCCCTCGCCGACACGCGTGGCGTAGGCCTTCGTGATCCCGACGACGCGCTGGATGCGGCTCGGCCCGACGCCGCCGCCGGTGCACGCGCCTCCCGCGACGGCCGAGGACGAGGTCACGAACGGGTAGGTGCCGTGATCGACGTCGAGCAAGGTGCCCTGCGCGCCCTCGCAGAGCACGCGCTTCTTCGCCTTGAGCGCGTGATCGACGAGGAGGCTCGTGTCGGCGAGGAGCGGGAGGAGCCGCTCGCGCACGGCGGCGAGGCCCGCGACGACGGCCTCGACGTCGGGGACCTGGCCGCCCAAGTGGAGGATGACGGGCGCCCAAGCTTCGATCGCCTTCTTGACGATCGCGCGGGTGCGCGCCACGTCGCGCAGATCGCCGAGCCGAAGGCCGCGACGCGAGGTCTTGTCCTCGTAGGCGGGGCCGATGCCCTTCTTCGTCGTGCCGATCTTGTCGTCGGCGGCGCGCGCCTCGCGGAGCCCGTCGATCTCGACGTGGAAGGGCAAGATCACGTGCGCGCGATCCGAGAGGACGAGGCGCCCCTTCGTCGAGACGCCGCGCGACTCGAGCGCGTCGATCTCCGCGAGGAGCACGGCGGGGTCGATCACCATGCCTTGCGCCATCACGCACACCGCGTGCGGCTGGAGGATGCCGCTCGGGACGAGACGAACGACGACTTTGTCGTCGCCGACGACGAGCGTGTGACCCGCGTTCGGACCGCCCGCGTAGCGGACCACGACGTCGGCGCGCTCGGTGGCGAGATCGACGAC
Organism: uncultured Polyangiaceae bacterium; assembly: GCA_964467935.1. GTDB lineage: Bacteria > Myxococcota_A > Polyangia > Polyangiales > Polyangiaceae > CAYYKK01. Next base: position 10,690 of record CAYYKK010000013.1, read on the forward strand.
CTTGCCTTTCCCTTCGTCGCCCCACTGCGCCCCTACGATCACGACTGCCGGCATCGGTTCCACACCTCTCGCTAGGGTCCGACGGGCTTATAGCGCGCCGAGGCGCCGAGGGGAGCGATTGTGGCGCCGATTTCGAGGCGCAACCGGTTGGCAGCGCACGACCGCGGCGGTAGGTCTTCGTCATGAGCGACAAGCCGGAAGGGCAGGGCGGACACGGGCATGGTCACGGCGCCGAGGAGATCCCTCGCGTCGACGTGGCGGAGCGAGGCGGCAAGGGCCCTGACGGCCAACCGCAAGTGATGAACAAGCGCCTGTTCATGCAGCTCGTCGTGCTCGATTGCCCCGACGAGTCGAAGCCCGACGCCGTGCTCGCCGATCTCGAGAAGTCCCTCGGCGCGCGCGGCGTCGCGAGCGTGATCTACGAGGACGCGAGCTCACCGCGATCGTTCGGCCTCCTGACCTACGACGAGGACCCGGCGACGTTCGTGGAGAAGGTGCGGCCCGCGATCAACGACGTCGGACCGCGACCGCTCTCGGTGCGCCACGGCTTCACGATGATGGGTCGCTCGTACGCGAGCGGACACGAGACCGATCTCCAGTTCTGGCTCGTCGACAGGCCGAAGTCGGTCGTCGAGAACGCGGAGTGGAACTGGCACGTCTGGTACCCCCTGAGGCGCAGCGGCGCGTTCGCCAAGCTCGATCCGCGTGAGCAGGCAGCGATCCTGCGAGAGCACGCGATCATCGGCCGCGCCTACGGCGCGCAGGATCTCGCGCACGACGTCCGTCTCGCGTGCCACGGGCTCGACGCGAACGACAACGAGTTCGTGGTGGGGCTCATCGGCAAGGATCTCCACCCGCTCTCGCACGTCGTCCAATCGATGCGCAAGACGCGGCAGACGAGCGAGTTCATCGTGCAGATGGGGCCCTTCTTCGTGGGCCGCGCCGTCCGCCGCACCAAGAAGAGCTGAGCCGTCGAAAGACCACGCGCGCGCGTGGTATGTCTGTCCCTCGCCATGAGCCTCCAAGCCGGGCAAATCGTCGCGGACAAGTATCGGATCGTCCGCATGCTCGGCCAGGGCGGCATGGGCGAGGTGTACGAGGGAGAGAACGTCCGCATCCACCGCCGCGTGGCGATCAAGACGCTGCTCTCCGGCGTGTCGAGCCGCGGCGACGTGGTGCAGCGGTTCGAGCGCGAGGCGCAAGCGGCCGGGCGGATCGGGTCGGAGCACATCGTCGAGGTCCTCGACCTCGGCGATCTGCCGGACGGCAGCCGCTACATGGTGATGGAGTTCCTCGAGGGCACGACGCTCTCGGATCGCATCGTCAAGTCGGGGCGCGTCGCGGCGCGCGAGGCGGCGCGCATCGTGATCGAGCTCTGCGAGGGTCTCCAAGCGGCGCACCAAGCCGGGATCGTCCACCGCGATCTGAAGCCGGCGAACGTCTTTTTGATCGCGTCGAAGGGCGGGCGGCAGGACGTCGTCAAGATCCTCGACTTCGGCGTCTCGAAGTTCAGCGTGCTCGGCGACGAGATGAGCATGACGCGCACGGGCGCCGTCGTCGGTACGCCCTATTACATGTCGCCGGAACAGGCGAAGGGCGCGAAATCCATCGACGCGAGGAGCGATCTCTACTCGGTCGGCGTGATCCTCTACGAGTCGGTGACCGGGCAGATCCCGTTCAACGCGCAGACCTTCAACGAGCTCATCTTCAAGATCGCGCTCGAGTCGCCGCCGCCGCCGGAGTCGTTCGTGCCGGATCTCGACCCTCACTTCGCGAGCATCGTCCGCAAGGCGATGGCGCGTGAGCCGAACGATCGGTTCCAGACGGCGCTCGAGCTCCGGCAGGCGCTCGAGGCGTGGGCGATGGGCTACGATCGCGCTGCGATGGGGGGCGGCGTCCCCGCAGCGCCCGGCGCGTATCTCGGCGGCCCAGGGGGCTTCGCGCGCGGAGGTGCGACGCAGATCCTCGGCCCCGGCGATTTCGCTCCGCCGGCCAACGGACCGACGCGAGACGCAGCTTTCGCATCGCAACAGCAACAGCAACAGCAACTGGTCTACCCGGCGGCGCCAATCCCGACCGCGAGCAGCGGGGCGGGCGCGGGCAAGAGCGCGGGGGTCGTCTTCGTCCTGGTGGCGCTGCTCGTGGTGTTGGTCGGCGGCGGCGGCGCGGCCGCGGTGGTGATGCTGCGCAGGTCGCCGAAGCCGGCGGCGAGCATCGACGCGACGACCACCTCGTCGGGGCTCGACCCGACGCCGCCCCCCGCCACGACCTCCGCGGCTCCCGCCACGACGACCACCGCAGGCGCGACGACACCCGCGGCGAGCGCGACGGCCGAGCCGTCGTCCTCCGGCACGTCGATCGCGTCGCTCCCCAACGCGAGCGCCACGCCCGCCTCGCTGCCGACCGGCTCGAGGCCGCCGCCGGCGCCGACGGGCGGCCACACCGCCGGAGCGCCCGCGACGCGACCCACCGCGGAGCCGCCGACCCCGCCGACGGCCAAGCCGACGTCGGGTCGACCGATCACCGGCGACCTGTAGCGCTGTTCGCGCGCTAGACGCGCGCGCAGCAGGGCGACCGCTGAAACGGAAATGCGCCGGAGACGGGCGGGCGCACGCGGTTTCGCGTATGCTGCAAGGGGAGAGGCGGGGTCACCGCATGACGCTGCAAGCGGGACAGATCATCGAGGGGAAGTACCGCATCGTCCGCGTCCTCGGGCAGGGCGGCATGGGCGCGGTGTACGAGGGCGAGAACGTCCGCATCGCGCGTCGCGTTGCCATCAAGGTCTTGCACGCGAGCGTCGCGAACAAAGCCGACATCGTCCAGCGCTTCGAGCGCGAGGCGCAAGCGGCGGGACGCATCGGATCCGAGCACATCGTGGAGGTGCTCGATCTCGGGAGCCTCCCGAGCGGCGAGCGCTTCATGGTGATGGAGTTCCTCGACGGCGAGCCGCTCGGCGATCGCATCAAGAGCCGCGGGAGGCTCTCCGCGTTCGAGGCGGCGGTGGTGCTCCAGCAGCTGCTCGACGGGCTCGGCGCGGCGCACTCCGCCGGCATCGTCCACCGCGATCTCAAGCCCGACAACATCTTCCTCCTGCGCGCCAAAGGCGGGCAACGCGACTTCGTGAAGCTCGTCGACTTCGGCGTCTCGAAGTTCTCGGCCCTCGACGCCGAGTTCAGCATGACGCGCACGGGCGCGGTCATGGGCACGCCCTTCTACATGTCCCCCGAGCAGGCGCGCGGCCAGCAGGTCGATCACCGCAGCGACCTCTACTCGGTCGGCGTGGTCGCCTACCAGATGCTCACGGGGCGCGTGCCCTTCAACGCGGACACGTTCAACGAGCTGCTCTTCAAGATCGCGCTCGAGACGCCCGAGCCGGCGGAGCTCTTCGCGCCGGGCCTCGATCCGAACTTCAGCGCGATCGTCATGCGAGGCATGGCGCGCGACATGAACCATCGTTTCCAGAGCGCCGCGGAGTTCCGCGCCGCGATCGACGGATGGCTCTCGCGCAACGCGCACGCGGCCGGCGGAGCGCTCCCGTACACGCCCGCGCACGGCGTCGGCGGACCCCTCGCGCAATCGGGTGGCGGCCAGTGGGCGACGGGCTCGGGCATGAACCACCCGGCGGTGCAGGCGGGCCCGATGGGGATGTCGCACGCGAGCATGTCGCAGTCGGGCGCGGGCGCGCATCCGATGAACCAATCGCAGGTCGCGCTCGCGGTGACGACGGGTCAGTCGAGCCGCAGCGGCGCGGTGATCGCCGCCGTCCTGGCGATGTTGGTGCTCGGCGTGGGCGGTGGATTCGCGGCGTTCAAGTTCGTCGGTGGGCACGCGGCGGTCGCGGCCGGGGGCACCGACAAGGCGGAGAGCGCGCCCGCGGGCACGAGCAAGTCGGACGCGACCCCGACCGACACGAGCTCGTCGGACGCGAGCAAGGCGACCGTCGCGAGCGCGGACGCGCCGAAGACGGAGCCCGCGGGCTCGGCGAGCAACGACGCGGCGAAGACGGAGCCCGCCAAGACGGAGCCCGCCAAGACGGAGCCCGCCAAGACGGAGCCCGCCAAGACGGAGCCGAAGACGGCGAAGGTCACGGGGACGAAGACGGCGCCGCCTCCGGCGAAGGAGCCCCCGCCGAAGCCGACCGCGACGAGCGGCGGGCGCGCCATCGACGGCAGCCTCTAGGCGCCCCACGCGCGGCGCGGCGTCACCGCTTCAACGCCGGGGACGGGGCGCGATCCTCGTCGCCCTCGAGCACGGTCTCGCGGAGATAGAGCCCGTCGGGCGGCGCCGTGATCCCGAGGTGCCTGCGGTCCTTCGACGCGAGCGCACGCTCGAACGCGCCTCGGCGCAGCCGCCCCCGACCGACGTCGACCAGCGCACCGACGATGATCCGGACCATGTTGTAGAGAAAACCCGAGCCCGTCACGTCGACGCGGAGCAGCGAGGGCCGCTCCGGATCACACGAGACCTCGACGCGCGAGAGGGTGCGGACGGTGTTCTGCCGTTGATCGGCCATCGCCCGGAACGCGTGAAAGTCGTGCGTGCCTACGAGCGCGCTGGCCTCGTCTCGAAGCAGCGATGCGACGTCGGGGGCGCCGAGCTCGGGGACGCGCCACGCGCGACCTTCGAGGAAGGGATCGCGAGACGCCTCCACCAGCAAGAGATAGCGATAGGTCTTCGAACGCGCCTCGAAGCGGGGCGCGTAGCCGCGGGGGACGGTCCAAATCCGCCGCGCGGCGACCTCCCGCGGCAGCCCGCGCGAGAGCCCGTGGAGCCACGCGGTGAGCGGCAGCGCGCGCGACGGATCGAACGCGACGCGCTGATCGTACGCGTGGACACCGGCGTCGGTCCGACTCGCGCCGCGCACCTCTCCGACGCGCGGATCGATCTCACGCAGCGCGCCGAGCAGCTCACCCGCGATGGTGCGCCGATCGCGCTGCGGCGCGAACCCGCTGAAGGATCGCCCATCGTAGGCGAGCGACAGCAGGACGCCCTCGGGCGCGTCCACGTCGCTCGCGACGTCCGCGCGCGGCGCGTCGAGCGCAGCGGCGGGCTCGTCCGCCTTCGTCACTCCGCGATCTTGAAGTTGATCGGGACCTGGATCGTGACGCAGCCCTTCTCGGGCGGCGGCAAGGACGCGCTGCGGAAGCGACCGAGGACGCACTGCGAGATCTCACCCGATCCGACCGTGTCGTTCGTGATCGCGGCGCTGCAGACGCTGCCGTTGGCGCCGACCTGCACGCTGACGACGATCTTGCCCGACGCGGCGGAGCTGCGGAGCGCACGGTTGTAGCAACCCTGCGCGGAGCCCGCGAGCGACTGCACCTTCGAGTTGAGCGCGCTCGAAGTGACACCCTCGGTGCACTTCGAGCAGACGCCACCACCCGCGCCCGAGCCGCTCGAGGGCTTCACCTCGGCCTTGCCGGCGTCGCCGGCGTCGTCGCCCGCGTCGGGGAGATCTTCGAGCTTCGGCGGCGGCGGGGGAGGCGGCACGTTGTGCACCGGCTCCGGCGGCTTCACCTCGAGGGTCGTCGTCGGCTCGGTCTTCGGCGGATCTTTGTGCGTGAAGTAGACGATGCCGCCGATGGCGCCGGCCAAGAGCAACACCCCGATGAGGTAGACCCCTGAACCGGACTTCGACTCACTCGACGATTCGGACACGATGCGATGCCTCCCTCGGAACCGGGGCAGAATACAGGCAGAGGGCTCGGATTCAATGCGCGTCTTCTGCGCGTCGGACATGACGTGCCGTCCGCGAGGCGTTATGCGAGGGCCGTGGGTCGCACTGAACACTGGAGGGGGCCGGCGACCGCGTTGCTCGCGTCGCTGCTCCTGAGCTGCGGCGACACGCCGAGGTCGCCCGGTCACGTGGCGCTCGCGAGCCCGAGCGGATCGGGCGGCGCGCTCGCGACGCCGGCGTGCGTGGAGGGCGCGAGGACGTGTGCCGGGGACGACGCCGAGCTCGTGTGCGAAGGCGGCGCGCGCGTCTCCAAGCCCTGCGCGCCGGGAGCGATGTGCCTCGCGCACGCTTGCGTGCCACGCGCCTGGCCCGATGGAGCGTCGTTGCCGAAGGAGCGCCTTCGGCGCCTGGGGGACGACGGCTTCTTGAACGGCTGGTCGACGGTGACCCCTCTCGCAGCGAAGGCGATCGACGGCTACCTGAGCGCGCGCGATCCGGCCTCGGTCGGCGGCGCGAAGGCCTTTCGGCCGACGTGCGCGCGCGATGGGTTCGTCACGCCGCGTCCCCGCGGTGTCGACCAAGGTGACGGCCAGGTCCTCTCGCTCGCGAGCGGCGTGCTCTTCAGCGACGAAGCGCGCAGCGTGCGCTTGTGGGCGTCGGTCGCGGGCAAGCTCCGCGTACGCATCGGTGGAGACGACGTGCTCACGATCGAGGAGGCCCGCGGCACCGAAGGTCGACCGCTCGTCGACGAGCGCTCGACGGTGATCGCGCTGCCGAGAGGCGCGTCCGACGTGTCGGTCGTGCTCGAGGCGCCGCCCGACGCCGCGCGCGTCGGCGGCTTCTACCTGCGACTGCGAGAGCTGTCCGGCAGCCCGGTGCAAGGCGTCGCGTTCGCCGAGCGCTACGAAGGTTGCTCGCCCGGAGCGCTGCTCGACCCAGGCAGCGACTTCGATGTAGATGCACGTGGACTATTTTTACATCTGAATCCCGCATACCACGGGCTCGTCCCGGCGGCCCCGGGACCCTTCCCGCTCACGGTGGAGCTCGCGGCGGCGCGCGACGTGACGCCGACGAAGGTCGAGGCGCCGGGCGACGTGAGGCTCGCGCCGCCTGCGCGAGGAGGGTTCGAGGTGCGAGCACGCCTCGGGGACGGCCCGTCTGGCGAGCCGCTCACGTCACGCACGTTCCCCGCGTACGCGGGCCTCGTGGGGCGCGTGGCGAAGCTCGTCGCGGACGCCACGACCGCGGCGACGAAGTCGGAGCTGCCCGCCGGGAGCCGAGACAGCCTCGCGCTGCACGCGGCGACCTTGGCCCACCTCGTCGCGAGCGGCGACGCCGATCTCCCGTTCCTCGAGCGACGGACGAAGTCGGGCGAGGAGCTCGCGTCCCGCGCGCTCGGCGGGACCGATCCCTACGCGGGCCAGACCGGCGTCGTGTACCGCGCGTATCGATCGCGGCTCGACGAGAAGCTGCAGCCTTACATCGCGTTCGTGCCGAAGTCGCAGAAGCGCGGGAAACCGCAGCCGCTCGTCGTCGTGTCGCACGGCCGCAACCGCCTGCCCGAGCACGCGCTGCGGACGCTGGTCGGCGAGGCGCCGGACGACCACATGACCCTGCGGTTCGCTGCGCGAAATCTCCCGGCGTTCCCCGACCAAGGCGCGATCCTCGTCGCGCCGTGGGGCTACGACGAAGGGGGGCCCCATCCCCTCGGCGAGGATGATCTCTTGCGGGTCGTCGGCGAGATGTCCTCCGCGTACGCCGTCGATCCCAGGCGCGTGTCGCTCACGGGATACTCCCTCGGCGGCACGGTCGCGTTCGTCGCGCCGCTCCATTACCCGGACGTGTTCTCGGCGTCGGCGCCGCTCTGCGGCTACCCGAACCTCCTCGGATACTCGAGCGTCGCGGGCGTGCCGCACGCGCCGTGGGAGGACGCGCTCCTCGCGAAGAAGTACATCGTGAACTACGCGGAGAACGGCGCGTACCTCCCGCTCAACGTCGTGCACGGAGGCAAGGACGTCCCCGGTCGCTCGAAGGTCGTCGTCGATCGCTATAAGAGTCTTGGATACTCCTGCATCTTCGATGTCCAAGAGGATTTGGATCACGACGTCTGGGACTACGCCTACGAGGACGGCCAGATGGTCGCGTGGCTCACGGGCCGCGCGCGCCCCGCGGCGCCGAAGCGCGTGCGCTTCGCGACGGGCGAGTACCGCTACGATCGCGCCTACTGGCTCCGCATCGTCGCCATGCGGGACGGCGCCTCGGCGACCCCCGCGAGCGTCGACGCGGCGCTCCTCGACAAGGAGCACCGGATCCACGTGTCGACGGCGGGCGTCGACGCGTTCGTCATCGATCGGGCCAGCCTCGAGCCGAAGAGCGCTTTCGAGGGGCCGATCGCGATCGACGTCGACGGCCAGGAGCTCACCGCGAGCGAAGGATCGGCGCCGCTCGCGTTCCAACACGGCGACGCGTGGGCCCTCGCCACCGAGATCGCGCCGCGGCCGGGCCACAAGCGTCACGGCGTGTCGGGACCGCTCGACGACGTGCTCCGTCACCCGGTCGTCGTCGTCTATGGGACGCAGATCGCGGCGCATGGGACCGCGCTCCGGCTCGTCGCGGAGCACATGCGACACGCCGGCGGCATCGCGCAGATCGACTGCCCGATGCTCGCCGACACCGAGGCGACCGACGAGCGCCTGCGCGGCAAGAGCCTCGTGCTCGTGGGCGGGCCGGACGACAACGCGATCACGAAGAAGATGGCGGGCTCGCTCCCCGTCCGCTTCGAGGGCGGAGAGATCGTGGTGCGAGACAAGCACTACCGAGGCGAGGGCGTCGGCGTCTCCTTCATCGCGCCGCGGCCGGACGATCCGGACGAGTACGTGGTGGTGCACGCTGGGCTCGACGAAGCGGGGCTGCTCGCGAGCCGCTTTCTCCCTCGTTACCTCCCGGACTACGTCGTCTACGACGCGCGCACCAGCATCGAGCGGAGCGGGCTCTTGCTCGACCAGCGGCCTTACCTCGCCGGCGGCTTCTTCAGCGAAGCGTGGGACTAGCGGCGACGATCCGAAGCGGGTGGAGCGTCGCTTCGATCGCGCGAGCCACGGACGAGCTCGAGCGGCCGAGTACCGGCGGGCGCCTCCGGGTTTGCCTCGCTCGCCGTCCCGGCGCACCATGCGGCGTGAAACCGGACGGGCAGAGGCGCCGTAGGAGGCTTGCGTGAAGGATCCCCTCGGGATCGCCGGAAAGGTGATCGACGGCAAATACGCCGTGGAGTCGGCCGTCGGCGAAGGCGGCGCCGGCGTCGTGTATCGAGCGCGGAACCTCGGGTGGGACCTGCCGGTCGCGCTCAAGTTCTACGTCGCGCTGTCGTCGGCGCCGGAGGATCTGCGCGACAAGCTGCTCGCGGAGTTCGTGCAGGAGGGGCGGCTGATGTCGCAGCTCTCCACGCGCACGGCGGCCATCGTGCAGCCGCGCGACATGGGTGCCTACACGGCAGACGACGGGACGTGGCTGCCCTACCTCGTGCTCGAGTGGCTGGAAGGCTCCTCGCTCGACGGCGTCCTCGTCGACGAGACCGAGCGGAGGATTCCGCCCCGGGGGCTCGACGACGCCATGCGCCTGCTCGAGCCGGTCGTCGAGGCGCTGGCCATCGCGCACGCGGAGAACATCGCTCACCGGGACATCAAGCCGGAGAACATGTTCGTCCTCGGCACGCCTCGCACCGCGGACGAGCGGCTCAAGCTGCTCGACTTTGGTATCGCAAAGGTGATGCAGTCGCAGCACGCTCAGTTCTTGCACACGGCGGCGTCCGCGACGCCCTTCACCCCTCACTATGGCGCGCCCGAGCAGTTCAGCCGTGGCTACGGGGCGACGGGGCCGTGGACGGACGTGTTCGCGCTCGCCCTCGTGCTGCTCGAGGTGATGCGGGGCGGCGATCGCGCCTTCCACGGCGACGACTACGTGGAGCTCGCGACCCAGAGCCGAGACGAAGAGGTCCGCCCGACGCCGCGCGTGCTCGGGCTCTCGGTGAGCGACGACGTCGAGGCGGTCTTCGCGAGGGCGCTCTCGGTGAGACCGCAGGATCGGTATGCGTCGGCGGGCGAGCTCTGGTCGGCGCTCCACGGCGCGGCGCACCCGGGAGCGCCGGCGTGGGCGCCGGCGAGCGCGCGCGCGTCGAACGAGGCGGCCAGCGTCGCTCCTCCGAGCGCGTCGCCGCCGATCGCGTCGGCGCCGGGGTCCGCCTCTCAGGCGCACGCCGCGGCGAAGGGCGGATCGAAGACGATCGTCGCCGCCGCCGCGGCCGTCGCCGTGCTGGTCCTCGCCTCCGCGGCGGTCGTCGGCGCGAAGAAGGTCATGGCGCCTCGCGTGCCCGCGGAGACCGCGAGCAGCGGGGTCGCCGGCGCGACGTCGTCGGTCGGCGCGCCAGCGAGCGCCGCGCCGCTCGCGTCGGGCGCGCGCGCCGAGGCGAGGGCGCTGTGCCCGCCGTCGAGCGTCGTCGTTCCGGGCGGACATTTCATGATGGGCGAGCCGTCGCTCGAGAGCGCGCGACCCGAGCATGGCGTGTTCGTCGACGCGTTCTGCATGGATCGCGACGAGGTCACCGCGAGCGCCTATGGGGCGTGCGTCGCGGCGGGCGAGTGCAAGGCACCCTCGCTCGATCTCGTCGAGGAGCGCGCCGCGCCGGAGTCGCGGAGCGACGCGCGATCGAAGGAGTGCACCTTCGGCGCGGTCGACAAGAAGGATCACCCGATCAACTGCGTGACATACGACGAGGCGGCGCGGTACTGCGCGTGGAAGGCCATGCGTCTGCCCACCGAGGCCGAGTGGGAGTACGCGGCGGTGGGGAGCGAAGGGCGCGCGTTCCCGTGGGGCAGCGAGGAGATCCGAGGGCGCGTGAACGCGTGCGGCAGCGAGTGCATCGCGTTCGAGAAGGCGGAGAAGCTGCCGCTCGGGAGCCAGGCCTACGACGCCGACGACGGGTTCGCCGCCACCGCACCCGTGGGCAGCTTCGCGCTCGGCTCGACGAAGACGGGCGTCCAGGATCTCGAGGGCAACGTCTCCGAGTGGACCAGCGACTTCTACGCGCCCTTCGGCGAGAACGAAGAGGTCAACCCGAAGGGTCCGACGGGCGGCGATCGGCGAGTCGTCCGCGGAGGGAGCTTCGAGTGCGCCGACGATCACCTGAAGCCGGCCGAACGGAGCGCGCTCAAGCCGGACACGCGATCGCCGACGATCGGGTTTCGCTGCGCGAGCCCGCTGCTCCGTCGTTGACGGCTCACCCGCGCAGGCGAAAGAAGGAGAGCGCGGTGGTGCCGTAGGTGCGGCACGACGCGAGCGCGAGGCGATCGGGAGAGAGAACGGTCGCCTTGTCGTGTTCGAGCACGACGAGCCCCTCCTCCGCGAGCGCCCCGGCCTCGACGAGCGACTCCACGAACGCGAGCGCGCCGACCGCGTCGGCGTAGGGGGGATCGACGAGCACGCAGTCGAACGGGCCGAGCTCGACGAGGCGCGCGAGCGAGCGCTCGACGCGGGCCGCGACGATCTTCGACGCCGGCTCGAGGCCCAACGCCCGTACGTTCTCCCTCAGCGCAGAGAGCGCGGCCGACGCCTCCTCGACGAACACCGCGGCGCGCGCGCCCCGGCTGAGCGCCTCGATGCCGAGCGCCCCGGTGCCCGCGTAGAGATCGAGGACGCGCAGATCGTCGAGGGCGCCCAGGATGGAGAACAAGGCCTCCTTCACGCGGTCGCTCGTGGGCCGGGTCGCCCTCCCCTTCGGGGCGCGCAGCGGCCGCCCGCCGAGTCGACCTGCGATCACGCGCATCGAGGGCTCACCGCCGACACCGCCCGAGACGGGATCAGAACCGCGCTCGAACGGAGAGAAATCCGCCCGTCGTCCCCACCATCGGGGCGACGTCGATCGTCGCTCCCTTCGGCTTCGCGTCGGCCTTCGCGCCCTTGTCGGGGTGCCAATCGGAGACGCCGAGCAACACGAAGCCGACGCCGGCCGCGACGGCGGCGACCGGGTAGAACGCCGCTTGGTAGGTCTTGAAGGTCGACGCTTGGTTGCACAGCTCGAGCACCTTGTTGTGGTTGAGCGGCAGCGGATCCTTGGTCGTCGTGCAGGCGTTCTCGTCGGTGCCGTAGTTCTTCGCGTAGTTGTCCTTGAAGTCGCCTTGGATGGAGTTGACCTTGAGGCTCGAGTACATGCCGCCGATGCCGAAGGCGAGCCCGGCGCCGACCAAACCGAAGCCGGCGATGATCTTCGGATCGAAGCCTTTTCCGGGTGGTGGAGGCGGCGTGAGCGAGACCGAGGTGCTCCCGAACGGAGCGAGGCTGAACTCCGCAGCCATCTCCGCGCCTTCGGGGGTCTTGACCGAGAGCTTGTGGGAGCCCGAAGCGACGTCGTACTCGCCGACGCCGTTGACGATGTCGCCGACCTTCTTGCCGTCGACGTACACCTGACCGGTCACCTTGCCGGCGCTCACGCTGACCTTTCCCTTGGGGGCGCCCGCGCCCGCGCGCTCGAGCGCTCCGCGCGCGACTTGGATCAAGGTCTCGTCGGCGCCGACGGTCAGGTTCGCGGAGTAGTCGAGCTGCGTCGACTGGCTCGGCTGCCCCTTCTGGAAGAAGTGCAGCTCGCCTTGGATGGCGTCGCCCTTCTTCGTCACGCGGGCCCAGACGAAGCGATCTTGCTTGATGCGATCGGAGATCTTCTGCTCGCACTCCGCGTCGGGGATCACCGTGCCGGGCGACGCACCGGGATCGCCGCAGCCGAGCGTGAGCTCGAGGACCTGCAGCGACTGGTCGGTGTCCGCGGTGGCGTAGCCGGCCACGTCGTCCACGGCGCGCTTGAGGGCGACGGTCAACGCATCGGCCTGCTCGAACGCGTCGGGGGTGAGGACGGTGAGGACCGCGACCGGCAGCTCACCGCTCGCGTTGGCGCCCTCGGGGGGAGCGCCGTCGGCGGCGGCGTCGGCGGCGCCGGCGAGGACTGTCGCCACGCCGATGAGAGCGGGCAGGACGCTTCGTCGCATGGGCCAGACGATACGTGCGAGCCACGGTTCGGGGCAACAGGTGTACGCGAGGCGGGTGCGCGTGTGCAGCATCGGTCTCAGCCGAACTCGACCTTCGCCCACATGTCCCGACGCATCCTGGCCTTCTTGCCGTCGCTCTTCGTGACCAGGCGGGCGGCGCCCCATGCCGCCAGGAGCTGCCCTTCTTGACCGAGCCCGGGCAGCACGCTGCGACCGACGAGCAGGGTCCGCTCGATCGGTCCGCGCAGCGGCTCGCCGCCGAGGCCGAGGAACCCGGGCGGATCGACCTCCAGCTGTCGCTGCATGGGCTCGACGCGGGGCAGCCCTTCGCCGACGCGATCGACGTCGCGGCGCTCTCCCCGGTCGTAGACCCAGATCGGCAGGCCGTCGTGCGGTGAATCGACGACGACGAGGTGGCGCTCGAGGAAGGGCAGCTCGCGCGCGATCTCGCGGACGACGAACGCGCGCGCCTCGTCGAGGGAGAGCGCGCCGTGATCACGCAGGAGCACCTCGGCGACGAGCAGCGTCTCCCGGCCCCCGGGCAGATCGCTCCGCTGCAGGTGAACGAAGAGCGGGCGCGCGCCCTCTCGAATGGGCGGCGGGAAGAGGAGCACCTCCGGCGCGAGCGGCGCCGGGAGCCCCTCGCTGCGCACCACGAGCGAGACGACGAAGCGCCCGACGGTCGAGGTGATCCGGGGCCACTCGCGCAGCGCGCGTTTGTGGATCCCTTGCCCGGCGGCGAGGCCCGCGAGCGACTCGCCGTCGAGGTCGGTGATGACGAAGTCGGCGCCCGTCGGGTGTTCGTCGCCAGCGATCTGCACGCCGCTGACCACGCCTCGCTTCGTCACGATGCCGAGGGCGCGATCGCCGAGCATGCACCGACCGCCGTGCATCCCGATGCGCTCGACGAGGAAGTCCTCGAGCTCCTCCTCGCCCCCGGGGAGCGCGAAGAGCCCGCGCGTCCACGCCCCGTGGAGGCGCGCCACGGCGAAGGGTGGCGGGAGGCTCGAGAGGTGGGTCGCGAACAGCACCGAGGCGCGCACGATCCGTCGATAGAAGTGCCCCCGAGGGAACTCGCGGAGCAGGTCGGCGTCGGGCTCGGCGTGCGCGTAGGGCAACCGTTCGGCGAGCCGGCCCGTCTCGCGACGCTCCCAGAACGTGCCGGGAGGCCAGATCGCGTCGGCGTCGAACACCTCGTCGGCGACCGAGTTCGCGCGGCCGAGGTCCTCGTAGAGATCGTCGATGACGCGGAGGAGCTCGCCGAACTCGCGCTTCGTCTCGCGCTCGAACGAGCGCGGATCGGTGCTCACCTCGAACCTGCGTCCCTCGGCGACGGCTTGGAGCATCGGCTCGGTCACGACGAGCCGTCGCTTCCAGGTCTGCGACTGCGCCAGCTCCGCGATGACGCGACGCCAAGTCGGGCTCGTCGCCGCGAGGAAGGTGAAGGCGCGACGAGAGAGCCGGTACCCGAGGGCGTTGTAGGCGGGGGCCGGCTCACCTTGGCCGAGCACGAGGACGGTGAAATCGCGCCGCGCGAGGAGCGCCGCCGCGGTGAGCGCGCCGACCGATCGCCCGAGAACGATGACATCGTAGTGCTTCTGCATCATAGACGCACCTACACTACGTTCGCGAGATGACGACACGCCTTCGGCCGCCGCCCTCGGGGGTCACCACGCGGATCCGGTCGGCCGCCGCGAGCGCGAGCACGTCGACGAGGAGCCGGTGCTCCTCGCCGAGGATGCGGGCGGCGAGCGCGTCGCGATCGTCGGTCTCGAGGACGGGGACGGCGTGCTGCGCGACGATGGGCCCGGTGTCGACGCCCCCGTCCACCAGGTGCACGGTGCAACCAGAGACGCGCGCGCCGTAAGCGAGCGCCTGCGCCTGGGCGTCGACGCCGGGGAACGCGGGCAGGAGCGACGGGTGGATGTTGAGCACGCGATCGGGGAAGGCGTCGAGCAAGGTCGGCGTGACGATGCGCATGAAGCCCGCGAGCACGACCCACTCGACCCCGTGCGCGCGGAGCGCCTCGACGAGGGCCGCGTCGAAGGCGGTGCGATCCGGGAACGCCTTGTGCGAGAGGACGAGCGTCGGCACGCCGTGCGCTTCCGCGCGCGCGAGCCCCTTCGCGTCGGCGCGGTTCGAGACCACGATCCGCGCGCGCGCGTCGAGCCGACGATCGCGGACCGCGTCGAGGATCGCGCCGAGGTTGGTGCCGGTCCCCGAGATGAGGACGCCGAGCTCGAGTGTCACGCGGCCACGTAACGCCGTCCGTCGGGCGGCATCAACGCTTGATCGCCCGACGACGCTCGACAGGGGCAGGTCACTCTGGTAGGAGAATCGCCGGACCGGTTTTGTGGGTCTGCCGACTGCGCGCTGTGAACCCGCCAGGCCCGGAAGGGTGCAACGGTAGCAGAGAGCGGGTGTGGCAGGCCCTTTCCACTTTGTGCGTGCGTCTTCGTGCTGCTCGAAGGCTGGTTCCGCGAAGGCTGGTTCCGCGAAGGCTGGTTCCGCAAAGGCTGGTTCCGCAAAGGCTGTTCGTCGGTCGACGGTCGTCATGGATGTCGCGCCGTTCGTCGGCGGCGTGACGCGATCGCGGGCGGACGACGCGGCCGGAATCAGCGGGCGGCATCCCGGGTTTGATCCTCGCTGAATGGCAACCCGCCGTCGCAAGGACTAGAGTCGAACCATGGACCCCGAGGACGATGAACCGACCGCTTTCGAGCGGGCCCTCAAGGGGTTCTTGTTCGTGGGATCCGCCGCGGCGGCTGCGGCCATCCTCAAGCTGACGTGGCGATACCCCGCCGTCGGCATCGGCGTGGTCAGCGCGATCGCGGCGTACTTCCTCTGGAGGTGGTGGCGACACCGCAGGCTCGCGCGCACGCTGCGCCGTGGTGACGTCGCCTCGGCGATCTCCATGTGGTCCGGCTCGCTCGAGAGCATCCCGCATCCCGAGACGATGGCGCCCCTGATGACGGCGACCGCGCTCGCGGCGTTCGGTCGCGTCGGCGAGGCGCGGGCGACGCTGGCGGTCGCGGCGCGCGGCCCGGCGTGGGAAGCCGCGCTGGAGCATCGGCTCTTCGTCGACGTGCTGCTCAGCACGTTCGAAGGCGACGCCGAGACGGCGAAGTCGCAGGCGGCGCGCCTGGCCGGGCTGCCGATGCCGGACGCGCCGGACATGAAGGAGCGCGTGTCGATGCTGCGCGGCGCGACCGAGGCGCTCGCGAGAGCGTTCTCGCACGAAGCGCGCCCCGGCGATCTCGATCGGCTCGAAGCGGCGAGCGCGGCGAGCCCGCTCGTGCATTGGGCGATGCGCTACGGCGCGGCGATCGTCGCGATCGACGGCGGCGACGCGACGAAGGCGCGAGCCCTCGTCGACGGCGCGCCCGACTGGCCTCGCGAGTCGACCTTCCGCGCGTTCCATCGAGAGATCACGAGCGTGCTGGCCGCCAAGAACGGCGCGTGATCCGGGGCGCGACGGGCCGGCGCCCGCCGCCGCTGGTCACCAGTCGATGCCCATGAGCCGAACGCGCCCGCGGCCGGCCTCCTCGAGGAGCACGACGGTGCCCCCCGTGGGATCGGTGAACGAAGGCGAGGCGTCGGTGAGCGCGGCGGTCGTGAGGTGATACATCCGGCGCGGGGACTTCGGTGCGCCGTCCTCTCCGAGGACGAAGCCGTTCAACGTCACCTGCCCGTCGAGCTCGGTCGTGGCGACCCCGCGACACGTCGAGAGCGTCGCGCCCGCACAACCGAGCTCGAACGAGGTGACGCTGCCGGGCACGTCGAGCACGTTCGGCGCGCTGACGAGCCGACCGACCGGATCGAGCTCGGCCACGTGGAGCCTCGCGCGCCCGTGCGATCCGTCGTCGGCCTCCGCGCCCTCCTCGATCCAGGCGATGAGGACGTGGTCTCCCGCCGCAGCGAGCTTCGGTGAACGCGAGTGGGTCGCCGAGGCGTAGACGCGGCCCTCGGCGTCGATCGTCGCGAGCGTCTGGGTGTCGAGGTGCGCGACGTAGATGTCGCCTTGCTCCTCGCCGCGCGCGTCCGAATAGGCGACGAACGTGTCGCTGCCATGGACGAGGATCCGCACGTCGGACGCGTCGCCGTCGGCGTTCGTGATGCGCTTGTCGACGACGGTCTTGTCGAGCTCGCGGTTGATGCGCGCGACGTACACCTCGCCGTTCTTGTCGCGCGTGTCGACCCACCCGACGATGAAGCCGTCGCCGCTCTTGCCAGAGGGCGCGCCCTTCTCCGCCGCGACCTTGTCGGCGCTCTTCTTGGGCTTGTCGTGCCTCGCTTTGTCGGCGCCCTTGCCGGTCGTGATCTCGATGTGCTTCGCAGGAGCTGCGGCGGGCGCGTAGGCGATCGCGACGCTCGAGGCGCCCGACGTCGGCCCCGCGTTCTTGCCGCTGCCCTTGGAGCGCGAGATCGTCGTGAGCTTCTTCTGAGCGACCTTCTTCGCGTCGGCGTCGACCTTGGTGACGTAGACCTGCGGGCCGGTCTTCTCGGCGGCGACCCACGCGACGATCGCCTCTCCGCGCCCCTTCGCAGGCCCTTCTGCGATCGCGACGCCGCCTTCGGAGAGGGCCCGACGTGAGAGGATGACGGGCTCGCCGAGCGCGCCATCGTCGCGAACGGCGCGCACGCCGAGCGACGCCGCGTAGGGAGCCTCGCCCTTCGGCGGAGCCTCGCTCTCGGTCATGCCGTCGACGAAGTAGGTGACCCACGTAGCGAGCGTCGCGGGCGAGGTGCCCCCGAGCTTCACGGAGGCGACCTGCGCGAGCGAATCGCCTTCGAAGATCGACCGCACCTCGCGGACGATGGGCGGCGCGCCACCGTCCGAGCGCCACGCGACGGGTCGCCACGGCGAGGTGCGCTCCGGCAGGACCGCGACGAAGAGCGGCGCCTCGTTCCCGCTCGACGCGGCGAGCGCGGTGCAGTCGCCCGCGTCGCAGACGAGCGAGTGCGCGAGGTCCGGCACGCCCTGACGAGACGAGGCGCCGCGGAAGCGGATGGGCTCCGCAGCGCGCACCGACAGATCCGGGCCGAGACGAACGTACGTCGGCCAGATCGGCGCGTCGGCGCCGGTGGGCTCGTCCGACTCGATCGCGGCGGGCGCGAGCGTGAGCACGGCGAAGCCGTCGCGATCGGAGACGATGTCGGGTCTTCCCTGGGCGTCGAGGAGGAACGTGCTGCGCTCCGGCGACACGCGCCCGTCGGCGCCGACGGTGGCTACCTCGACGTGGCGGGCTTCGCCCGTCGCTTCGCCGACGTTCTCCCACGCGATGAGGGCGCGCTTCGCGCCACCGCCCACGTCGGCGACGAGGCCCATGAGCGCTTGCTCGCCGAGCGGCGTCGACGCGCGCTTCGGTGCGACCACGAGCTTGCCGCCCTTCACGGTCGCGAAGCGGACGGCCGCTTCGGTGTCGGTGTGATCGGTCCACGCGACGAGCGTCGTGCCCTCGACCGTGGCGACCTCGACGTCGATGTCGGCGACCGGCTCCGACGCGACCACGGTGCTCGCGCCCTTCTTCCCCGTCGCGTCGACGCCGAAGACCTCGACCCGGCCGAGGATCTCTCCTTCGCCCTTCGCGGCCGGCCCCGTCACGAGGGCGAAGGTCGCCTCCTTGTCGCCGTGGGTCGCGTTCCAGCCGAGCGCGCCCTTCGCGACGATCTGCGGGCCGGAGAGCGCGCGTCGAAGCGAAGGATCGAGCGGCGTGGCGAACACGTCGCTCGCCCCGTCGCGCTCGACCTCGTGCACGAGCAACCAACCGTCGCCGGCGGGCAAGAGCCCCGCGAGCGCGATGCGCTCGGCGATCGGTGGGAGCGACAGCACGGCGCCCTCGGGCTTGCCCTCCCGATCGAGGGCGAGGACCTTGAGCTCGTGGTTCTCGTCGACCTGCTCGTCCCACGCGAGGACGTAGCCGGCGCTCCGCGACTCGAGGGCGATTCCGCTCTCCGCGATCGGCTTGTGGGCGCCGAGATCGATGGGCTTGCCGCTCGCGCCGCCCTTCGTGTCGAAGCGCTGCGCGAAGAGGTGTCCGCCGTGGTCGTAGATCGCGACGCCGTCGGTTCCGCGCCGCGCGAGGGCCGCGGGCGACGCGTCACCGTCGAGCGTGCCGACCGCGTACGCGGGCACCGCGGCGGCCGCCGGTCCCTCGAGCGGCGGGAGCTCGGCTGGGTGCAGCTTCGGAGGGACTTTGCCGTGGGTCGCTTGCGGCGGGGGATGCCCAGCGCAACCGAGCGCTGCGCCACCGAGCGTCGCGCAGAGGGGCAGGACCACTGAAACTCGGCGCAGGGACTCGAGGCGCATCACGTGGGACCATGCCAGAAAGGGCGTTGCGCGACCATGGAACCCACAAGAACCCTCGGGGCTCCGCGTTGTTCCGCGGGTCAGGGCTCGGAGGAGGGAGGGGGCTCGTGTTTGCCCACGGCGGGGGAGGTGATCTCGATCGACTTGTCGAGGAGGCTCGGCCCTTGGATCGGCAGCGTGATCTCGAAGACCGCGCCCCCCTTCGTCGCAGGCCGGTAGACGATCTCGCCGCCGTGCTCGACGACGATCCGCTGGCAGATCGCGAGCCCGAGGCCGGTGCCCGTCGCCTTGCTGGTCGCGTAGGGCTCGAAGAGCTTGTCGCGCATCTCCTCCGCGACGCCGGGGCCGTTGTCGCGCACGACGATCCGGACGCGGCCCTCGGCGTGCGGCGCGATCGTCACGTGGACGCGCGGATCGGGGCGTACGGCGCTCGCCGCCTCGAGGCCGTTCTGGATGAGGTTCGTGAGCACCTGGACGATCTGATCACGATCGGCGCGGACCTCGGGGACGGGCTCGGCGACGAGCTCGACGCGCGGCGCTTCGATGGGTCCGCCGCCGGTGCGGACCATCTCGGGGTCGGCGGCATGGAGCGACACGACGCCCTTCGCGGTGGCGACGAGATCCATCGGTTCGGGATTGGGCGCGGGGAGGCGTGAGAACTTGGTGAACTCGCTGACGATGTTCGCGATGCGGTGCACCTCCTCGAGGACGGTCTTCGTCGCCTCGTCGAAGTACTCGTCGAACGCGTCGTCACCGCGGAGGCGCAGGCGTCGGAGCGTCTCGACGGCGGCGCGGATCGGGGCGAGGGGGTTCTTGATCTCGTGCGCGACCTGGCGCGCGATCTCGCGCCTCGCCGCGATGCGCTCGGTCGCGGCCAGCCGCTTGCGCATGCGGGTGAGCTCGTCGATGGTGCGGTTGAACGAGGCGGCGAGATCGCGGATCTCCTTGCTGCCGCGCGAACGGACCGGACGAGGCTCGCCCGTGACGACCTCGCGGGTCTCGTGCGCGAGCTCGCGGATGGGTCGCGCGAGGCTCCTGCCGAGCAGGATGGCGGCGACGAGCGCGCCGAGGACCGCGACGCCGCCGTTCCTCAGGATCTCCTTGTCGAGGCGCGCGAGCGTCTTCGTGAGGGCGTCGCGCGGGACGATCGCGAGCACGGCGAGCCCCGCGACCTCGTCGAGCTTCATGCTGCGCACCACGACGTCCCCGGAGGCGGGCGGCGCGCTGCCCGACGCGTCGTAGAGCGAGAGCGAGACGCCGTGCGCGCGCCCGACGCGCTGCAGGATCGTCTCGATGCGCCGGGCGCCGACGAGCCCGAGCGTGTAGCCGTGGACGCTCCTCGAGCACCACACCTCGATCGAGGGATCCCCCTTGTCACCGGCGGGCCGCAGCTCGGGGGCGCCGTCGTCCGCCTTGGCGATCAGCTTGCCGAGGCGCTCGTCGCGCGCGCCGATGGCCTTCGGGTTCGAGGCCGAGATCACCAGTCCGTCGGCCGTCACGAGCCAGAGATCGTCGAGCGCGCGCGCGGAGGCCTCGTCGGGCAAGTGATGACGGAGCGCGATGCGACTGCCCGTGTCGAGCTGCGACACGTCGCCCTTCGCGCGCTCGAGATCGAGCAGCGCCTTGTCGAAGAACGTCCCCTTGGTGCAGAGCGGCAGGGTCAGGTCGCGGATTTGATGCGCCTCCGCCACCACCGCTTCGTGCGCCTCGCGCGTCGCGGCCTCGATGCGCGCGTCGAAGTCGGTCTCGAGCACCTCGCGCGTCGTCGCGCGCACGCCGTAGCCCGCGAGCGCCGTCGTGAGGACGGCCAGGAGGACGAAGGCGACGGCGAGGCGAATCGCGAGCGGCATCGAGGTCTCTACGCCCCTCCCCTCATACCTGCTTCCACCCCGCGGGGGCGAGCCCGGCGCGTCGTGCCCGACGCCGAACGTGGCCGGCGAGCCACACGGTCGGGCGGCGCCGCGCCGAAAGGCGGCGCCTTTTCAGAGGTCGCTTCCTCTCGGCGCATGGCATCGAGCGTGCACTCCGCCTCGATCCGTGGCTCTTCCGCTCCGCGTGCTCGCGCTCTCCGCGCTCTTCACCACGCTGTCGTGCGCGGCGCGGGCACCCTCGTGGAGCGCCGTCGCGATCGAGGCGCCCGCGCACGCGGCGGCGATGCCGGCGCCGGCGGCGCGGACGTACCTCGTCTGGACGCGGCGCGAGGGCGGGCCGGTGACGCGGCTCGTCTCGGTGGGGCCCGGCGGGCCGAGGGAGATCGGGGAAGCCGACGGCGCGATCGTCGTCTGGGACCACCACGCCTACCGCTTCACGACGGAGGAGAGCGACGTGGACCTCGTCGGGTGCGATGCCTCGACCGGCGCGCCGACCGGGCCGACGGAGAAGGGTCGCCACGTCGTGCCCGCGCTGGAGGATCTCGCGAGCCACGATCGCGTCGCGCTCGACGACGCGCCGTCGCCGACGGACGTGAACGAGATCGAGGAGGGCGCCTCGATCGAGGCCTCCCTCGGTCCCTACGTGTTCGCGACGTCGACGACCTTCGTCTACGCGTGCGGCGCGCACGGCAACTCCGCCGCCGAGGCCCTCGTCTGGGATCTGCGCGTCGGGAAGCGCGCGACGCTCGTGACGGAGAGCGAGGTCCTTCGCGAGCGCGAGATCGCGCATGGGACGCTCGAGGAGAGCGATCGCGGGTGGGACGACCCCTTGCCCCTCGAGGACGTCACGCTCGTCGAGGCGCATCCGTCCTACGCGGAGGGACGCTGGGGCCTCGACCTGCACTTCGTCGCTCCCGCCTGCTACGCCTGCTCCGACGGCGAGTGGAGCTCGTACACGCACTCGACGACGGTGATAAGCTCGCTCCCCGCGTCGCTCGCTCCGTTCGTCGGCGGCGCGACGCCGTGGGTGACGAGCTACCTCCGAGCGCACGACGGCGAGCGCCTGGGCGGCGTCGCGGAGGTCGAGGTCGACGAGATCGCGGGCCTCGCAGGGGCCCTGCGGCACCCCACGCCGTGACTCACTCGTAGTCGACGACGCGAACGCCGCGCGCCTGCTTGGCGGCCTCGGCCGCGGCGCGGATCTTCTCGTAGAGCATGACGACGTCACCCCGGACGCCGAGGAGCGCGACCTCGGGGTTGGTCTTGTCGAACGTCTGGATCCGGATGTTGCCCGTGCCCATGAGTCGCTGCGAGAACGGGCGCTCGACCTGGAAATCGTTCACGCGGTAGAGATCGATCTGATCCATCTTCTTCGAGAAGATGCCGCTGTCGATCACGATGCGTTGGGTCGTGATCCGGTACTTCACGCCGCCCCGGCGAAACCAGAACACGAGGTAGGCGATCCCGAGGGTGACGATGGTGAGGAGCAGCGCTCCGATCCCGGGGAGCACCGCGGGCTCACCTTCGAAGATGGTCTGCTCGGCGGCCATGATGCGCGCCGCCTGATCCTGCGTACCGAGGGCCTGCGGGGGAACGCCGGTGGTCGTCACGCTCCTCGCATAACACTCCTCCCCGCTCCGCGCGAGCCGGGACGCGCCGCGACAGGCGCCGGCGTCGACGCGCCGGCGTCAGGGCAGCGTCGCGGAGCTCCACGGGACGAGCGCCAGGAACACGATCGCGACGAGCACGAGCATGAGGACGCTCGTCACGAGGTAGGTCGTCTTCGGCGACTCGGCGGTGCTCCACCCGTCGCCGTAGAACTTGCCGCGCGACCGCACGCGCAGCTTGCGCTGGACCCCCGACAAGAGGCTCGGCGCGACCGCCCCCGCCGGCGGACGGAGCGCGCCGCGGAGCGCGTCCTTCAGGTCGACCTCGTCGACGACGGCTTCGTCGAGCGCCTCGGCGGGACGCTCCCCGTCTCGCTCCGCCTCCGGTGGGGGATCGCTCTTCGCGCGCGACGTCCCGACGGCCTTCTTCACGAGCGCGCGGAGGCGGGCGTCCTCCGCGTCGTCCGCCGGATCCGCGTCGGGAGCGCGATCGGGGAGGTCCTTGGGATCGGACTCGTCGCTCATGACTCGCTCCTCAGTTTCTCGCCGATCGCCTTCTCGACCAGCGCGCGCAGCTGGGCGCGCGCGCGGTGGATGCGGCTCTTCACCGTCCCGTCGGCGAGGCCGGTGACGGCGGCGATCTCTTCGTAGCTCATGTCCTCGACGTCGCGCAGGATGAGCACCTCGCGAAAATCGGGCTCGATGGCCTGGATCGCGCGCTTCACGATGACCTCGAGCTGCATGCCCTCGACGAGCTCGTCGGGGCGTCCGACGTCGCCGACGCTCACGCCCTTCGCGGTCGAGAGCGCCGCGCGATCGACCATCGCGTCGACGTCGTCCTCGGCGTTCGCGTGGCGACGCGAGAGGTACTTCGTCCTATTTTTGCAGAGGTTGACGGCGATTCGGTAGATCCACGTCGAGAGCTTCGAGTCGCCGCGGAACTGATCGATCGCCTTGAAGACCTGGACGAAGACCTCCTGCGCGAGATCCTCCGCCTCCTCGCGGCGACCGAGCATGCGGAAGACGAGCGCGAAGACCCGACGCTCGTACGTCACGACCAGCAGGTTGAACGCGGTCTCGTCGCGGGCCACGAGCCGCGCCACGAACTCCGCTTCGTTGTCTTCGATGCCTGCCAAGCGCCCTTCCGGCGTCTACGGTACGGAAAGCGCTGCGCGACGGGAAGGGCTCCATCGCGTCTCGACGCCGCGGACCCCTGCAGATCCGCTCACTGGAGCGCCGAGGGGCCTCACTGGAACGCAGAGGGACCTCACTGGAACGCAGAGGTCACTGGAACGCAGAGGTAATCGTGTCGAGGGTGACGGTGACGCCGAGGAACGCGCCGAAGCTCTCGGCGTCGAAACGCTTGTCGACCGGGAGATCACCCGGGACGGTCCACGTGTCGCCGGGCTTCGCCTTCACCTGATCGGGGATCTTCTGAGAGAGGTAGACGTCGGCGCCCGCGGCGATGCCGAGCCCGTGCACCGGGCTCACCTGCAGGCCGAGGCCCGCGCCTTGATCGAGCCGCGTCGGATCGATCGCGATGATGGGCGAGAACACGTTGCAGAGGCGCCAGCTCTTCGGGTTCGCCTCGCAGGGGTAGACGCCGACCGTGATGAGCGGACGAAAGCCGGCGAAGTGGTGCGCGAGCTCGATGTACTTCTCGCTGCCTCCGCCGGCGGCGGGGCGATCGTTCAAGGAGAGCTTCTGGGGCGCGGCGAAGTCGAACATGATGCCGCCGGCGACGAAGAAGCGCTGCACCGAGTCGATGGCGATCGAGGTCTTCGTCGACGCGATCTGCCCGCCGTCTCTCACCTCGACCGTGTAGGCGAGGTTCTTCGTGCACTCCAGGTCTTGGGTGTAGTCGACGATGGCGAACTTCGCCTCGGGGCGCTCGGCGCGGCGCGCACGCGGGCCTCGTGCGCCTCGAAACGCCCCCTCGGTCTTGAAGCTCGGCACGTCGCCGCAGCTCTCGACGCTGAAGCGGACGCCGGCCCCCTCGGGCACGACGACGCGCAGACGCACGCGCTGGTGCTCGGTGATGTGCGGCGGCAAGGGGAAGGCGGGGCGTCCGTCGGGCAGGTGGTAGAGGATCCAGACGCCGTTCTCCTCGAAATGGCCCGGCGTCTTGCGCAGGCCGCGGAAGTGCTCCTCGGTGAGCCAGCGCAGGGCGGCGTCGGATCGCTCGGTCCCGTCGCGATCGTCTTCGTCCGCGCGGGGACCGCCCTCACCTCGGTGCGGGAAGGGCCAGGGCGGCGGGGGGGCCCCGAGCGGCGGCCCTTGCGGAGGGGACGGGGACGTCCACGGCGGAGGCCCCGACGGCGGGCTCGCGACCCCGGTCGGTGGCACCCACGGATCGAGGACGGGGCTCGGGCGACGCGGCGACCCCAAAGGAGGCTGCGGGGGCGACTTCGAGGGCGCCTCGCACGTGACTTTGACATCACGCTTGCTGTCGGTATCGAATTGCACCTCGAACTTAGTTGCGATCGAGCCGAGGGTCACCGACGCGGTGTCGACGTTGTCGACGCGCACGCGCTTCGCCTGCACCGCCGTGCGGTCGCTCGCGCTCTTCACGAAGCGGATCGGGTACTCGCCGGTGGGCCCCGACGAGACGAAGCACTTCGCGTCCGCGACGGAGACGTCGATGCCGATATCGTCGGCGCGCGCCTCGATCGACACGAGCGACGACGCGGCGAAGGCGAGCAAGAAGGTCCAGCGCATGGCTCCTCGGATCCGCGCCGGGGGCGGCGCTGGGAGGCGAGAGGATACGCCGGAACCTCGGCCCGTCGCTCACCGGAAGCACGAGCCCGGCGCGCGACGCGCCGACGCTCTTTCACGCTGGTACCGAAGGTCGGGGTCGAACCGACACACCCTCTCGGGTAGCGGATTTTGAATCCGCCGCGTCTGCCATTCCGCCACTTCGGCAATCGGCGGCGCCCGTGAGCGCCGCGAGAGGCGAGGAATCTAGCGAAGGACGGCCTCCCTTGGCAACGTCTGACCGATGTCCCTCCGGAGCTGCTTGCCCTCGAACGCGACCCCGTCGGCGGCGCGGTACGCCTTTTCACGGGCCTCTTCGAACGTCGCGCCGGACGCGGCGACCGCGAGCACGCGCCCGCCGGCGACCTCGAGCGCGTCGCCGAGGCGGCGCGTGCCTGCGTGGTGGACGACGGCGCCTCCCTTCGCCGCCGCGTCGAGCCCCGTGATGGCGGCGCCCGTCACCGGCGCGCCGGGGTAGCCCTTCGCCGCGAGCACGACCACGACGGCGTGTCGGTCGTGCGCCACGCGGACGGCGGATGGATCGAGCTCGCCTCGGGCGGCGGAGGCGAGGAGCGAGGCGACGTCCCCCTCGAGGAGCTCCATGAGGGCCTCGCACTCGGGATCGCCGAAGCGCACGTTGTGCTCGAGCAGCATGGGCCGACCGTCCGTGGTGATCATGATCCCCGCGAAGAGGACGCCGCGGAACGGGTGGCCCTCGGCCTTCATGCCGCGCACGGTGGGGCCGATGATCTCGCGCTCGATCCGCGCGAGCAGCTCGGGCCCGACGTCGGACGCGGGGCACACGACGCCCATGCCGCCGGTGTTGGGGCCGCGATCGCCGTCGAAGATGCGCTTGTGATCGCGCGCGGGAGGCAGCACGAGCCACCGATCGCCGTCGCAGATCGCGTGGACGCTGACCTCGCGCCCGACGAGGCACTCCTCGAGCACGACCACGCCACCCGCGTCGCCGAAGGCGCGATCGACGAGCATGGAGCGCGCGGCGTCGAGCGCCTCGGCTTCGCTCTCGGCGACGACCACGCCCTTGCCGGCGCAGAGCCCGTCCGCCTTGACGACGATCGGCGCGCCGCGCAGAGCGATCTCGTCGCGCGCCTGATCGAGGCTCGTGACGGTGTGGTGGCGCGCCGTCGGGATGTGGTGACGACGCGCGAACTCCTTCAAGAAGGCCTTGGAGGCCTCGAGCCGCGCGGCCTCGCGCGTCGGACCGAACGCGGCGATCCCGCGCCTCGTGAGCACGTCGACGAGCCCCTCGGTGAGCGGCGCTTCGGGACCGACGACGACGAGGTCGACGTGCTCGCGCTCGGCGAGGTCGGCCACCTCCTCGAGGTTCGCGAGGTGCACGTCGGCGCGACGGATCTGCGGCTCGCCGGGCTGCTCGGTCCCGCCGTTGCCGGGCGCGACGACGACCTCGGGCCGAGACGGAGAGCGCGCGAGGGCGCGGGCGAGCGCGTGCTCGCGACCGCCGGAGCCGAGGACGAGGACGCGACGAAGGAGCCGGTTCACGCGGGGCTCTTACCAGCGCGAGGCGGCGCCGCCCAGAGGCGCGGCGCCTCGGCCCTTCCGGACCGCGCGGCGAGCGTGTACGACGCGAGGCCATGTCACATCGAGCCTCGTGGGACGAGTATTTCATGCGGATCGCCGAGCAGGTCGCGACGCGCGCGACGTGCGATCGCAAGCACGTGGGCGCGGTCATCGTCCGCGACAAGTCGATCCTCGCGACCGGCTACAACGGCTCGATCCGCGGTCTGTCGCACTGCGACGAGGACGGTCACCTCATGGAGGACGGCCACTGCGTGCGCACGATCCACGCGGAGGCGAACGCCGTGATCCAAGCGGCGAAGAACGGCGTGCGCATCGACGAGGCGACCATCTACGTGACCGCGTCGCCCTGCTGGAACTGCTTCAAGATGATCGCGAACGCCGGCCTCGTGCGCATCGTCTACGGCCAGTTCTATCGCGACGAGCGGATCTTCCAGATCGCCGAGAAGCTCGGCATCGAGCTCAAGATGCTCGAGGCGAAGACCGAGGTCTGACCCAAACCGCTCAGGCGTGATCGCCGACGAAGGAGACCCGCTCGCCCTCCTCGCGCGCGACGATCTCGCCGAGCACCCACGCCTCCTCGCCGGCCGCGCGCAGCACGTCGATCGCGCGCGCCTCGGCGGATCGCGCGACGACGACCGCGAGCCCGACGCCGAGGTTGAACGTGCGGCGCATCTCGTGCTCATCGACCGGCCCGCCCTCCTCGATCGCGCGGAAGATCGACGGCCGCACGTAGCTCACGAGATCGAGGTGCGCGCCGAGCCCCTTCGGCAGGACGCGCGGCAGGTTCTCGGGGAGGCCGCCGCCGGTGATGTGCGAGAGGCCACGGAGATCGTCGCCGAGCTCGCCCACGAGCGACTGCACCGTCTTCGCGTAGATCTTCGTCGGCACGAGGAGCGCCTCGCCGACCTTGCGCCCGTCGCCAGGGAGCGCGTCGTCCATGGAGAGCTTCATCGCGCCCTCGAGCACGCGGCGCGCGAGGGAGTAGCCGTTCGAGTGCAGGCCGCTCGACGCGACGCCGATCACTGCGTCGCCGGGGCGCGCGCGGGTGCCGTCGAGGATCTTCTTCTTGTCGACGACGCCGACGGCGAAGCCCGCGAGATCGTACTCGCCGTCGGCGTACATGCCGGGGAGCTCGGCCGTCTCGCCTCCGAGGAGCGCGCAGCCGGCGAGCTTGCAGCCCTCGGCGATCCCCTTGATCACCGACTCGCCGACGTCGACGTCGAGCTTGCCGGTGCCGAAGTAGTCGAGGAAAAAGAGCGGGCGCGCGCCGCACGTGACGATGTCGTTCACGCACATCGCGACGAGGTCGATGCCCACGGTGTCGTGCACGCCCGTCGCGAACGCGACCTTGAGCTTGGTCCCCACGCCGTCGGTGCCGCTCACGAGGATCGGCTCCTCGAGGCCCTTCGGCAGCGCGCAGAGCCCCGCGAAGCCGCCGATGTCGGCGAGCACCTCCGGGATGCGCGTGGGCTTCGCGAGGCGCGCGATGCGGGAGACGAGGGCGTTGCCCGCGTCGATGTCGACGCCGGCGTCGCGGTATGTGATGGGCATGGCCCCGCATGTCACACGCCGAGCCCGGAGAAAAGCCCAAGGTGCCCGTGATCGTCGCCGCGGCGATCCTCGTGGAGGGGGGCCGCGTGCTGCTCACGCAGCGGAAGAAGGGCGCGCACCTCGCCGGCGCGTGGGAGTTCCCGGGAGGGAAGGTCGAGCCCGGTGAAGATCCGCGGCGGGCGCTGGCCCGCGAGCTCGAGGAAGAGATCGGGGTCCACGTCGACGTCGGTGCGCCGGTCGAGGTGACGCTCTTCTCTTATCCCGAGAAGGACGTGCTGCTCCTCTTCTTCGAGGTGCGTCGCGTCGATGGCTCGCCCGAGCCGCGCGCGATCGACGTCGCCGCGCTCCGTTGGTCGCGCCGCGAGGAGCTCCGCGACGAGGAGCTCCCGCCGGCCGACGTCGCCGTGCTCGCGAGGGTGCGGGCGATGCTCGCCTGAGCGAGCTCGCCCGCGCGCCGCTCACTTCTTCTTCGGGGCCGGTTTTTCGCCGGCGGGCTCGTGCGCGGGCTTCTTCGAGGCCGGCGCAGGCGCCTGAGAGCCGCCCTTCTTGGGTTTCGCCGGGAGCTTGCCTCGCACGTAGGCGATCTCGAGCCCGCCCTGCGTGAGCGAGAACCCGAGCGCGCTCTTCGCCGGCTTCTTCGCGCCGAAGTCGGCGTGCAGCTCCACGCCGAGCGCCGAGTTGAAGAGCGTCCCGTCGGCCGCGCGGCGCAGCGCGAAGGTGCCTTGCCCGACGGGGTGCGCCGTGAGGCGTCCGCCGTCGAAGGCGATCGTGCAACCTTCGATCGCGTCGACGAGGTCTGGATTGCCGAGCTTCTTCAGGAGCTCGGCCTTCGTCTCCTTCGAGATCACGTAGTCCCCCGTGAGCGACTTCGCGAACGCCTCGTCGATGGGGGTCGCGGCGCGCTCGACGACGGGCGGAATCGCCGGCCCACCGAGGGCCATCGAGAGCACTGCCTGGCCAGCCGCCGTCGCGTCGAACTCGAACACGTTCGACAGGAGGACGACCGAGAGATCCTTCTCGGGCGCGCGAGCGAAGAACGAGCCGAACCCGTCGATCGCGCCGTTGTGCCACTCGACCTCGGTGCCTTGGATGGGCATCACGAGCCACCCCATCGCGTAGTGCTCGCGGCCGACCGTGAACATGCGCTTCTTCTCCGCGTCGGAGAGCACGCCCGTTCCTGCGAGCGCGCGGTCCCACGCGAGCAGATCGTTCGCGCTGGCGACGAGGAAGCCCGCGCCGAAGGGCACGGCGCTCGACACGACGCGCGCCGGCGCGAGCGCGTCGGCGACGGTCCGCATGTAGCCGACCGCCGCGGGCCCCGGGGCGAGCGAGCTCGACGCCGTCTTCATCCCGGCGGGCGCGAGGATCGCCTTCGACAGGTACGCCTCGAAGGGCTCCTTCGCCGCGCGCTCGACGACGAGCGCGAGGAGGTAGTAGTTCGAGTTCGAGTAGGCCCACTTCGTGCCGGCCTCGAACGTCGGCGCGTGCTTCTGGAACCACGCGATCATGTCGCTCGACGGCACGTCCTCGGTGGAGCGCGCGAGGATCGCCGGATCGTCCGTGTAAGACGGGACGCCCGACGTTTGATGCAACAGAGTATCGATCGTAACGTCTTTGTAAGAATCCGGGAGCTCGGGGATGTAGGTCCGGACGCTCGCGCGGAGATCGATCGCGCCGGCGTCCGCGAGCTTCAGCGTGGCGGCGGCCGTGAACTGTTTGGTGAGCGAGCCCACGCGAAAGCGCGTGGCGATCGTCGGCGGCGTGCCCTTGTCGCGGTCGGCCTTGCCATAGGCCCGCACGAGCACCGGCTCGCCGTGCACCGCGACCACGACGACGCCGGACGGCGCGTAGGCCTCGCCCCACTTGGATCCGAAGCCCGCCATGTAGGCGTCGACCTCGGCGCCGAGCTTGTCGACGCTGCCGAACGGCAGCGCTGGCGCCGCCGCGGGCTCGGGCGCCGACGCGGAGGCGGACGCGACCGGAAACGGGCGGGGCGTCTCGTACTCGGGCGGCGGCCCGCCGGGGAGCGGTCCGGGCGTGCTCGAGCACGCGGAAGCGAGGAAGAGGGCGGCCCCAGTGAGCGCACGCGAGCGACGCATGGCCTCCGTGTAGATGGTCGGCCGTGAGACCTCAAGCGGCGCGCGTTCGGATCACGCGAGCGGGCGCGGCAGGAACGGCGTCAGATCGACGGGGGGCGCGCTACCGGCGACGAGCTTCGCGACGATCTGCGCGGTGATGGGCGAGAGGAGGATTCCATTGCGATAGTGCCCCGTCGCGAGGAGGAGCCCCGGGATCGAGGTCGGTCCCAAGATGGGCAGGAGATCGGCGGTGTGCGGTCGAAAGCTCGACCACGCGCGGCCGAGATCGGCTCGCTCGAGGCACGGGACGAGATCGATCGCGGCGGAGAGGAGCTTCGCGACGGCGCCCGCGGTGACGCCGCGTTGAAAGCCGACGAACTCGAGCGTGGATCCCACGAGGACACGCCCGTCGTCGCGAGGGCTCAGGTACGCCCCAGGGCCCCAGAGCACGTGCCGGAGCGGAGGCATGGGCGCGGAGAGCTCGACGATCTGCCCGCGCGCGGGGCGCACCTTCCCGCCCTCGAGCGTCGCGCCTTCGACGAGCCCGCTCCAGCTCCCCGCGGCCACGATCACGTGCGACGCGGACACGACGGCGCCGCTCTCGAGCTCGACACCTCGAGCGCGGTCACCCTCGACGCGCACCCGGCGCACCATGTTTCCCGTCGCGAAGCGCGCGCCGAGCCGCTCGGCGGCGATGCGCAGCGCGCGCAGGTACTTCGGCGGATCGACCCGGCCGTCCTCGCGGAAGAAGACGCCGCCGAGGATCGCGCCGGCGAGCTCGGGCTCGGCCTCGCGCGCGGAGGCGGCGTCGAGCACGGCCGCGTCGAGGCCGCTCCTCGCCTGCCAGTCGGCGAGCTCGCGCAGCGCGTCGAGCTCGTCTTCGCGCGTCGCGACGCGAAGGACGCCGCTCCGGCGGTACTCGACGTCGATGCCCGTGAGCTCGCGCAGGCGCTCGGCCATCCGCGGGAAGAGCGCGCGGCTCGCGACCGAGAGATCGAGGAAAGGACCGGGGGCGTGCGCCTCGAGCTGCGCGCCGAGCATGCCGGCCGCCGCGCTCGAGGCCTCGGCGCCGGGGACGCTCTTCTCGAGGACCACCACGCCGACGCCGGCGCTCGCGAGCTCGAGCGCGATCGTGCAGCCCATGACGCCGCCGCCGACGACGACGACGTCGCTCGTGGAGCTCACGCGTCGTCCCCGACCGACATCTCGTCGTTCTCCGACCCGCAGACGAGGAACGTGCAGCCGCCGTCGCTGCGGATCGGCGGGTGGACGCTGCCCTCCTCCGCGCGACTGTACTCGCCCGCGCGCATCTCGACGGGGCCGACGATCGCGCTGCCCGTCACCATGAACATCTCTTCGAGCGCGACGTGACGCCGCGAGGGGAAGACGCCGCCCGGCGCGAGCCGCACGAGCGCCGTGTACGCGCCCGTGCGGCCATCATGATACAAGAGCTTCACAGATGCACCTACAGCGACGGGGTGGGGCTGCCAATCGGTCGCCTCGGGGCGAACGAGGCTCACCCCTTTCGCGATGCTGGCGCTCACCTCGCGGACGCCGGCGAAGGCGACGGTGGGCGTGCGCTGCGGCGCCGGCCGCTGCGGCTCGGACGCGCGGCGATGCGCCTCGACCGCTCGCCGCTGAGACGAGGAGATCGAGGAGCTGAGACCCTCGACCCCGTCGCCGCGGACGGTCGCGACCGCCCGAATGGGCGCCGGCGAGCGATCGGGGCTCGGCAGCGCGGATTGCGTGCGCGTGAAGGGCTGCGGGTGGGTCGGCGTCTGCCGCGTCTGCGGCCGGTCCGAAGGCGCGGGAGGTCGCAACGACAGGGGCTTCGCCGACGATCCCGAGCGCGGCGCGCCGGAGACGGGAGCGGCGTCGGGCACCCGATCGGTCAGCTCGTCGGCCTTGGGGAGCGTCGCCGTGGGCGGCGGAGGCTTGGTGGAGCGTGGCGGTGGCGGCGGGCGTCGCGTCGGCGCCGTGGTGCGCGCGCTCGGCATCGCCCCGCTCGGCGGACGCGGCCCTGCCGGCGGCGGTAGCGGGGGTCGAAGGCCCGCGCCCGATCGGTGGCGGGGTGGCTCCGACGAGGTGGTCGGCGCCCCCTTGGCGCTCGCGCCGGAGAGCGCCGCGGCGCTCGCGTCCTCGAGCTCCAGGCTGCTCGGCAGCGCCTCACGAGGGAGGGCGGCGTCGGCGACGGGCGTGTCGCGCTCGGGGCGGCGAGGGGGCGGCCTCGTCGGCGCGCCGGGCGGCGAGGATCGATCGGGCGGAGCGGAGCGCGCCGGTGGCGACGATCTGACCGGGGGCGCCGAGCGCCCGACCGGCGGCCCGGACCGCGGCGGCGGTGGACGCGACGGGCTCGGCTCCGGCACGTTCACGCTCGAGATGAGATCCATCACGCGCGCCAGCATCTCGCGGCGCGCATCGGGCGGAGGGGGAATGGCCGCCCACCGCGTCGTGACGCTCTTCAGGCGCCGCGCTTCGACGAGCGCTGCGCGCACCTCGGGCGTCGCACCGCTGTTCGTCAGCCGGTAGATGAGATCGTCGAGGACCTTCTCGACCTGCATGCTGGCGGGGACGCTCATGAGCGCGCGCTGGCTTCGCCTCCTGGTTCGTCCGGTTCGCTGTCGCGCCCGGGTCCCCCGCCGTTGCCTCCGCCCGAATCGTCTCGTACGCGACCGACGAGTCGCGTGATGCCGACCACGTTCCACGCGGCGAACCCGACGAGGAGCGCGACCAAGAGCAGCGCCCAGCGCGACGCTCGCGGCGAGGTCGAGTCGATGAGGATCCACGCGTCGTCGGGGATGTCGACCTTCGCCTTGTCACGCACCTCGCCCGGCAGCATCGCGTGCCGAAGACCTGCGTCCTTCATCGGCACGAGGCGACCGGCGAACGAGCTCGGCGGAATGAACCGCGGTCCCTCGAAGCCCTCCGGCACGCGGATCTCGACCCAGAGCTTCTCGTTGCCCGCGACGGGCGCGAGGCGGAACGAGTCGCCCTCGGCCGCGCGACCGTAGCGAATGGCGCCGGCCGCGCCGAGGAGCGCGCCGCCGCGGACGTAGCGATTGGCGAGATCCGCCGTCGGCGAGAGCCGCGAGAGATCGCCCACCTCGACGGGCTGACCCGGGCTCGTGGCGTACCGCGCCTCGCCGCGCAGCGACCACGCGAGCGCCAGCGTCGCGACGGCGGTCACCGCCATGACGACGATCGTCGCCGTACGCTCCCGCTTGGGTGGCGCGGGCAGCGCGATGAGCTCGGGATCGGGCTCACCCAAGTCGACGGAGGACAGCGTCTGGGGCTCGGTCGGTGACACGCGGCCCAGTCACTATACCCGAAGCCGGCGTTCGCGCGCGCGCGGCTCGGCCCGTCGGACGATCCACCCATTGTCGGCGGGGCGCACCTGTACAGGCTCCGTCCGGTGCGAGCGGCGCCACGGGCTTGCCCCTTTGCGTCGGGTTGCCTAGCCTCAGCCCACCCATGGCTGCCTCCCCCAAGACGATCGTTTGCCCCGCGTGCAGCTTCAAGAACGCCGGCACGGCCACCCGGTGCACGTCGTGCGGCGCGTCGCTCGACACCGGACCGAAGTCGAAGGCCGATCCGTCGCGCGCGAAGGCGATGCAGCAGACCGGCTTCAGCTTCCTCTGGTGGGGCATCGCGCTGGTCGTCCTCGGCGTGCTCACCGCGGCCCTCGTGCTCGGCCTGCCCATGGTGGTGAGCGCGCTCGACTTCG
This sequence comes from uncultured Polyangiaceae bacterium, assembly GCA_964467935.1. Classification (GTDB taxonomy): domain Bacteria; phylum Myxococcota_A; class Polyangia; order Polyangiales; family Polyangiaceae; genus CAYYKK01. The sequence continues at coordinate 44,853 of CAYYKK010000013.1, forward strand.
AAGGCTCGAACGGCATGCTCGTGTCGATCCCGGTGTGGTTCGTGGGCGGCCTCCTCATCGGCATGATCTCGCCCGGACGCACGTTCGTGGAGCCCGTCGTCGCCTCGCTCTTCGTCGCGATCCCGACCGTCGCGTACCTCGCGTCGACGCAGACCGTCCGCACGATGCCGCTCTTCATGTACATCATCATGGCGGGCGTCGGCGTCATGTTCACGCTGATCGGATCCTACTTGGGCGAGCGCATCCAGATGGGTCCGCCGCCCAAGACCGCCGAGTGAGCGAGCGCCGGCATCCGACCCTCCGGCGCGCGGCGATCGTCGTCGCGTCGGCGGTCCTCTCGTGCGCCTCCGCGTGCGGACCGAGCGCCGACGAGCTCGAGCGACAGCGCATCATCGCGGCGATCTCGGCGCTCCGATCGGCGCGCCCGGACGACGTCGATGGACGTCTCGCGCTCGCCGACGCCCTCGCCAAGGAGAGCGCGAAGACCCCGGAGGCCGTCCGCGCGCGCGACGTCTGCGCGAAGGGTTACCGCCTGCTCGCCGAGTCGCGGCGCGCCGAGGACGCCGTGGCGAAGGGCATCGCGAGCAGCGACAAGGACAGCGCGATCACGGCGCTCCGCGCGCTCGACGAGGCGCAGAAGAAGCTCGACGAGGCGCGCGCCGCGGTCGACGAGTGCGGCGCCGCCAACACGGCCCTCATCCTCAAAAAATAGCGCGCGAGGGTCGGCGCGGTGGGTCCGGCGCCTCTCAAAACCCCCTCTCCCGCCGCCTCCGGAGCGGTGCTAAGACCGACGTCCCATGTTCGACACGATCGCCAAAGGGTTTCGACAGGCGAAGAACCGCCTCGCGGGTCTCACCGAGCTGACCGAGCAGAACATCGACGCGGCCCTGCGCGAGGTGCGTCTCAGCCTGCTCGAGGCCGACGTCGAGATCGGCGTCGTGAAGTCCTTCCTCGCCCACGTGAAGGAGAAGGCGGTCGGTCAGACCCACCAGAGCCGCGTGAAGGGCGACGCGGGCACGATGCAGGTCGGCGCCGCGGAGATCTTCACCAAGATCTGTCACGACGAGCTCATCTCGCTCATGAGCTGGACCGGCGAGCCGGTGAAGTTCAAGAAGGACGGCCCGACCGGCGTGATGATGGTCGGCCTCCAGGGCTCGGGCAAGACGACGAGCTCGGCGAAGCTCGCGCGCTACCTGGAGAAGCAGGGCAAGAAGCCCATGCTCGTCGCCGCCGACATGCAGCGCCCCGCAGCCGTCGAGCAGCTGAAGGTGCTCGGCAAGCAGATCGGCATCCCGGTCTTCAACATCGCGAACGAGTCGCCCGTCGCGATCTGCGCCGCCGCCGCCGCCGAGGCGAAGAAGACGGGGCGCGACGTCATCATCTACGACACCGCGGGCCGCCTCGCGATCGACGAGCCGCTCATGCAGGAGCTCGCCGAGATCAAGTCGAAGACCGACCCCGACAACATCTACCTCGTCGTCGACGCGATGATCGGCCAGGACTCGGTCAAGACGGCGAAGAGCTTCAACGAGCGGCTCGGCATCTCGGGCGTCGTGATGACGAAGCTCGACGGCGACGCGCGCGGCGGCGCGGCGATCAGCGTGAAGGAGGCGACCGGCGCGCCGATCCTCTTCACGGGCATCGGCGAGACCACCGACAAGTTCGAGGAGTTCCGCGCCGAGGGCATGGCGAGCCGCATCCTCGGCATGGGCGACGTCGTCGGCCTCATGCAGGACTTCGAGCAGGTCGTCGATCAGAAGAAGGCCGAGCGCGACGCCGAGCGCATGCTCACCGGCGAGTTCACGCTCGAGGACTTCCTCGAGCACATCCGCATGATCCAGAAGATGGGGTCCTTGAAGGATCTCGTCGACAAGCTGCCGCTCGGCGGCATGTTCCCCGGCGGCCTGCCGCAGGACGTGAACCTCGACGATCGCGAGCTCATCAAGATCGAGGCGATGATCCAGTCGATGACGAAGTTCGAGCGCAGCGACCCCTACTCGCTCATCCGCGAGCCGAAGCGCGCCGAGCGCATCGCGAAGGGCTCTGGCCGCAAGGTCGAGGAGGTCAACGAGCTCATCCAGAAGTTCGTCTTCATGCGCCAGATGATGACCGGCCTCGGGCAGAACATGGGTCTGCTCGGCAAGATCCCCGGCTTCAAGCAGATGGGCATGGCTCGCAACATGCAGAAGATGATGCAGGGCGGCGGCATGCCGGGCGGCTTCCCGGGCATGCCGGGGATGATGCCCGGCATGGGCATGCCGGGCATGGGTGGCTTCCCGGGCATGGGCGGCATGGGCGGCTTCCCGGGCATGCCGGGGATGATGCCCGGCATGGGCGGACCCGGGGGGGCGGGGGAGTCGCTCACGAAGATGAAGACGCTCTCGCAGGCCGAGCGAAACGCGAAGAAGGCGCAGCGAAAGCGGGAGCGCGACGCGCGCAAGAAGGGCCGGAAATGACGCGCGCCCTCCGGGCCGAGGCGCTCCGGAGGAGATGCATCACGACTGCAACCGCAGTCATGTTGCTTTGGCTCGCGGGGTGCAAGCCGTCGCGCGGTCAGGGCGGCGCGCCCTCGGCCACGTCGGCGCCCGAGCGCGATCCGCGCTTCGACGCGCAGATGATCCCGTCGCTCGAGGTCCCGCGCCTCACGACGGCGGAGACCGGCGGCATCGTGCTCGACGGCGTGCTCGACGAGCCCCAGTGGAAGAGGGCGGCGGACACCGGCTGGTTCGTCGACGTGGGCTCGGGCAAGGTGCGCAGGGATCTGCCGGTCTCGGGCGAGGCGCGCGTGCTCTACGACGACGACTTCCTGTTCGTCGCCTTCGAGGTGAAGTGCGCGAAGATCCACGGTGGCTTCCCGGTCGGCGCGGTCGATCCGCACCTCTGGGAGAAGGACACCGTCGAGCTCATGCTCGATCCCGACGGCGACGGCGACAACAAGGACTACTACGAGATCCAGATCTCCCCGCAGAACCTCGTCTTCGACTCGCACTTCGACGACTACAACCTCCCGCGCGGCGGCCCCTCGGGGCCGTTCGGCCACCAGGAGTGGAAGAGCGAGCTCTCGAGCGCGGTGAAGATCGACGGCACGATCGACGACGACTCGGACAAGGACGTCGGCTACACGGTCGAGGCGAAGATCCCGTGGAAGTCGTTCCACCAGACGAGCGGCGGACCGCCCGCCGACAAGTCGTGGCGCGCGAACTTCTACGCGATGCAGGACAACGGCGGCGTCGCCTGGTCGCCGATCTTGGGGGCCGGCAACTTCCACAAGGCGTCGCGCTTCGGGCGGCTCCACTTCGTGGCGCGCGCGACCAACGCCGGGACGAACTGACGCAGAGGCACGTCGCTCGTGTCCGCGCGAGCCCCTTGTCCGTCGTCGGTCCGAGCACGTACTTTGGGACGCACATGCTCCGCGCACGCGCCTCGACCGCACGCCCCTCGCTCGTCGGCTCGCTTTCGCTGTCGCTCGTCGGCTCGCTGTCGCTCGTCGGCTCGCTGTCGCTCGGCTGCAATGGCAGCGACACGCAGGTGACGACGCCGCACAACCAGCTGCTCGCCGCCCAGCAGTGCCGCACGTGTGCGGTGGTCGAAGGCAAGGTCGACTGCTGGGGACAGCTCGATCCGAAGCCCGCGGCGCCCTCGCTGCCGACGCGCGTCGCGCTGCCCGGGCCCGCCGTCGCGATCGGGACGTCTGGCAGCCACACGTGCGTGGCGCTCGACGAATCGGCCGGCGTCTACTGCTGGGGCGTGAACGACGTGGGACAGCTCGGCGTGCCGGCGCCGACCGCGAACCTCATGGACCCGGTGAAGGTCCCGCAGAAGAGCGGGTTCTCGGCGAGCGCGAAAGAGTTCGTGATGGGCGACGGCTTCACGTGCGTGCTCGACGCGACGGGGATCGTGAAGTGCGCCGGCGGGCGCGTGCTCGCGACGCTCGGCAACGGCCCCGACGCGAAGCCGAGCGACATCCCCATCGGCGTTCCCTCGCTCGCCACGATCACCGCGATCGCGGGCGGTCTCCACCACACCTGCGCGCTCGACAAGGACGGCGTCGTGGCGTGCTGGGGACAGAACAACGCGGGGCAGTGCGGGCAGATGGACGGGACGGTGGACTTCGCCGCGCACGTGATGATCCCGCCCGCCGATCGCATCTGGGCGGGCGAGGACTCGACGTGCGCGCACACGACGGCCGGCGAGGTCTACTGCTGGGGCAACAACGCGCAGGGGCAGTGGGGAACGCAGATGATCCCCGGCGGCGCGACGCCCGCGAAGGTGGCGCTCGACGGCTACAAGGACCTCTCGTTCGGGGGCCTCCGCGGCTGCGGCGTGGACGCGCAGGGCGGCGTCGACTGTTGGGGCCTCGAGCTGACGGCGAAGCCGATGAAGGCGCTGCCGCCCACGCACGTCGACACGATCGCGAGCCCGAACGCCTTCGTCTCGGGCACGGCGAACCACTGCGTGTGGGCGGGCGGCATCCTCTACTGCTGGGGACAGAACGACTGCGGGCAGGTCGGCGTGGCGGGCTCGCTCCAGATCGGGCCCGTGCCCGTGACGCTCCCGCCCTGACCGCTCACGCGCTCGCGATGCCGATCTGCTTGCGGAGCCGCGAGCAACGATCGCTCGTGTAAAAGACGATCAGATCATCGACGCGCGCCTCGAGCTCGCCCACGCCCTCGAGCTTCAGCATTCGCTCGGCCGCGCCGAGATCGTCCGAGAGCAGCAGGCCGGCGCGCGCCGTCGTGTAGTCGGCGCCCGTCGCCCAGCGCTGCAGGTTGGTCCTGCCTCCCTCCTCGACGAAGCGGAGAAAGTGACCGCGGAGCCGATCGAGCTGAGGGGGCTCGAGCAGCGGCTCGATCGCCTTCGCGATGGGCACGGCGCGCTGCTTGACGCTCGCCGCGAGCGGCAGCTGCGGCTGACCGATGGTGAGGGCGGCGAGGAAGATGTCCTCGAGATCGGGGATCGACGTGAAGAGCAAGCGCACGAAGTGATCCTCGCGGAAGCTCGCCAGGTGTCGACCGGCGACGAACGCGAGCTCGCTCGGCGAGCGGCCCGAGAGCGACGTCTTTCCGAGGCGCGACGAGGGCGGTACGCCGGGCACCATCGCGATGAGCCCGTCCCAGGTCGGATCGGCGTAGAGCGGCGGCGTCGACATACCGAGGATGGACGCGGCCCACGCGAAGCAGCGCACCGCCTGCACCGTCGACGTACGCGGATCTTGGAGTCGCTCGGGCGCGAGCTTCGGGAGCGCGTTCTGGTGACGGAGCGCCGTCACGCGGCCGAGGAGCACGGGGCTCGTGACGACGGCGAAGATGTCGCCGGTGAGCGTGTCCTCGTCGGGGTGGAAGAGCGATCGACGCCACGACTCGGGGGTGATCGAGCTCGTCGGTCGGATGAGGCCGTCGACCTTGCGCGCGGCGGCGAAGGCCCGCTCGGCGTCGTTCGCCGCGCCGAGGTGCTCGAGCACGCGCGCCACGCGACAAGCCTGATCGGGCTCGGAGGCCTCGGTCGCGCGGAACAGGCCGCGCAAGCTCTCGACGTCGCGCGCGTCGTGTCGGATGCGCCGGTGGAGCTCCTCGGGATCGCCCGCAGGCGCCGGCGCGGCGGCGAGCGAGGAGAAGTCGACCTCCACGGCGATGTGCGATCGCGCCTCGTCGAGCTCGGCGTTGAGCCGCTTCACCTCGGCCTCGAGCTCCGCGATGCGCCGACGCAGCGCCTTGACCTGTGGGTCGCTCTCGATCTCGAGCGGCCTCAGCGACGCGGCCGGCGCGTCGACGATCCGAGGCTCCTGCGCGACGCCGTAGCGCGCGTGCCACGCCGCGCTGAGGGCCTTCTCGAGAGAGAGGACGCGCTCGCGATCCAACCCGAGGGCGTCGGCGGCCTTGTCGAGCTGCGCGCGTTCCTCGGCCGTGATGATCCCGTCTTCGTACGCGACGGCGAAGAGCTCCTCGTATTGGGCCTCGAACTTCCCGAGGCGGACGTTGCCGGAGATCTCGCCCTGCTCGAACGTGCCTGCGTGCGAAAAGAGGGTGTCGCTCATGGGGCCAAGCTAACCGGAACCCGGCGGTGCCGTCGAGGCAGCGCGGCGCCGATCGTGACCTAGCGATCGTTTGCGGGAGCGAGCCTTGGGCACTAGCATGCGCCCATGCGAACGATCGCTGCGCTGCTCGCTCTGGGGATCCTCGTCACCGGCTGCGGCGAGTCCGCGAAGAAGGAGGCCGTCGCCTCGGCCGCGACGCCGACGCCGTCCGCCTCCGCCGCCGATTCGGCCTCCGCCGCGACGTCGGCCTCCGCGGCGTCCTCCGCGGCGTCCTCCGCGGCGTCCTCCGCTGGGGCCGACCCGACGGCGAGCGCCGCGGCGGGAGCGAGCGCGTCCGCGGCACCCTCGGGCGATCCCGCCGTCGCGAGCTCGGCGAAGTCCGCGACGACCGCGTCGCCCGCCGCATCGGCGAAGGTCGACTCCGGCGAGGTGAAGGGCGCGGAGAACACCGGCGCCGCGTTCAGCGCGTTCATGACCGCGTCGAAGTCGTACAAGTCCGGTCAGCCCGGCACCGTGACCGCGGTGGTCACGGCGCTCGGCGACTACCACGTGAACCCGGAGTTCCCCTACAAGGTGAAGCTCGGCGCAGCGCCCGCGGGAGTCACGTTCCCCTCGGACACGATCCACGACGTCACGCGGACCGAGAAGCGCGCGACGATGAGCATCCCGTTCACGCCGACCGCCGCGGGCTCCTCCGTGATCTCCGGGACGATCTCGCTGTCCGTGTGCACCAAGGATCAGTGCGTGATCGAGAAGGCCCCCGTCTCGGTGACGGTGAAGGTCG
>CAYYKK010000014.1:0-47862 GCA_964467935.1 uncultured Polyangiaceae bacterium
AGAACGGCGTCATCGTCACGAGCCAGCGGGTCGTCGGCTACGAGCGGGACGTGCTCTTGTCGCTCGACGACGGCCAGGTGGTCCCCGCGATCGTGGTCCGCGTGAACGTCGCGCTCGACGTCGCGCTGCTCCTGCCGACGGAGCCCATCAAGCTGAACCCGCTCACGATCAGCTCCGACACGCCGCGCCTCGGCGAGTCCGTCGTGCTGCTCGGTCGCGCGGGGCTCGAGACGATCGCCTGCCCGACGACGGTCTCGTCGAGCGAGCGAGTGTTCGACGGGCTCGGTCATCTCCAGGTGAACGCGCTGCCCGATCCGGCGCTCTGCGGCGCCGCGCTCCTCGACGCCGCGGGCAACCTGCTCGGTTCGCTCGTCCGTGCCCGTCGCAAGAGCGCGGACGAGCCGCTCCTGCACAACCTCGTCCTGCCCATCGCCGCGTTCGAGGGCGGGCTCTTGAGCGTCGACGGACCGGCGAGCGAGGTCGGTCAGCTCGAGCCGGAGTACGGCTGCCCTCGCTGCGACACCGTGTTCGAGCCGGGTCTCGATCGCTGCCTCGAGTGCGGCATTCTCTTGCCGCACCCCTGGGCCGAGGCGCCCGACCCGCGCGAGCGGACGCGAAGGGAGCGAGGCGACGGGATCGACCTCAAGCCCGAGCGCCTGGCGCTCCACGCAGTGCGCGTCGCGCTCGGGTCGCTCGGCATCCCGGCGAACCGGGCGCGCGTCGGGCCGCTGCTCTGGCGCTTCAGCCCCGGGCCCGAGCACCGAGACATGCAGATCGACGTGACCGTCGACGACGCCGGCGAGGCGCTCGTGCTGCGCGCGGAGGTCGTGCGTATCCCCGAGGGCCTCTTCGAGCCCTTCTATCGCCACTTGCTCACGCTCAACGACGAGACGACCGGACCGTTCCGGCTGGGGCTGCGAGACGCCGCCGTGGTGATGAGCGGATTCGAGCCGGTGCCTTCGATCGATCCCGCCACTTTCCCGCGGAAGGTCGCGCTCTTCGTGCGCGCGCTGGAGCGCTACCAAGAGACGCTGAAGCGCTTCTTCGGCGCCGAGCCGGTCGAGGGGTTCGCCTGACGCGCGTCGCGCGCCGAGGTGACCGACCCCGAAACGTTGCTCCTCGGGCTCGTTTCTTGTCATCCTAACGGCGCATGAAAACCAGCGTCGCGAAGGGGTTCGGAGGCATCGCAGTGGCGATCGCGCTCCTCGGCTGCGGTGGATCCGACAAGCCGTCCGACATGGGTCACTGGGAGGCCAAGGAAGGCTCCAATTTCGTCGGGAACGAAGACACGACGCCGGAGCGACTCGACGAGCAGGATCTGAAGGGCAAGACGACGCCCGTCGGCTTCAATTGGTCGGGCGTGCGACACGATCTGGCGATCAACCCGAACCGTCCACGCGTCGCGACGTGCAGCTGCCTCACCGTCGAGGTGGGTCAGCCCACCGACTCGAAGTTCGTATGGCGCGGGGCGCGGCCCGAGATCACCTCGACGAACCTCGCCGTCGCCATCAGCGCGCTCGGCATCGACTGCCCCGGCGGCGCCGCGAACCAAGGCGATCGACGTCCGAGCATCGCCGGCGTGAGCCACGAGAACGGCAACGTGATCATCGACGTCGAAGAGATCTCCTCCGATCGTCCGATGGCCACGGGCGCGATCATCGAGCCGCCCGACGCAGCCGGAAAGATCTTCATCCGCCCGCGCAGCAAGAAGCTCCCGTACGCCAAGCCGAACAACGGCGGCTTGTGTCGCGTGATGTGACCGCGCGCGCCTACAGGCCCGTCGCCGATCTCGTCCGCGAGGTGCAGCGCGGAGCGCTGGCGATCGAGGAGGCCCTCGCCGCGCTCGATCCGCGCGTGGCGTCGGAGGTCTCGCTCTCGTTGGAGGTCGATCCGGCTTCGCCCCTCGCCGTTCGCGGCGTCCCTGCGGGGCCCGGCGCGGCGAGCGGCCACGCCGCGTTCCACGCCGACGAGGTGCTCACCCTCGCGAGCGCCGGGGTCCCCGCGCTGCTCGTCGTCTTCGAGACCTTCCCCGAGGACATCGCGGCGATGAAGGCCTCCCGAGGCGTCGTCACGGTGAACGGGGGCCTCACGGGGCACGCGGGCGTCGTGTCGCGCGGGCTCGGCAAGCCGTGCATCGCGAGCGGGAGCGCGCTCGACCTCCGCGGCGACTCCGTCGAGGTGTGGTCCTCGCCGCGGCGCGTGTGGCGGGCGGGCGATCGCTTCAGCTTCGACGGCAGGACCGGCGCGATCGTGGCCGGCGCGGCGCTCGTGTCGCGCCTCGACGCGGCGATCGAGGAGGCGCTCGCGTGGGCCGACCGCGTGAGCGGCGCCCGATTCACCGCGAGCGTCTCGTCCGTGGAGGACGCGCAGAACGCGCGACGCTTCGGCGCTTCGGCGATCGCGCTCGACGCCCCGGACGCGCTCCTCCTCGGCGCGGAGCGTGCGAGCCTCGTCGAAGGGGCGCGCTCGTCGCGCTCGCCCGACGTCGTCGCGTCGATCGCCGGCGAGCTCCGCGCGATGGGGGAGGCGTTCGGCGCGCCTCTCTCGGCGATCGGTCGAGCGCGTCTCCCGGCGCATCGCGAGGGGGCGATCGGCGCATGTCTCGACGAGGCCGCGAGGAGCCTCGATCTCTCGGTCACTGAACGAGCGGACGCGATCCCGCCGACACGCCTCGCCGAAGCCCGCCTCCGCGCGGCGCTCGACGTCCTCGGTCCGACGAAGGTCTGAGCTCGGGCACGCGCGATGGCGCGACCTACGCCGCGCCGAGAAGTGCCGCCTTTACAGGAAGCCCGGAGGAGGGCACGCTTTCGGCCATGGGCATCTTCGACCGCATGGGCAAGGTCATCTCCAGCAACGTCAACGCGCTGCTCGACAAGGCCGAAGACCCGGGTAAATCCGTCGATCTCCTCGTCGACGAGATGAAGGATCAGGTCCGCGCGGCGAAGAAGGAGCTCGTCGATGGCGTCGCCGCCGAGAAGATCCTCCGCAAGAAGGTCGACGATCTCGATGCCGAGGTCGAAAAATGGGACAAGCGCGCCGAGCTCGCGATGCGCGCCGAGGACGAGAAGCTCGCCCGCGAGGCGCTCGTGCAGAAGAAGCGCGTCATCGCCGAGCGGGATCGGGCCGAGGCCCTCCGCGCCGAGCAGCGCGCCGCCGTGCTGAGCATGAAGGCGGAGCTCGAGCGCATGGAGGCGAAGCAGCAGGAGTTCGAGGCGCGCCGCGGCACGCTCGCGACGCAGCTGAAGCAGGCGCGCGCGGGCGGAGGAGCCGAAGGGCTCGGCTCGAAGGCTGGCGGCGGCGCGTTCGACGAGCTTCGCCGCATGGAGGCGAAGATCGACCATCACACCGAAGAGGTCGCCGCGCACCGCGAGGTGGAGGAGGCGCTCGCGGGCGGCTCCGACGCGGTCGATCTCGAGGCGAAGTTCCGGCGCCTCGAGGGCAAGGACGGCAACGCCAAGGCCTCGCCCGAGCTCGACGACGAGATCGCGGCGCTGAAGAAGAAGATCCGCATCGGCACCTGAAGAAGCGCCCGCCGCGCGGCGCGTCCGCGACCGTGGGCCGACCTCCCTATGTCCTTCGTCGTGTTGAGCTTCAGCATGGATCCGAAAGCGCTCGAGGAAGCGCTCGGATCGATCTCGCTCCCCGATCCGGGCGCGTTCCCGCACCGCGCGGTGCGCGTCGCGAAGCAGGCCGAGGCGCTCGGAGGCAAGCTCTGCGCGTTCGGTCCTCGGAGCATCTCCTTCGCCTTCGAGGACGGCGACATCGAGGAGGCGGTCGCGCTCGCGGCGCGCGTCGTCTCGCGCGAAGAGCCCCGCTGGATGGCGGGCATCTCGCACGGCGAGCTCGTCGCGATCCAGGAGACGGGATCGTTCGTGTCGCTCTCGTGGGGCCGTCCGCTCGCCGTCGCGGCGGCGCTCGCCGAGAGCGCGCACCGCGGGGAGGTGCTCGCGGACCCGACCATCCCCCGCGTCGTCGAGGTCGTACGGAACGACGGTTTTCGTTGGGTCAGCGGCGCGACCGAGGCCATCAGCGCGATCTCGGTCGACGTTCGGCAGCCGCTCCTCCGCGACGCGGAAGATCCTTTCGAGGACGAAGCGGAGGAGGATCTCTCGCAATCGGGGGCCTTCGTCGCCGCGGAGGCCGCGAACGCGGCGGATCTCGCTCGCCAAGCGCTGATGCAGGGAGACATCGACGCGCTCGACAGCGCGCTCGCGCAGCTCAAGCCCACCGGGGCGCACCCCGCGCTCGTCGAGCGCCTCGCCGGCCTGCTCGCGCTCAACCGCGGGGCGATGCACGACGGGCTGCGCACGCTTCGTCAGGCCGCGGAGTCGGAGGCCCGCCCCGCGGTGCGCACCCGCGCGCGGCTCGCCTACGCGATCGGCCTCGCCTCCGCCGCCCGACCCGAGACCGCGCTCCTCGAGGGCCTCACCGCGCTCTCCTCGGCGCGCGCCCTCGAGGATCGCCCCGGAGAACAGGCGTGCGCTCGGTTCTTGTCTCAGCTGTCCCTCTCGACGGGCCACCCCGAGGCGGCGAGCGCGTGGGAGCACGTCGCGGAGCTCGCTGGCGCGCCCGAGCCGCTCGCGGGCGACGAGATCCCCGGCGCCGCGCCGCTGCCCAGCGACGATCCCGACGCCGAAGAGTTCGCGCACATCGACGAGGAAGCGACCTACGTCCCCGACGGGTACGAGCCGCCCGAGGGGAGCTGAGACGCGCGGATCTTTTTTCGGGGGATGCCCGTCGATCAGAGGCCCCTTCGATCGACTCTCGGTGAGAGCCGGCGCGTCGCCGGTCGGAGGAAGCCATGGACTACGTCCTGCTCATCTATCAAGCCGAGGAACGCGCCCACGACAGCTTGCCTCCCGCGGAGCGGCACGAGACGCTCCTCGCGTACGGCCGCTACACGCGCGAGGTCGCCGCGACGGGCAAGCTCGGTGACTGTGCGCCGCTCGAGTCGGTCCGAACCGCGACCAGCGTGCGCGTTCGGGACGGCAAGCGCGTCGTCACCGACGGCCCGTTCGCCGAGACGCGCGAGCAGCTCGGCGGCTATTACGTGGTCAGCGCCGACTCCGAGGAAGAGGCGCTCTCGCTCGCCGAGCGGATCCCCGGCGCCCGCACGGGCTCGATCGAGGTGCGACCGGCCGCGTCCATCGGCGCCTCGCCGACGACCTCCGCGACGCCGCGCACCCGGGAGAAGAAGGAGTACGTGCTCCTCATCTACGAGCCCGACGCTTACTGGACCGGCCTCGAGCCGACGAAGCGACAAGCGCTCGTCACGCGCTACCTCGAGCTCACCCGCTCGATGCGCGAGGACGGGAGCTACGTCGAGGGCTCTCCCCTCGAATCGACGAAGAGGGCGAAGACGGTGCGCGTCTCCGGCGGCAAGCGCATCGTGACCGACGGCCCCTTCGCCGAGACGCGCGAGCAGCTCGCGGGCTACTACCGCGTGCGCGCCGATCACCTCGATCAGGCCCTCGACTACGCGGCGCGCATCCCTGCCGCCGAGAGCGGGACGATCGAGGTCCGACCTTTGTTCGACTTCTCCGAGTACGCCTGAGCGGCGGCCGCTCACGCTATCCTGCCCGCCGTGGAGACGAAGGTCCGAGCCGACGTCGAGCGCACCGTCGACCGGGTCGCGCGCGAGGATCGCGCGCGGCTGCTCGCGACGCTCATCCGCGTCCTCGGTGATTTCGACGTGGCCGAGGAGGCACTCCAAGAGGCCTTCTCGGCCGCGCTCGCGCAGTGGCCGTCGGAGGGGATCCCCGCCTCTCCTCGCGCGTGGATCACGTCCGCCGCTCGCAACAAGGCGACGGACCGCCTGCGCAAGCGCAAGCTCACCGAGCGCAAGGAGCCGCTCGTCGTCGCGTCGATGCCCGCGACCGAGGTCGCACCTCTCGACCTCGAGGAGCGGGGTTTCGAGGACGACCTCCTGCGCCTGGTCTTCACGTGCTGTCACCCGGCGATCGCCGTGGAGGCGCAGGTCGCGCTCGCGCTCCGCACCCTGTGCGGCCTCACCACCGAGGAGGTCGCCCGCGCCTTCGTCGTGCCCGAGCCCACGATGGCGCAGCGTCTCGTGCGAGCGAAGGCGAAGATCAAGGCGGCCGCGATCCCCTACGAGGTGCCGGATCCGTCTCGGATCGGCGAACGCCTCGGGTCGGTCCTCGCGGTGGTCTACCTCATCTTCAACGAAGGATACGCCGCGACCCGCGGCGAAGATCTCGTGCGGGCGGACCTCTGCGCCGAAGCGATCCGACTCGGTGCGATGTTGGTCGGTCTCGTCGCGAGGACCGGCGCGGGCGGGCCCACGGGCCTCTCGGAGACGCGCGCGCTCTACGCCCTCATGCTCCTCGTCGACGCGCGGAGAGACGCGCGCATCGAAGCCGACGGCTCCCTCGTCGCGCTCGAGGATCAGGATCGTCGCCGCTGGGACCGTGCGCGCATCCTCGAAGGCAAGGAGCACCTCGAGGCCGTCCTCCGCTCGGGGCCGCCCACGGTCTACGCGATCCAGGCTGCGATCCAGGCCGTGCACGACTCGTCCCCGTCGCACGCGGAGACGGACTGGTGGCAGATCGCGACGCTCTACGACATCCTCGCCGCACACGATCCCTCGCCCGTGGTCGCGCTGAACGCCGCCGTCGCCGTCGCGATGATCGAGGGTGTCCCGCGTTTCGGACCCGAGGCGGGCCTCGCGCGCATCGACGCGATCGAGCGTCGCGGCGAGCTCTGCGACTATCACCCTCTCCACGCCGCGCGCGCCGAGCTGCTCCGTCGGCTCGGTCGCGTCGACGACGCGAGGAGAGCCTACGCGAGGGCGATCGCCCTGGCCGGCAACGAGCCCGAGCGGCGCTGGCTCCAGGAGCGCAGCGAGCGACTCGGCTGAGTCACTCCTCGCTCTTCGCCTTCGGCGCGTCGAAGTCGATCGCGTAGACGAAGTTCGGTTGCGGGAATCGGAGGAGGCGCTCGGAGATGATCTCGTGCGGGACCGCCTTGCCCTCGACGAACTTCTTCGCGAGGTCGAGCGCGAGCTGCTTGTCGTTGCGCGCCTTGATGGCGCCGACCGTCTTCATGAGCTTCTCCGTCGCCTTCGGGAACTTGTCGAAGTCGAGGTGGAACGCGCCGACCTCACCGTCGGCGGCCTTCGCCTTCGGATCCCACACGAGCGCGCCCTCCTGCAGGAGGAAGCCGATCTGGATCGCCGCGAGCTGGCTGTACGCTTTGCGTTGGTGTGACGGCGTCCACATCCCGCGCGAGATGTGGTTCATCGCCCAGACCATCGAGTCGGTCCACGCGCGCTTCTCCTCCTGCTGCGTGAAGAGCCCCTTCTTGCCGAGCACGTCGAGGAAATAGAGCGCGCCGCTCTGCGCCTTCAGCTCCTCCAGCATGCTCGCGAGGTCGCCGCCGAAGGCGTCGTCGTCCTTCTTGTTGAGGTACTTGTACTCGTGCGCCGGGCCGAGGTTGTGCGTGGCCTCGTGGAGGACCGTCGACAGGAGCCCCGCCTTCGAGTCGTCGACGTAGAACGCGAGGCTCGCCTCGTCGAACAGCGACTCGGCCTTCTTCCGCCGCACGCCGAGGCTGTCTGGATCGGCGTAGAGGTTGTTCATCGCGACGGTGCGCCCGCGGCCTTCGTTGGCGACCGGCCCCCAGTTCGGCAGGCTCTCGCCCACCGTCGCGCCGATCGCGTCGCGCGCGTCGCCCGCGTTCGCGATGATGTCGATGAAGTCGGGCAGGTGGAAGGTGACCTTCCGCGCCGCGTACGGGTGACCGATGAGCTTCGCCAGCGCGTCTTCCATGTCCTGCTGGACCGGCGTGAGCTTGTCCTGCAAGGCGATGGAGTCGGTGTTGATGAAGGCGAACGAGACCTGAAAACCAGCCTTCTGACTGCACGGCTCCCAGTACGTCTCGTCCGGCGCGACGCGCAGGTAGTACTTCGAGTTGCGCGAGTTCATCTTCGCCCACGCCTCGTCGGCGGGCTGCCAGTCGTTCGTCTCGAAGCTCTTCGCGTCGGCCTCGAGGTACGCTTTGAACGCGGCCTCGGCCGGATCGTGGATCGCGGCCGCGGCCGCGCGCAGCTCGCCCGCGACGCGCTTCATGCCGTCGGCGTAGGCGACGCTGTACGGGACGGCGACGAGCTTCTTGTCGCGCTCGCGCACCACCACGAACGGGGAGAGGAGGGTCTTCGCGTCCTTGTCGCCTTCGAGCTTCTTGCACCAGTCGTCGCCGACCTGCACGCTCTCCGGGTAGACGTCGACCTTGGGCTTCGGTGCGCCGGGGATCGCGCTGCAGTCCTTGTTCTGATCGAGCGGCGGGACCTTGCACTCCGGCCCCCAGTTGCGACGGAAGAGGCTCTGCGCGCCGAGGTCGTCCGAGGGCACCTTCGTCGCGAGCGCCACGATCCCGTTCTGCTGCGCGTAGAGGTCGTCGATCGCCTTCGCCGCGCCGAGCACGTGTCGCACGACCTCCTTCGTCTCCTCCGACGCGCCTCGTAGATCGGTGCGCACGAGCACGCTCGCGGCGCCGTCGAGCTCGCGCTGGACGAGGGCCGCGCGAGCGTCCGTCGGGGCGGGCGCCTTCGAGGCCGCGAGGAGCCTGTCGTAGTAGACGTCGAACGCCTTCGTGAACGCCCCGTCCTCGGTCCACTTCGTCGCGGTCGGGAAGAACAAGAGGGTCGCGACCTCGTCGGGATCGACGGCGCCGTTGCCGTTCTTGTCCGCGGCCCAGTAGAGCGGCGCGTCGATGCGCGTCGCCATCCGGTTGAACGTCGCGCGGTCGAGATCCTTGTACGTGCGGCGCGCCGCCGGCTTCGTCACCGGGGTGACCGACGCGAGCGGCGGGTCCGCGTAGAGCGGCGCGTCCGTCGGAGGAGGCGTCGTTCCGCAAGCGGAGAGGATCAGAGCGAGGCTCGGAGCTGCGAGGGCGACTCGGCGCATGGCGCGAACCTACTCGCATCGCCCGCCGCGAGAAAGAGGCGACGGCGCGTCCCGGGAGAGGGCGGCGGCCCTCGGTCGCGCGTCGATCGAGTACGCTCGCGATCCTCGAACATGGGAAAAGGAAGGCTCGAAGCGTTCAGCGACGGCGTCATCGCCATCATCATCACGATCATGGTGCTGGAGCTGAAGATCCCGAAGTCGGCGGACGCGCACGTGCTCGCGGAGCTCGTGCCGACGTTCGCGAGCTACGTGCTGAGCTTCGTCTTCGTCGGCGTCTATTGGAACAACCACCACCACCTGGTGCACGCCGTGAAGCGCGTCCGCGGGCGGATCATGTGGGCCAACATGCACTTGCTCTTCTGGCTCTCGATCATCCCGTTCGCGACCGGCTGGCTCGGTGAGCACCCGAGAGAGGCGATCCCGACGGCGCTCTACGGCGTCGTGCTCATCCTCTCGGGCATCGCGTACTCGGTCCTGCAGCGCGTGATCCTGCTCGACCACGATCCCGACACCCACGCGACGAAGGTGCTCGCGCGCGACGCGAAGGGCCGCATCTCGCTGCTTCTCTACGCCGTCGCGATCGGCCTCGCGTTCGTGCAGACGCTGGCGAGCGACGTCCTCTACGTCGTCGTCGCGCTCATCTGGGTCGTTCCGGATCGGATCCTCGAGGAGGTCGACGCGGGCGGCTGAGCGACGCCTCCTCGGGCGCCGCGATCGCCGATGAAACGGCCTTCCGTCACGACGCGGAACCGGTCGAACGGCGTCGGCGCAGGCGCTCGGTGGGCGCGCGATCCGCTCGTTCGGACGCGCGAGGTTTGCGTGTCGGCCCCATCGACGCAAATTCTTCGGTGCGCGCAAAAACAGCGTGAAAAACCGTGTTTTCGAGCACTACGCGGGCACACGTTTGGGTTGTCAAGCGTCGACGGCGTAGTATAGATGAGGTCTTGATTGGATTGCCTGGAGGCGCTCATGGCAGCCGAGCTAGATGCTCCGGACTCTTTCGCGCTCGCCGACATTCGCGAGGGCGAGCTCAACGTGAAGGTTCTCAAGAACGGCAAGAAGGCCCTCATCGTCAAGAAGGGCGATGACCTTCACGTCTTCGGCGAGGTGTGCCCGCACCTCGGCGCCGATCTGTCGGAGGGGCGCTACTGCGCGAAGACGGGCACGCTCCACTGCAAGTGGCACGGCTACGTCTTCAGCACCGACGACGGGCGCTTCGTCGAGAACCCCAACGAGAAGTTCATGCGCATCCTGCGTACGCCCACCGAGCACTTCAAACCGGAGAAGCAGCCGCGCTATCGGCTCGCGCAGCTCGCCTCGGCGGTGAAGGACGGGCGGCTCGTCATCGGCAAGGGCGCTCAAGACGAGGCGCGCGTCGCCGAAGGAGGACAGCCGTGAAGCACTCGTTCAAGTTGATCTACGAGCTCGACACCACGGTCGGCTGTGCCGTCGCCGCCTACCTCGACGCCGAGCACTACGTCTTTCTTCACAGCAAGTACCTCCCCGTCTACGAGGCCGTCGAGAAGGACGGCAACCGGATCAAGATCCGACAAGAGTGGACGATGGGCGGGCTCAAGGTGAGCCAGTACTGCTGGACCGAGTACCAGCCGCCGGCGCGGTTCCTCAACTACGAGATCTCGAGCTCGCCCTGGTGGTTCCCGACCATCCATCACGTCATGAAGACGCGGACCGATCTCCGCTACTACCCGACCGCCGACGGCAAGCGCACGGTGAGCGATCTCACGGTCGACATCGAGATGCCCGCGGTGCTGTGGCCGATGCGCCACATCATCGAGAAGAAGCTCTGTGATCTGAAGCGCGAGAAGGATCAGGAGGACATCGACATGATCCTCCGTCGCGCGAAGATCTTCGGGCGCGGCAACATCCGCGGGTACCTGGCCGATCACCAGTTCATGCTGCACAAGGAAGAGTTCGTGAAGCACTTCGGCACCGAAGCGGTCGAGACCGCCACCGCCGCCGAGTGAACTTCGCGTGATCGTCGGCGCCGCGCGGCGCCGAGATAGCACGGCCGCCGCTCCCCTCGGGGGCGGCGGCTTCGTCGTCGATGCGATCTCGTCGACGCGATCTCGTCGATGCGATCTCGTCGATGCGATCTCGTCGATGCGATCTCGTCGATGCGATCCGGCGCGCGTCAGGCGGGCGCGCCTTCGGGATCGTCTGCGCCTTCGCTCGCGCCCGCGTCGCGCGTCCCTTCAGGGGTCGCGTCCTCGGCGTGCGGCGCTTTCTCGTGGTCGTCACCTCCGGCCGCGTCCTCGTCCTTCGTCCGCGCGGGCGGCGCTTCGCCGTCGGCGTTCGCCGGCGCTTCGCCCGCGGCCTCCTGCTTCGGCTCCCAGAACCGGAGCTTCATGCGGCCGTAGAACTCGACCGCGAGGATCATGAAGAGGCCGTCCCAAGGGACGCGGTAGCGCACCTCGCCCGTCGCGGCGAAGACGGCGACGCAGACGCCGATGATCGGCGAGACGACGAGCATCTCGTCGGAGCGCATGAGCCCCATCACGCCACGCTTTCGCAGCACGTCCGTGAGCAGCACGAGCGCCGGAAAGAGCACGAACCCGAGGAACAGGAAGTGGAACGCGTAGCTCCAAGCCCACACCGCCGTCGCGGCGGGCGGCCACGCGTAGCTGCCGCCGAAGCTGTCCCAGATGTGCTCGACGCCGAGCACGAGCGCTTGGCCGGGGTTGCCGCGGACCCAGTTCCACGCGTACTTGTTGTTCATCTCCTGGTTGGTGATGAGGAACGGGACGACGCGCGTCTCGCGGTAGCCGTGCTGGTAGGCCGCGGGGTTGCCGAAGCCGACGTAGCCGTGGAACTTCGGGTCACGCCACTCGATGGCTTGGATTCGGCCGTAGTGACCCATCAGGAAGTCGGCCGCGCTCTTGTTCGAGCCCGAGCAGAAGTGATGGTCGTTCGCCTCGGTGCAGCGCACGACGATCTTCCCGGTGAGCGGCGCCGACGCGAGGAGGAAGATCGCGAGGACGACGATCTTCTGGAGCACCTTGGGCCGCCTCGAGAAGAGGAAGTGGATGCCGCAGAAGCCGAGGACGGCGGGCATCGTGACCATCTTCAGCGCCATCGCGAGCGAGAAGAGGATGCCGCCGGTGACGGCGAGCCCCACGACGCCTGCCGTTCGCTTCGGTGAGGGGTCGCTCGCGACGAGCTTCATCGCGCCGATGTAGGCGGCGATGATCAGCGGGCCGAGGAACGTCAGGTGGATCTCGGCGAGGAAGTAGCCGCCGAAGTCGATGAACGCGAAGTAGGCGCTCGCGAGGCAGATCGATCCATAGGCGGCGCGCTTGCCGAACGTGACCCAGCCGAGCAGGCCGATCGAGAGCGGCACGAGCGCCGAGATGACGAAGAGGAAGAGGACGAGCGCGTGCGGCAGCTGTTCTCCCGGGAGCGTCGGGAAATGCGCCATGAAGTACATCAGGATCCACGTGTTGCCCGGCGGGTGCGTGACGTCGCCGATCCCGAGCACGTAGTTGTGCTGCGACAGACGCCGCGCGAGGCTCACGTACATCGCCATGTCGGAGTAGACGTACTTGTTCGGATCGTGCCACGCGGTCGTGTAGAACCAGCGCAACACGACGCCGATCACGTAGATGACCGAGGTCGCTGCAGCGCCGAACCACGACGGGAGCGTGAGCCTCCGCGCCGGGATCTTCGGGCCATCCAGTGCCGCTTCCGCTACGGACATGTTCGTTTTCTCTCGAAGGAAGTGGACGTCTTCAGCGTCGAGTGGCGCTTAGCACACCCGACCGAGCGCTTCACCGGGCGAGTTTCCCGCGCGGCCTTCAGGGCTTCGGGTGCGCGAGGAGAAATGTCACGACCTGCTCCGCGAACGTCGGCGACAGCGACGGGATGTGCGTCCCTTGCGGGATCGTCCAGAGCTCGGCGTAGCCACCCGGCTTGCAGCCTTGCGCGTACGTCGTCACCGTCGCCTCGGCCGGGCCCGACGATCCTTGGATCGCCCCGTCGACGTCGTGCGGCGCGCCGCTCGTGTCGGCCGTCGGTGCGCAGCCGTCGTAGCTCGCCCACGTCGACACGGTCGTCGGCGCGGACGGGTAAGGCACGAGGAACGAGCCGCCGTCGTAGGAGACCGTCATGTCGCCGGTGCCGTGGATCTCGAGCACGGCGACGGGCTCGCTCGGCTTGCACTGCGAAGGGTCGGCGTAGGTGGCGCCCGCGAGGCTCACGATCGCGGCGATCACGTCCGCGTGATCGCAGGCCATGCGATAGCTCATGAAGCCGCCGTTCGAGTGGCCGACGAAGTAGACGCGCTTGCGATCGACCGCCGCCTTCTGCGCGATCTCTTCGACGAGGCCGGCGAGGTACGCCGAGTCGTCCACCTTCGCGCCGTAGAAGTCGCAGCACGCGTCCGTCGCGTTCCAGAAGGGCTCGCCCTTCGCGTCGGTCGTCCCGTCCGGGTGCGCGTAGATCATCCCGTGCGCGTCCGTCGCGGTCCCGAGGTGCATGTACGCGTCCTGGAGCGCGCTCGTCACGCTGTAGCCGTGCAACAGGATCAAGAGCGGCGCCGGCGTCTTGCCGTCGTAACCCGGAGGCAAGTGCACGGTGACCGGTCGATCCCCTCCGGCGACGAAGTCACCCGACGCGCTCCCTCCCGCGCCCGTGCTCGACGACGAGCCCTGCGAGCCCGTGGACGTCGTGCTCGACGAGGCGGTGTCTCCGCTCGAGCAACCGAGGACGAACGCGATCGAGATCGCGACGGCGGTGATGGATCGCGACGACATCCCGCGGACCCTAGTCGAGCTGTCCGGTGAGCGGGAGGAAGATCACCGGCGCACGCGGGGGACTCGGCGCGAGCCCGTGCGCGAGGCGCCGACGGCGCGCGCGCAGCGGTCGACGCCGGAGCCCGTTCGAGAGTAAAGAGATGGCTCGAAGAACGAGGAACCTCATGCGCGCTCTCTCCCTCCGATCCCTGCTCTCGCTCGCCGTGCCCGCGCTCGCCTTCGGGGCGTTCGGCATCGTCGCCTGCTCCTCGACCCCGATCCCGACGCCCCCCGCGCCGAACCCGCCGCCCGAGCCGGTCGCGTCGGTGTCGGAGGCGCCGCCGGTCCCGTCGCGCCCCAAGAAGCCGGAGGAGAAGACGACGCTCGACGCCGTCGGTCTCAGCGCCGCGGCGCTCGATCGCAGCGTCGATCCCTGCAGCGACTTCTTCGAGTTCGCGTGCGGCGGTTGGGAGAAGGCGACGCAGATCCCCGACGACAAGGCCCGCTGGGTCCGCAGCTTCAGCGAGATCCACGAGCGCAACGAGGCGGACCTCAAGCAGATCCTCGAAGAGGCGGTGAAGAAGCGCGGCAAGGCCGTGAAGACGCCCGCCGATCAGATCGGCGCCTTCTACGGCGCGTGCATGGACGAAAAGGCGATCGAGAAGGCGGGCGTGAAGCCCATCAAGCCGCTGCTCGACGCGGTGAAGCGCGTCCACGACCCCAAGTCGCTCGCCGCGACGCTCGCGAACCTGCACCGACACGGCATCTGGGCGTTCTTCGATATCTCGAACGGCCAGGACTACAAAGACGCGACCAAGATGATCGCGATGATCGATCAGAACGGCCTCGGCCTGCCCGATCGCGACTACTACCTGAAGGACGACGGCGACAAGAAGGAGGTGCGCGACAAGTACCGCGCGCACATCCAGGCGATGTTCGAGCTCGCCGGGGTGAAGGGCGCCGCCGCGAGCACCGCGGCCGACGACGTCATGCGCGTCGAGACCGAGCTCGCGAAGGTGCAGAAGAGCCGCGAGGAGCGCCGCGATCCAGCGACGATGTACAACAAGATCGATCGCGCCGGCCTCGTGAAGTCCACGCCGACCCTGCCGTGGGACGAGTACATGAAGGACATCGGCTTCCCCAAGCTCGAGGACATCAGCGTCACCGCGCCCAAGTACCTCGAGGGGATCGACGCGCTGCTCAAGACGGAGAAGATGCCGGCGTTGCAGAGCTACCTCACGTGGCAGGTGCTGCACCACGCGGCGCCGCTCCTCGACAAGAAGTTCGAGGCCGAGGACTTCAAGCTCTTGCAGGCGCTCACCGGCCAGAAGGTGCAGCGCGAGCGCTACAAGCGCTGCATCGACGCGACGGACTCGGCGCTCGGCGAGGCGCTCGCGCAGCCGTTCGTCGACCTCCGCTTCGGCGGCGAGAGCAAGTCGGCGGCGGAGACCTTCGTGCACCAGATCGCGGCGGCGTTCGAGGCGCGCGTCGGCGAGCTCGACTGGATGGATCCGGCGACGAAGGACAAGGCGCGCGAGAAGCTCAAGGCGATGGCCTACCTCATCGGCTACCCGTCGAAGTGGAAGACCTACGACTTCAAGATCGGCCCGAGCTACGCGGAGAACGCGCTCGCGGGCGCGGAGTTCACGTTCAAGGACAAGCTCGGCAAGGTCGGCAAGCCCGTCGATCGCGGCGAGTGGGAGATGACGCCGCCGACCGTGAACGCCTACTACGATCCTCAGAAGAACCAGATGGTGTTCCCCGCCGGGATCCTCCAGCCGCCGTTCTACAGCGCGAAGGCGAGCGTCGCCGTGAACCTCGGCGCGATGGGCATGGTCGTCGGTCACGAGCTGACGCACGGCTTCGACGACGAGGGCGCGCAGTTCGACAAGGCCGGCAACCTCTCGAGCTGGTGGACGCCGTCGGTCGAGGGCACCTTCAAGAACAAGGGTCAGTGCGTCGCCGATCAGTACTCGGGCTACGAGGTGCTCCCGGGCGTGAAGCTGAACGGCAAGCTGACCCTCGGCGAGAACATCGCCGACGTCGGCGGGATGAAGCTCGCGTTCCGCGCCTACCGAAGCATGCGCGCGAGCTCACCGACCGAGCAGGTCGCCGACGGGTTCGACGAGGATCAGCAGTTCTTCCTCGCGACGGGGCAGCTGTGGTGCGCGAAATACCGTGAGCAGGAGACGCGGCGCCTCGCGCAGATCGACCCGCACTCGCACCCGCGCTATCGCGTGAACGGCCCGATGTCGCAGCTGCCGGAGTTCGCGCAGGCGTTCCACTGCCAGAAGGGCGCGAAGATGATCGCCACGAGCCCCTGCTCCGTCTGGTGATCTCAGGCCGGCGTCGGGCTCTTGCCGCTCGGCTTCCCGACGCCGGACGCCCCGACGCCCGCCGCGCGTTTGCGCAGCCAGGCGAGCGCGAGGCCGATCGGCGCGAGCGGCAGCGTCGCGGTCATGAAGAGCGCGGTGACGACGAGCCCGACGAGCGTGCCCGCGACGTGGAGCGCGCGGTCGGCCGCCGTCGGCGTCGCGAGACGCGCCTCGTCGACCCGCGTCTCGCGACGGATGTCGGCGACCGTCTTCTGCAAGAGCTCATCGAGATCGCGCCCGTAGAGGCTCGACGAGTGGCGCCCGCGCAGGAACGCGCGGTAGGTGCGGACGGGGGCGAAGAGGAAGCCGCCGCCCATGCTGCTCAGGTTGAGGAACCACGCAGCGTAGAAGTCCTTGCAGCCCGCGCCGACCTCCCACGCGCCGATCTCGAGCTCGCCGATGAGGTTCGTGTCGTAGGCCGTCACGATGTGGTGCAGGTCGTGGACCTTCACGGCGCGGATGCGGCCCTTCGTGTTCGGGAAGGGGAAGGGGATCGGCCCGAGCTGGAAGTCGACCCACGCGTCGCCGTAGCCGCCGTCTTCACCGAAGTGGTTCGTGTCGAAGTAGCGCTTCCGCGCCTCCACCATCGTCATCGTCGGTTCGTAGGTCGTGAGGGTCATGGCGGCCTCCATCAAGAAACTGACTACAGTCATTATTCTTGGGTGGACCCCGCCCGAGTCAAGGGATCGCAATCGACATTTCGAGTCGTTTTGACGTTTGGAGCCAAGTGCGCAAAATGACGAGAGTCATGATCGCCAAGCCGCCGCGACCGAAACGCCGGGGCGCGAAACCACCGCCGGCGCCGCCCGATCCGCCTGCGGGACCCCGCCGCGTGCAGAAGAAGCTCGACAAACGCGCGCGGATCCGCGCGGCCGCCTGGGAGCTCTTCACGACCGTCGGCTTCGACGAGACGCGGACGAAGGACGTGGCGGCGCGTGCCGGCATCGCGACCGGGACGCTCTTCCTCTATGCGCCGGACAAGACCGATCTGCTGTGCCTCGTCATGCACGATCGGCTCGTCGAGGCGACCGACGGCGCGTTCCTCACGCTGCCCAAGAAGGCGACGTTGCCGGAGGAGCTCGTGCACGTGTTCCGCGCCGTGTTCACCATGTATGCCGAGCACCCGAAGGTCAGCCACGCGTTCGTGCGGTTCGTGCAAGGCGCGGACGGACCGAACGGGCGCGAGGTGGGCGCGATGACGTTCGCCTTCATGCATCGGCTCGCGGGGCTCGTCGAGAACGCCATCGCGCGCGGCGAGGTCTCCGCCGACACGTCGCCGATGCTCGCGGCGCAGGCGTTCTTCGGGCTCTACTTCTTCGCGGTGACGACCTTTCTCTCCGGGTACATGTCGATGGAGGCGGCGCTCGATCCGCTGCTCCGGTCGGGCTTCGAGCTCTTCATGCGCGGCCTCGCCCCGAGGACGTGAGCGAGCGCGCCGCTCGCGGGGCGCGATCGCCCGTTGTATAGCTCCGACCCATGCCGACCCGGCGCCGCAGCCCCACGCTCTCCGAGGAGCGTCTCCGCGAGGTCGGCGCGCGGCTCGACGAGGTCCGCCGGAGCTGCGACGCCGCCGCGCGTCGCGCGAACGATCCGATCGAGTTCGTCCACGCCTATCGCGCGCGGGCCGATCGGGAGCTCGTCGCGCTGCTCGCGTCGAGCTTCGCGTTCGGCAACGTGAAGGCCCTGCGCGCGAAGATCGCGGAGGCGCTCGCGCGCCTCGGTCCGCGCCCCTCGAAGACCGCCGACGACCCCGAGCTCGTCGCGGCGCGGCTCGCAGGCTTTCGCCACCGCGTCTACCGTGACGGCGACGTCTCCGCGCTGGTCGTCGGGGCGCGCGTCGTGCAGCGTCGTCACGGATCGCTCGGCCGCGCGCTCGCGTCGCTGCTCGAGGCTTCGGGCGGGGATCTGCGCGAGGCGGCGTGTTCGTGGGTCGACGAGATCCGCGCGGCGGGCGGCCTCGATCGCCGGGACAACCGCGGCGCGTCGCACATCCTCACGAGCCCTTCCGGCGGGAGCGCGGCGAAGCGTCTCATGTTGCTCTTCCGGTGGATGGCGAGGCCGGACGACGGGGTCGATCTCGGCCTGTGGGACGTGCCCACGTCGCGCCTGGTGATCCCCGTCGACACGCACATCCACAAGCTCGCGCGGAACCTCGGGCTCACCCGCTCGAAGAGCGCTTCGTGGCGCGCGGCGGAGGAGATCACGCGCGCGCTCGCGCGGCTCGATCCCGACGACCCGGTGAAGTACGACTTCGCCCTCTGCCACATGGGCATGGTGCAGCGCTGCCCGTCGCGACGCGACGCCGCGCGGTGCGAGGGCTGCGGGGTGCGCCCGGTCTGTCGTCATTGGCGCGAGAGGAGCGCACGCGGCGCGCGCGAGCGCTCCGGCGCCAGCGATCGCGTCGACGAGCGCGCTTCGTACCGGACGATCGTGTGACCAGCCGCGCGTCGTCACGCCTCGAGGTGGCCATGGCGGCGGAGGCGTCGGCGTTGTTACCCTCTCGCGCGTGAGCTCTCCGCGCGAGTCGGTCGTGCCCTCGCCGGAGAGCGTTCCCCTCCGCGGCTCGGTGTGGCCGACGAGCGCGCGACCAGCGGAGCTCGCGCCCGCGTCGGAGCGCGCCGAAGGGCCGAGCGTCGAGGCGGTGATGCAGTCGCGTGAGGCGTCGCGGGCGCGCGTGTTCTTCCGCGCCGTGCTCGTCATCGACCTGCTCGTGGTCGCGTTCATGCCCGTGCTGCCAGGGCCGGTGTGGCTCCGCCTCCAGACGGCGGGTTTCGCGATCGGCGCCGCGGTGGTGTGCACGAGCGCGCTGCTGCTCGCGCGGGACGAGCGCAAGTACACGGCCCGCGTCGCGCTCCTGGCCGGCGTGCTGTCGGCCGTGTTCGCCCTCGGCGTCGTCTACTACCTGGGCCTCTACTCCGCCTCGTCGACCATCTTCACGGTGGGCATCTACTTCTTCGGCTCGAGCCAGCACCGACGCGTCGCGCGCACGACGTACGCGACCATCGCGCTCTCGTATTTCCTGATGACCGCGGCGATCGCCGGCGATCTCCTGCCCGATCTCGCCGTGTTCTCGGTGGCGCTCGTGCCGAACAGCTCGCGTTGGTACCGCGTCGTGATGGAGCAGGTCATCTTCATGATGACCTTCTACTTGGCGCGCTCGAGTCGCCGCGCGACCGAGACCGCGATCGAGAGCGTGAAGAAGAGCGAGCGCGCGCTTCGTCAGCGCGACGCGCAGCTCGCCGAGGCCCGCGGCGAGCTCGATCGCGCGATGCGCGCCGGCGAGGGGCGCTTCACCGGGCAGGTGCTCGGCAGCTACGAGATCGGTCAGGTCCTCGGCCGCGGAGGGATGGGCGAGGTCTACGCCGCGAAGCACGCGACGACGAAGGCCGACGTCGCGATCAAGCTGCTGCACCCGGAGATGCTCGACAACCAGGAGTCCGTGGCGCGGTTTCTCCGCGAGGCGCAGGCCGCGGCGGCGGTCCCGACCGAGCACGTCGCGCGCATGTTCGAGGTGGGGTACGCGAGCGACGGCGTTCCGTTCATCGTGATGGAGCTGCTCGAGGGGCACGACCTCGCCTGGTACCTCCGGCGAACGCCGCAGCTCGCGCTGAAGCAGGTCGTCGAGCTGGTCGAGCACACGGCGCGCGCGCTCTCGGCGGTGCGTGACGCGGGCGTCGTGCACCGCGATCTCAAGCCGGGCAACCTCTTCCTCACCGACTCGCTGCCGCGCCGCTGAAGGTCCTCGACTTCGGGCTCTCGAAGATCCACGGAGCGGACGCGCTCACCAAGGACAACGCGGTCGGGACCCCCTCGTACATGGCGCCCGAGCAGATCCGCGGGCTCGAGGTCGACCACCTCACCGACCTCTACGCGCTCACCTCCATCGCGTATCGATCGCTCACGGGGCGCCCCCCGTTCATGGGCGAGCAGGCCGCACAGATCCTGATGGATGTGCTCACGCGCATGCCCCCGCACCCCGGCGACTTCGCCCGTCTGCCGGTCGAGGTCGAGCTCGTGCTCGCGATCGGCCTCGCCAAGCAGAAGGAGGACCGGTTCCAGAGCGTCGAGGCGCTCGCCGAGGCGCTCCGTCGCGCGTCCACGGGCGATCTCGACGACGAGACGCGCGCGCATGGCTGGAACCTGCTCAAGCAGTACCCCTGGAACAGCAAGGTGAGCACGCGCGCCTGACGACGCCCGCGAGACGCTCTACACTGCGTCTCGTGCAGAAGCGCGCTCGCCACGAGCCGAGGTTCCCCGTCGCGCTCGTGGCGACGCTCCTCTCGTCGGGCACGAGCGTCGACTGCGTCACCCACGACGTGAGCTTCGAGGGCGTCTCCGTCGAGACGTCGGCGCCCGGGGAAGACGACGCACCATCGGCGCGGGGCGAGGGGAGGCGGAGGCCGGCCGCGCTCTCGCTCGGGCAGCTCGTTCGCCTGCGCGTGTCGCTCCCGGGCGCGCCCGCGCCGCTCGACGTGGCCGCCGTCGTGGTCCACACGATGCGCGGAAAGAACCGCAGCGGAGCCGGCCTCCGCTTCTACGCGATGGGTCGCGACGCGCAAGCCACGTGGGACCGTTTCATCGGCCGGCTCCGCGACGAGTTCCCCGCCATGACCGGGCGCGGCGTGCTCCTCCCCCGCGCCGAGCATTTCGAGCCCAAGCTCTATCGCAGCGCCCATCAGGTCGCGTGCCTCCGCGTGTACGTCCGCTCGGTCGCCGAGCTCTACGCGCTCGTGGAGCCGGACGTGGAGACGATGTTCGCGCTCACCGACGAGCGCGTGCGCGTGGGTGACGAGCTCGGCCTTCAGCTCGTGCACCCGGACTCCGAGGACATCTTCGAGGTGTCGGCGTTCGTGGTCCGCATCGTCGACGAGGTGGGGGTGCGCGGCCTCGAGCTCGAGTTCCTCGATCTGGATACCGAGCGGCGGGCGCGCCTCCGCGAGTTCATCGACGACGGGCTCGAGGCGCTCTTCGACGAAGAGACGTTGGTCGAGGACGAGGGCCCGGGCGGCGCGCCGCGCGTGGACGCCGACGCCGAGGCGTCGGCGGGGCGTGAGGGCGACGTCGTCGGCCGCGAGCGCGCCGAGCCCGAGAGCGCCTGAGGGCGACGCGCGCCGCCTTTTTCCAGGTCGACCGCCGCTTTTGTAGGCGAAGCCCGGCGCGCGATCGTACCCGAAGGTGACATCGAGCCCGGCTCGTGCGACCCTTGGCCCGAGTCCCCTCGTATGGCGAAAGAGCGTGTGTTTTCGCTCGATGCCGTCCGCACCGACGGATGGTTCGAGCGCATCGGCGAAGGAATCGGCAGCTTTCAGGCGCTCTGCGACATCGTGGGCGAGGCGTTCTTCGCCTTCTCGATGATCACCGGGGCCCGGATCACCGCGCTCACCGTCGACCGGCGCAACCCCGACAACACGCTCGTCGACTTCGTCGCGGGCGCGCCCGGAGACGACGAGGTCGATGGCGCCGAGCCGCAGCGGCTGACGCTGATGGACTTCCGGCACCGGCTGGTCGGCGCGCTCCTCACCGACGACGCCTCGTCCCCCGCGCCCGCGAAGGAGACCGACGTCGAAGGGCTCCAGCAGCACATCGGCGTGCGCTACCTGCTGCTCGCGCCGCTCTATGGCTACAGCCTCCGCAAGCTGATCGTGAAGGGGACGACCAGCGAGGTGCTCCTGTCGCGCGACGGAGAAGAAGAGCGATACGAGCTCGGCGAGCTGCGGATCCGGATTCGCGCCCACGTCCGCGAGGAGATCGAGCGGGCCAGCGCGGGGACGCGATCGGCGATCGATCTGACGAAGGTCGGCGAGGCGGAGCTCGCGGCGGAGAGCGGCGATCACACCCGCGTGCTGCAGCTGCTCGCGGCGTGGCCTGCGCCGCTCGCCATCTTCCTGCGCACCCCCGAGGGGCAGCTCCTCGCGCCGGAAGCGCGCTCGCTCATCGCGAAGGGCCTCGGCCTGCTCGGCACCGCGTGCGTCGAGCTCGGCGAGGCGCAGCAAGGCGAAGAGGTCCTCCGCCTCGGCATCCAATACGCGCAGGACGGACCCGTCGCGAGCGATCTGTTCCGGCGGCTCGGTCAGGCCCTGCTCGTCACCGAGCGCTTCGGCGAGGCGATCGGACCGCTTCGGCGCGCCATCAGCCTCGGCGCCTCGCCGAAGCTCGTGTGGCCGCTGCTCGCGAAGGCCTTCGTGAAGAGGGAGCGCTACCTCGCCGCGCTCACCTGCGTGCGCGAAGCGCGCAGCGCAGGTGTCGAGGAGCCCGAGCTCGTCCCGGAGCTGCAGCGCATCGAGGAGAACCTCGGCTCCTCGCTCACGACGTGGCGCGGGCTGGTGTTGACGGCGAAGGCGTGAGCGAACCGGCGCGGCGGTTCGCTCGGCCGTGTGCGCTGCCGGGCGCTCAGCCGGTCGCCGAACGAGCGGCGTCCGCGCGCGCGTAGCGGACCGACCGGCGATCGGTGCGCCGCACGAGGTCGCGGGACAAGCTCTGCCGGGCGCGCTCGATGGCCCGGAGGCTCGCGCCGATCGCGTCCTCGTGCACCTCACGGACGAACACGCGCCCGCGGCCCCGCATCTCCACGTGGACCGCGCATTCGTTCGCGGCGCCGCCTCGCGGTCCGTTCGTGTCGGTCACGGAGACGGTGATGCGCGCGATGCGATCGGCGAACCGATCGAAGGCGAAGCGCACGCGCCGCTCGATGGCGCTCTGATCTTCCGGCGAGAGGTCGATCGCGTGGGTCCGGAGCTCGAGGTGCATGATTCTCCTCCTCGGGCGCTTCGTGCGCCCTGTCATCACAAGTCGGAGGACGGGCTCGTTATGCCCACGAAATCGTCGACCCCCCGACGATTTGGATCTCTCTCGATCGTGCGGAGGCCGAAATCAGGGCGAATCCGTAATCGGCGTCGTCGCGTCGGGTCGCGTGGCCGGGGCCTTCGAGCGCTCGAGGGGGCGCACGCGACGGGCCGGGTTGCCCGCGAGCTTCGACCCCTCGGGCCAACGGCCGTAGACGACCGACCCCGGGGCGACGACGCAGCGGTCGCCGAGGACGGCTCCCGGCATGACGACGGCGCCGCTGCCGATCCACACGCCGCGGCCGATTTCGACCGGGGCGGTCTTGATCGTGGGCGAGGCGGTGACCATCTCTTCGGAAGAGTCCCCGTATTGGCTCGTCACGACGACGTGCGGGCCGAGGTGCGAGTGGGCGCCGACCGTGACGCCGCCCTCGCCGAGCACCATCGCGCCGGCGGCGACGACCGAGCCCTCGCCGAAGCGCACGCGGTGCCCCCGGCGCGATCCGTACACGTACGCGCCCGCCTGCACCGTCGTGTGCGCGCCGAACGAGATCGAGTCGACGTACTTCAGCGTCACCCCGCTCTCGACGAGCACGTCGTAGCGCGCCGTGACCACGAGCGTCTGCCACGCGAGCCGCAGCCGATGCTTCACGTTCTTGACGATCACGCCGCGGCCCGCCCGACGAGGCGACCGACCGCCCGCCTCGCGCCGGCATAGCTCGTGAGCTCGTCCATCGCCGCGTCGTCGAACGTGATCCCGAACTCCTCCTCGAGCGCGACGAGCAAGCTCATGTGCCGCAGCGAGTCCCACTTGTCGATGGTCTCGGGGCTCGCGTCGTCGCCGATCTGCGAAGCCTCCACGTCGAGGACGTCGGAGAGGACACGGCGGATGCGATCGTCGATGGGGCTCATGGAATCCTCCGGATGCGGATGACGCGGGGTGGGTTGGGGGGCTCGGACTCTTCGGCGCGGACGAACGTCGTGCGAAGGGCGGTCTCGTCGACGCGCCGAAAGCCGTGTCGGACGAAGAAGTCGGCGACCTGCGCGTTCTTCTTGGTGGGACGGTACTCGGCGCGGATCTCCGCGCGCGGCGCGACGGCGGCGATGCGCTCGCACAGATCCCAATGGAGCGCGTCCTCCAGTCGTCGGCCGAGCGTGCGGCAGCTCATCAAGACGCTGTCGACGCGCGCGGCGCGGGGGCTCTCCACCTCGGCGATGGCGAGGCCGGTGAGGCCGTAGTCGCCGAAGCGATCCTTCGCGCGGAGGGCGGTCACGACGAAGCGGCCGCTCGCGAGCATCGCCTCGATGTCGCTCGCTTGGTAGCGGATCGTCGTGAGGTTGAATTGGTTCGTGCGCTGCGTGAGCTGCGCGACGCGCTCGATCTCGTCGGGCGTGGGCGGGCCGAGGGTGGCCTCCAGCTCGAGCGACGCGAGGAACGAGTCGAGGTCTTGGTGGCGGGCGCGCGCCTGCTCTCGCTCTCGCTCCGCGTCGTAGTGCAGCGCGCGCGCGCGGTCTTCGTCGGTGGTGGACGAGCGATCGGCGAGGTCGGCGACGCCGGCGAGCAGGAACGGGACCCTCGAGGCCTCCCTCGGCATCCGGAGGACCTCGACCATGGGCAGCGCGCTCGCGACCTCCGCGCACTCGACGGCGCTGTCGTCGACGAACACGAACGCGTCGAGGCCGATCTTCAGCTCCTCGGCCATCGAACGGAGCGACTCGGACTTCGGGCCCCAGCCGATCCGCATCGCAGCGAAATGCTGGCGGCGGAGGAGACATCCGTCGTGGCGATCGAGGATCTCGAAGACAGCGTCGGGCTCGTTCTTGCTCGCGAGCGCGAGCAGGACGCCTCGGTCGCGAAGCCTGAGGAGCTGCCTCTGAAACGCGTGGTAGGCGTTGCCTGGATAACGGTGCGCAGAGAGGCGGATGCCTCGCGGGCCGTCCTCGCCCACCACGCCACCCCAGAGCGTGTCGTCGGCGTCGACGCAGACGACCTTCTTCACGTGGCCGACGCTCCGCGCGAGCGACGTCGCCAGCGCCTCACCCCACGCGCGACAGAGCGCTTGGGAGAGCGGAGCCGCGCCCGAGAGCGCGAAGCGCGCATCGAGAGAGTCCGCGCGCCCCAAATCGGCCGAGAGGCGTGCGACGTCGACGACGCGGACGCGCCGATCGGTCTTGCCCCTCTCTCTCAGCGCGAGGTTCAACGCGTCGAGCGCGTCGTGACCCTCCCACGCGGGGCCCTCGCCGAGCGGCGCGACGAAGGTGTGGACGTAGACGGGGGCGCTCGTCTTCGAAGTGACGAGATCGAGGACGCCGAAGACCTGGTCGCGCGCGGCGGCCACGTCGAGCTCGCCGCTCGGTCGCCACGCCACGGGCATCGCCTCGAGCCAGAGAAAGAGCGCCACCGCGTCGGCCCGGATCAGCGTGTCGGATCCGTCGATCGCTTCTTGCTCGTACGTGTCGAAACCCGAGAGCGACGCGTCGATGCGGACGTCGCGTCGATAGCCCGCGAAGCGGAGGGCGGTGAGGCCGTTCTCGATGGTGAAGTTCCGCAGGACGTGGACGCGCACCGAGCGCGTGGCCTCTCGTCGATCGAGCGCGTCGACGGCGCGTTGGATCTCGGACGTCGACCCGGGTTCGCGGAGGATGTCCTCGATGGTGCGGGCCTCGCTCATGCGGCCTCCGCGGAGCCGCGCTCGAGCAGCTCGACGAGCCCGACGCCCGCGACGAGATGGAAGGAGACACGGCGACCCGAGAAGAGCACCGCGGGCGTGCTCGGAGAGACGCAGCGGATGGCTGCGCCCGCGCCGCGGAAGCGGTCGAGCGCCGAGGCCTCGTCGTCGACCTCGTAGCAGACGTGATAGACGAGCTCGGACGTCGATCGCAGGTAGGCGTCGAGCGGCCCGCTCGTCTCCGTGGGCCACACGATCTCGACGCGCGGCATGCTCGGGTGCTCGGCCATCGCGAGGTGGACGCCCTGGCGATCGTCACGCACCTCAGCGCCGATGGCGTAGCCGAGCGCCTCGAGGAAGGCGCGCGCCCGCTTCGGCGCCCGCACCGCGAGGCCCATGTGATGGAAGGTCGGCGGGGAGGGCGGCGAGGTCATGGCGTGAGAACCAACGCGAGGTTCACGGGCAAGCGCGCTCGGGTCGACTCCTCGAGGGTGGTCCCGTGGTGCGGCAACGCGAGCACGTCGCGCGCGTGGAGACCTTCCTCCGCGGCCATGCGGACGACGTCGTCGGCCGAGCGGAAGAGGTAGATGTGATCGACGGCGGGCGAGTTCGCGCACGTCGTGACGTAGATCGTGGCCTCGGGGCGCGCGAGCTCGCGCAGGCGCCGGAGGAAGGCCCGCGGGTCCTCCACGTGCTCGAGCACCTCTCCCATGACGAGCATGTCGAACTGGCCGTCGAACGTGGACGACAGGAAGTCGCCCTCGCGGACGATGCACCGCTCCACGCGGCCGAAGGTGCCGCTCGCGACGATTCGCTTCGTGAGCGCGACGCTGGTGGGGCTGAGATCGATCCCCTCGACGTGGTCGAAACCCGCGCGCGCTGCGGCCGTGAAATAGAAGCCGTGCCCGGGTCCGATCTCGAGGTACCGCCCCCGCGAGGCCGCGGGGACCGCGTCGAGGGTTCTCTGGAAGTGACGCCGGATCTCCGCGTGGTTGGGCCACAAAAAAGAGGTGAGCGCGAGGCCGTGCATGTACCGCGACATGTACGTCTCGTCGAAGTAGACCTGGCTCGCGACGTCGGAGAAGCGCGCGTGGCGATAGCGGTCGTGCTTGCGGAAGAAGACCTGCTCGCGGAGCGTGTCGCGGACGATCTGATCGTAGGAGGCCGCGAGATCGTCCAGCGAGTCGCCGGAGGCGAGGACGTAGTCGACGTAGCGCTCGAGCTCGCCGCGCTCGCCCTCGGAGAGCGCGCCCCGCTCGTCGAGCGACGCGAGGAACACGCGCTGCAGCGGGTTCCTGCGCGCGATCTTCGCGAAGAGCTGGTCGACCGTGCTCACGCCACCTTCTCCGAGACGGGCGGGCGAACGCTCTTGTGGATCCCCGAGTGTTCGCGGCCGACGATCGAAGAGAGCGCGTCGCACACCCGCTCGATGTCGTCGCGGCCGAGCGCTGCGGCCGAGGGGAGGTTGATCCCGTACGGCGACACCTCGGCGGCGACGGCGTTCTCGCGACGCGCGCGGAGCGCCTCGGGT
Source organism: uncultured Polyangiaceae bacterium (assembly GCA_964467935.1). Taxonomy (GTDB): domain Bacteria; phylum Myxococcota_A; class Polyangia; order Polyangiales; family Polyangiaceae; genus CAYYKK01. The sequence goes on from CAYYKK010000014.1 coordinate 27,030, forward strand.
CGATCGCGGAGCGCCGGGAGCGACGACAGCGGGTAGAAGAAGGGGCGCGCGTCGATGCCGCGCTCCGACAGCGCTCCGAGCAGCTCTTCCTTCTCGATGCCCATCGAAGGCGCGAGGACGGCGGTGGTCATCCAGCAGCTGTTGTGGACCCCCGGCGGCTCCGCGTTGAGCTTGATCCCCGGGATGTGGGCGAGTCGCTTCGCGTACGCCGCGAACACTTGGCGCTTGCGGCGCACGAGCTCGTCGAGGCGCTCGAGCTGCGCGAGCCCGAGCGCCGCCTGCACCTGGCTCATTCGGTATTTGAAGCCGACCGTCGCGTTCCAGAAGGCCTTGTCGCCGGGCGCGCGGCCGTGGTCGCGGAGCACCTCGATGCGCTCGAAGAGCGCGCTGTCGTCGGTGATGAGCATGCCGCCCTCGCCCGTCGTCATCGTCTTCGAGCCGTGGAAGCTGAAGCAACCGACGTCGCCGAACGTGCCGGCCGGCTGGCCGACGAAGCTCGAGCCGATCGCCTCGGCCGCGTCCTCGATGAGGAGGATGCCGCGCGGCTTGGCGATGCGCGAGAGCGCCGTCCAGTCACAGAGGCTCCCGTAGAGATCGACGCCGATGATCGCCCGCGTCCTCGCGCTGATGTTCTTCTCGACCGACTTCGGGTCGATGCACCAAGAGTCGGGATCGATGTCGGCGAAGACCGGGGTCGCGCCGAGGTAGACGATCGGCGCGGCCGTCGCGATCCACGTGATGTCCGGGACGATGACCTCGTCCCCCGGTCCCACGCCGGCCGCCGCGAGCGCCAGGTGGATGGCGGAGGTGCACGAGGGGAGCGCCATCGCGTGCTTCGTCTCGTGGCGCTCGGCGAAGGCGCGCTCGAACCGCGAGGACCACGCGCTGGCGTTCTCGTACCAGCCGTGCGCGGCGGCCTCGATGACGTACGAGACCTCTCGATCCGTGATCCAAGGACCGGCGACAGGAATGCGCTTCATTGGGCATCTCCATGGGATTCGGGGTCGGCGTCGCAGCGGAGCCAGCCGCCCGGGGCGACGGTGATGAGCAGCTTGGCGTCGATGTCGTCGTCGACGGAGAACCGCGGGGTCTCGTCGAGGAACTGCCGCACGGCGGTCTTGGGGTTGTTGCCCTTGCCCCAACGCTTTCCGACGAAGAGGTCGTCGGGGAGGTCGTCGATGAGCGTGTCGAAGACGACGATGTAGCTACCGCGCGTCACGAGCGGCGCGTAGGCGCGCAGCTCGGCGAGGACGTGATCGTGGGTGTGGTCCGAGTCGAGCGACACGAGGATCGGCCCGCTCCCCGCGCGGCTGGCGTGCGTGGCGGCGATCTCGCAGACCCGGCTCACCACGTCGGGCGCGGTCGAGGAGCCCTCGACGAGGTGCATGCGGCGGCGCAGCGGGTGGGCGTCGAGCGCGCGGCGGTTGTGCTCGCGGATCTCGACGTCCACGCCGATGACGACGCCCTCCCCGCCGTTGAGCTCGAGGAGCGAGGCGTTGAGGACCATCGAGCCGCCGTGCGCGACGCCGGTCTCGATGATGACGCTCGGCTTCACGCGGAAGACGAGCTCCTGCATCGCGACGATGTCCTGGGGCACCTGGATGATGGGGCGGCCGAGCCAGCGGAAGTTGTACGCGTAGCGGTACTTCGCGACAGCGCGCGCCCACATGCGCGAGAAGGCCTTGAGGTCGTCGTCGGCCTTCATCGCGCGGACGTTTTCTCGAACCTCGTTCTCGAACGCTTCGACCATGTTCATGCTGCCAAGAACTCTCTCCACGGCACGGTGCGTGGTTGGATGATGTCGCGCCCGTCGCGCCCGAGGTTCGCGACGAGATCGAGCGCGGAGACGTACGGCGTGAAGGCGCCGTGGAGCTGGGCGTAAGGGCGGAGTCCGTACTGCATGTAGGAGACCTGCACGCCGCGCTCCTCGAACGCTTCGTGGTCGAGGTACTTGCGAGCGCCGTGCCCGGTGACGTACTCGCTGCCTCCGAGCTTGGTGACGACGTCGAGGACCCGCGCCGAGCTCGCGCCCCCGACGTCGAGCGAGCTCGAGCGACACGTGGGGTGCGCGCCGAGGTCGAAGTAGCGGACGAGCGCGTCGAAGCTCGCGATCGCGATCTCGGAGAGCGAGAGCGTGTCGATCGCGTACACCTCCTCGACGAGCCGCAGCATGTCCTCGACGAACGGGGCGCGCGCGTAGAGCTGCGCCAGCATCGCGAGGTGGCTCTCCCGGAACGAGCCCGAGGAGACCTCGATCTCGTCGATGCGCGAGGCGAGCTTGCGTCCCGCGAGCGGGAGCGTGAGCCAGCGGGTCGCGCCGGGCGCCTTCACCTGCACGCGGTTCGTGAAGCTCCCCTTCGAGAACTGCACGTCGTCGTAGTGAACCCAGATGTCCGCCGCGCGGAGCTGCTCGAACAGCCCGACCCACGGAAAGAACATCGGCTGCGAGATCACGACGCGCACGAGAGCCTCCGCGGGACGAGCGCGTGCGAGCGATCGCGGTCGGAGACGATCGGGTCCGGGATCGGCCACAGGATGCCGAACGCGGGATCGTCGAAGCGGACGCCCACCGAGCACGCCGGCACGTACGCCGTGTCCATCTGGTAGGAGACGAGCGTGTCGTCTTCGAGCGTCTGGAAGCCGTGCGCGACACCGGCGGGCACGTAGAGCGACGCGGGGCGATCGCCCGTGAGGCCGAACACCGACCAGAGCCCCCACGTCGGCGAGTCTTCGCGCAGATCGAGGAGCACGTCGTAGATCGCGCCTCGCACGCAGCTGACGAGCTTCGCCTCCTCGTGGGGTGCGCGCTGGTAGTGCATCCCGCGCAGAGTGCCCCGCTTCGCGTTCCACGACATGCTCGACTGCTCGGTGCAAATCGCGAGCCCGCGCGATCCGAAGGCGTCACGCTCGAACGTGCGCGCGAAGAACCCCCGCTCGTCGCTGTGCGGCTCGGCCTCCACGACGAACGCGCCGGGGATGGGCGTCGCCCGGAACTTCATGCGGCCACCTTGCGCTCCGGCACCGGGAGCAGGAACCGACCGCCGCGGCGGAGGTACTCGGCCTCTTGCGAGAAGATCTCCTCGGCGAGGTTCCAGACGAGCAGGAGGATCGCGTCGGGGCGATCCTGATGGAGCTTGTCGACCGGGAGGATCGGGATGCCGACGCCGGGGACGAAGCGTCCGACCTTGTGCGGGCTCTTGTCGACGACGTACTCGAGCGTCCCCTCCGGCAGCCCGAGCGCGTTCAGGAGAACGCAGCCCTTCGCCGACGCGCCGTAGCCAGCGAGGCGACCGCCGCGCGCGTAGAGATCGGCGAGCTCGCAGCGGAGGCGGTTCACGAGCGCCTCGACGCGCCGCGCGAACGTGTGGTGGACGTCGTCACCGTCAATTCCCCAGACACGTTCGGCGTCGAGCATTTGACGCGTCGAGAGCCCGGGCAGCGCCGAGCCTGCGTGCTGCGCGTACACGCGGAGCGATCCGCCGTGCACGTCGACCTTGCGGACGGAGCGCGCGACGAGCCCGGCGGCCGCGAGCGCCCGCTCGAGGGCGGTGAACGAGAAGTACGAGAGGTGCTCGTGATAGATCGTGTCGAACGCGACGCGATCGTAGAGCTCGACGAGGTGGGGCACCTCGATGACGGCGACGCCGTCGTCCTTGAGGATGCGCGCGATCCCGCGCAGAAAGCCGGGCAAGTCGGGGACGTGGGCGAGCACGTTGCTCGCGTGGACGACGTCGGCGGCGACGCCCTTCGACGCGAGGTCCTTCGCGAAGCGCTCGCCGAAGAACTCGCGGATGGTCGGGATCCCGCGCTCGCGCTCGGCGACCTCGGCCACGTTGCGCGCAGGCTCGATGCCGAGCACCGGGATCCCGGCGCGCTTGTAGTACTGCAGCAGGTAACCGTCGTTCGAGGCGATCTCGACCACTTGGCTCTGCCGATCGAGGCGCCGGCTGAGGACGAGCTCGTTCGCCATCGAGCGCGCGTGCTTGAGCATCGTCTCGGCGAACGACGAGAAGTAGCTGTACTCGGAGAACATCTTCTCGGGCGGCACGTCGTGCTCGAGCTGCACCAAGCCGCAGCTCGGGCATCGACCGACCGTGAGGGGGAAGCGCTCCTGCTCTCGCCCCACGCCCTCGGGGCTCTGCCAGAGACCGTTGACGAGCGGCATCGCGCCGAGGTCGAGCACGCGCAGCAGGCCGAGCTTGCTGCAGGCCCGGCAGCGCGCCGGATCGAGGAGAGGGGCGGGACGATGGGTGTTGCGGTTGCTCATGACCAGACCTTCCAGGGCGCGCGTCCGGTGGACCACAGCCCGTCGAGGAAGCGCTTGTCGCGCAGGGTGTCCATGCATTGCCAGAAGCCGGGGTGCTTGTAGGCGGCGAGCTGTCGCTCGCTCGCGAGCGACTCGAGGACCTCGGCCTCGAGGCTCGTCTCGTCGCCCCCGATGCGATCGAGCACCGCGGGCTCGAGCACCATGAAGCCGCCGTTGATCCAGCCTTCGCCGGCTTGGGGCTTCTCGGTGAACTCCGAGACGAGCGGGCCGTCGAAGTAGAGGCCGCCGTAGCGCGCAGGCGGTCGCACCGCGGTGATGGTCGCGAGCTTGCCTTGCTCCTTGTGGAACGCGACGAGGCTCTTCACGTCGACGTCGCTCACTCCGTCGCCGTAAGTGACGATGAAGCGCTCCTGCGAGAGGAGCGGAGCGAGGCGCCTGAGGCGACCGCCCGTGTTCGTCTGCGGACCGGTCTCGGCGAGGTGGACGAGCCAGTCGTCGAGCTCCCGCGCGTGTCGTTCGATCGTGTCCTTGCGCAGGTCGACCGTCATGCTCCCGCTGAGCGCGACGTGGTCGATCATCCATCGCTTGATGACGTCGCCGCGGTAGCCGAGCGCGACGACGAACTCGCGCAGCTCGTGGTGCGCGAAGCCCTTGAGGATGTGCCAGAGGATGGGATGTCCGCCGATGTCGACCATCGGCTTCGGCTTCACCTCGGTCTCTTCGGCGAGTCGGGTCCCGAGACCCCCGGCGAGTACGACGACCTTCATGGAGACACCTCACGAGGCAAGGCGCGCGCCGCGTCGCCTTCGAGCCGCGATGCGCGCTTCTCGCGGTCTCTGGGCGCGAACGCGGGGAAGTCACGCGAGCGGCCCGGGTAGCTCTCGACGAGCGCGCGGAGCGGCCCGTCGTCGGTCGGCTCGCCGAGGGCGGCGAGCAAGTGCGAGAGCGTCGTCACCGGCGCGTCGAGCAGCGCTCCGTAGGAGAGCTCGACGGCGCGATCACCGACCGCGTTCGCGACGTCGGCGAGGGTCTCGGCGCTCGGCGGATCCGACGTGACCAGCAGCACCGTCGAGCGAGGGAGCGCGGCGCCGAGCTCGAGCGCCCGCGCGAACGAGGGCGCCGTGAAGATCTCGCGCTCCTCGTCGCCAGGCTTCGCGACGTCGCTCCGCTCGAGCTCTCCGCGGCTCGCGATGCGCGGGTGCGCGCCGAGCACGCGCTGCACGAGCTCCGCGGCTCGGGTGTCGTCGCAGGCCACGACGATCGGACAGGGCGAGTCGTCGCGCTGGACCGAGAGCCCGAGGCGCTCGAGGGCGCGCGTGACCCCCGCTCCGAGCCCCGGAAACGTCGCCTCGGCGCGGGGCGTGAGGAGCGCGTCGAGGTACGCGTACCGCTGCTTCGTCACCAGGTTCGACACGATCGAAGCGATCCCGAGAGCGTCGACGTCGCCGCGCGCGTCCCCCTCGAAGGGCCGCTTCGACATGATCGCCGTCAGCGCGCCGATCGGGCCGGGACCCGGCGCGGGCGCCCCCGCGTACGCGCTCGCGAGCGCCATCAAGTCGAGGTGCATCTCGCGACGATGCGGGGCGACGTATCCGGCCTTGGTCCGCTGCCCGGCCTGACGAATGAACGCGAGGCCGTCGTCGATGGCGCCGAGCTTCTCGCAGGCCTGCGCGGCGAGGACCCACGCGTCCGGTCGATCGGAGAGCAGCGGCTCGATCCGCAGGATGGCGTCCTCGGGCCTCCCGCAGGCGATCTCCGCTTCCGCCATCGCGAGCTTCGTCTCGAGCTCGTCGGGGCGCGCGGCGAGGGCCTCGGCGAGCACCGCGCGCGCGCCCTCCGCGTCACCGAGCTGCAGGAGCACCGTGCCGCCGCGGAGCGCGGACGCCCACGATCCGGCCCCGAGGAGGAAGCGCTGCACGTAGTCCGTCCTCGCGAGCGCGAGGGCGGATCGGTGCGCCTCGAGCGCGGCCCTGAGATGCGTCAGGCGGAGCTTCGATCCGCGCCCCGCCGCGAGCGCGAGCAGCTCGTGCGCCGTGCCTCGGAGCATGTAGAAGTCCGGGTGCTTGCCGTCGAGGCGCTCGCCGACGCGCACCGTCTCGAGGACGGCGTGGTGCTCGCCGCGACCCTTCTGGACGAGGGCGCGCGCGACCGCCAGACGGAGCACGCTCGTGCCCTTCGGGTACTGACCGCGCAGCATGACCTGCCAGCCCGCCTCCGCGGCGCTCCAGGCGTCGTCGAGCTGGTCGGCCGCGAGCGACTCGAAGGCGATGTACGACCACGCCGTCGGATCGTTCGGCTCTTCGCTCGCGCGCTTCTTGAGGAGATCGACGTTGCGCGTGACCTTGTCGCGCTCGCGTCGCAGCTCGGGCAGCGAGCCCAGGTGGACGATGTCGGCGTCGACGAAGCGGACCCGCCCGCCGCGCCCCTCGAGCCATCGCAGCACCGACTCGTGGACGATGCCCTCGTAGCGGAGATCGGTCGTGCGGCGGAGCAAGCGCGGCAGGCTCATCGCCTCGCCCATGCGCGCTCGCCCCGAGATCACCTCGGCGGCGGGTGCGTCGGCGCGCGAGGCGTTGTGCAGGCGGATGAGCCCGCAGTCGAAGTCGGCGCCCGAGAGCGCGCGCTTGATCTGTTCGCCGGCCCCGGGCGCGAGCCGCTCGTCCGCGTCGAGCTGGAGGATCCACTCGCCGCGCGCCCGCGCGATGGCGAGGTTGCGCGGCGCCGAGAAGTCGTCGCGCCAAGGCGACTTGAAGACCCGCGCTCCGGCGCGCTCTGCGATCCGGATGGTCGCGTCGCGGCTGCCGGTGTCCACGAGGACGATCTCGTCGACGACGTCGCGCACCGACGCGAGGCAGTCCGGCAGCATCCGCTCTTCGTTCTTGGCGATGATGCAGAGGGAGAGCTTCATGGTCGGTGACCCATTCGCAACCGCCGTGCCCGTCTCGACCGCTGCTCACCCGACGCGTCCCACCTCCGCGCCCTCGGCTCGATCGGCGGCGGCAGCGAGCGCACGTGGGCCAGCGCGGCGCGGCTCGCCGGGAGCCGCCATGGAGGTGACGGGCACGGCGTCATCTCGTTGACGCTCGCGCGCGCGCGCACGCGAGAGAGACCCTCCGTGAGCGACGGTCGCGCGGGCACGGCGTGTGCTCTCCCCCTCGCTCGATGGCTCTCCCGTCCCGCTTCAACCTCGTCGTGATCGATCCCCCGGGCTATCGCTTCGCCCACTTCCTCTTCGACACCGCGCGGTTTCTCCAGGGCGCGATCGAGGAGTGTGGACGGTCGTGCTCGGTGCGCCGCAACGACGTCGAGCGCGACGCGATCAACGTCCTCGTCGGCGTGCACCTCATCGAGGATCCGCGCTGGGTCGAGGGCCTCCTCGCGAGCGAGATCCCGTTCGTCGTCCTCCAGACCGAGATCCTCACCGAGGGCGGCTTCAACGGCGAGCGCGCCGGCCGCTTCGAGAACGTGTTCCTCCCGCTCGCGACCAACGCCCTCTCGGTGTGGGAGTCGTCGGAGCCGAACCTCGCCGCGCTGAGGGCCCTCGGCGTCGAGCCGGGACTGCTCCGCTTCGGCTACGTCGAGTCGCTCCACGCGCCGCTCCGCGAAGCTGCGCGCGATCTCGACTTCCTCTTTTGCGGCAGCGTGACGCCGCGTCGCCGCGCCATCCTCGAGCGCCTGGCGAAGCTCGGCTACCGCGTCGAGGTGCGCTTCGACGACGCCGCCTTCTTCCGCGACGATCTGATGGCGCGCTCGGAGATCCTGCTGAGCCTCCGCCAGAGCGAGGAGATGACGCACGTACCGGCCGCGCGCATCCTGCACGCGGTCAACCTCGGCTGCCTCGTCGCGGGGGAGCACGGCACGTCCGGCGAGACCGTCGAGGACCTGTACGTGTGGGAGCGCGAGGGCGACGTTGTCGAGCTGCTCCGCGAGACCCGAGCGCGCGCCGATCGCCGCGCGCTCGCGGAGACCTTCTTCGAGCGCCTCCGCGCTCGACCCATGCGCGACTTCATGAAGGCGCTCGTCGATCCCATCTCGGAGCCCACGAGGAGGGCAGCATGATCGGTCCCGAAGAGCGCGCTCGCTTCGAGCGCGATGGTTACCTCGCCGTGCGCGGCCTCTTGCCGAAGGCGCTCGTCCGCGAGACGCTCGGCGGCATCGACGCGCTCCTCTGCGCGCGCTTCCCCGAGCTCCGTCCGAGCAAGGGCGACGACATCACGGCCGAGGTGCACGAGAAGCTGCGCACGGCGCAGGAGCGCGATCGCCCGAGGCTCGGCGTCGTCTACGACGGCATCCGCAAGCTCGCGCCGTTCTGGGGCCTCGTGGGTGCGTCCGAGCTGCAGAGCGCGGCCACGGCGCTCCTCGGCGCGCGCACGCTCGGCGTCGCCTTCCGAAGCTCGGGCATTCGACTCGACCTGCCCCACGAAGATCGTTGGCGGAGCGACTGGCACCAAGAATACCCCTCGCAGCTCGTCTCCCCGCGCGGCGTCGTCGCGTGGTTTCCCCTCGTCCCGATCGATCAAGCGATGGGCCCCGTGCGCATCGCGCGCGGCAGCCACCGCGAGGGCCTTCGCGCCGTCGAGTGCGCCGATCCGTTGAACGAGCGGCGCGACTACACGCGAGCTATGCGGATCCCGGACGTCGACGCGATCGCCGCGCGCTTTCCCGAGGACGCGCCCGAGAGCCAGCCGGGCGACGTCGTCTTCCTCGACTTCATGACCCTCCACGCTTCGGGCTTCAACCGGAGTGATCGCACGCGCGTCTCGTGCCAGGTCCGCTACGTCGACATGGCCGACCCGCTCGCGGTCGCCAACGGTTGGGCGGGCGGCATGCACGAGGGCGGCGACTTCCGCGCGATGCACCCCGACATGGTCGTCCGGCCGGCCGGGGCGCGCCCGTGACGGAGCGCTTCGCCGATTGCCCGTTGTGCGGAGGCGTCGGCGAGATCGTCGCCGAGCACGTGACGAGCGTCACGAGCGGCTCGAAGGTGCTCGGTGCGCCGTCGTCGCTCCACCTCTGCACGCGCTGCGGCCACGTCTTCACCCGCGCTGCGATCGACTGGGGCGCCTACTACGCGGCGGAGTACGACTCGGTGCTGACCGACGGCGGGATGGACGAGATCGTCAGCGCCCCGGACGGATCCGTCGCGTTCCGCACCGACGTCGACTACGCGCTCTTCCGTCGCCTCGTCGGTGATCGGCTCCGCCCCGACACACGCCTCTTCGAGCTCGGGTGCGGACGCGGTCGCATCGTGAGCCGGCTCGTGCGCGACGGCTTTCGCGACCTCGACGCGTTCGATCTCTCCGAGCGCTACCGCGGCCCGGTCGCCGCGCTCGTCGGTCCGGAGCGCGTTCACATCGGCGCGAAGCCGAGAGGAAGCTGGGATCTCGTCCTGTCGTTCTTCGTGCTCGAGCACGACGACGATCCGCGCGGCTCGCTCCGCTGGACGCACGGCGCGCTCGCGGAGGGCGGGCACCTCTTCCTGATGCTGCCGAACCCGACCACGAACCTCGGCGACTTCGCCTGCGCCGATCACCTCCAGCATTACGTGCCCGAGGTGCTCGTCGCCTTGGTCGAGTCCTGCGGGTTCGTCGACGTCAGGATCGACACGACCTCCATCGGCGCGACCGCCCTCGTCGCGACGAAGGGTGGCTCACCGACGGATCTGCGCGCGAGCGCCGAACGCGTCGAGCGATCGCGCGCCGCCCTCCGACCCTACCGCGCCTTCAAAGGACGCCTCGACGGCCTCGCCGCGCGCGTCGATCGCGCGCGCCCGCTCTACCTCTACGGGGCCGGCTTCTACGCGACGGCCGCCGCCGCGGAGCTCGACCTCGCCGGCGTCTCCTTGGCGGGAGTCTTCGACGCGAACCCGAAGAAGCACGGCGAGGTGCGGCTCGGCTGCGCGGTGCGCGATCCGGCGACGATCCCCGGAGGCGGGTTCGACGACGCGACGCTGCTCGTGTGCATCAACGAGCGCGCGTTTCCGAGCGTCCGCGACGCGTGGGGCGCCCATTTCGGCGCCGTCGTTCCGCTCTAGTGATGATCCGCGCTTGCCGCGCGAGGGGGCGCCGACGAGGATGGCGTCGCCGTGACCACCGCCGTCGTCGCAGAGAAGCCGTCCGTCGCGCGCGACATCGCGTCGGTGCTCGGCGCGACCCGCCGCGGCGAGGGCTTCCTCGAAGGCAACGGCTACGTCGTCACCTGGGCGATCGGGCACCTCGTCGCGCTCGCCCAACCCCACGAGATCGATCCTGCATGGAAGCGCTGGAGCATCTCCACGCTCCCGATGCTCCCGAAGGAGTTCCCGCTCGTCGTCGTCGACGAGACCAAGGACCAGTTCGACGCCGTGCGGAAGATCCTGCGATCGAAGGGCGTCGAGCACGTCGTCTGCGCGACCGACGCAGGACGTGAGGGTGAGCTCATCTTTCGCTACGTCTACGAGAAGGCGCGGTGCGACAAGCCGGTGAGTCGCCTCTGGATCTCGTCGCTCACGCCCGACGCGATTCGGGCCGGCATGGGTCGGTTGAAGAGCTCGCGCGAATACGACCGCCTCGCCGACGCAGCGCGCGGTCGCAGCCGCGCCGATTGGCTCGTCGGGATGAACCTGTCGCGCGTCTACAGCCTCGCCCTCGACGAGAACATCTCCGTCGGGCGCGTGCAGACGCCCACGCTCGCGATCCTCGTCGAGCGTGAGCGAGCCATCACCGCCTTCGTCCCCGAGGACTACCTCGAGGTCGTCGCGACCTTCGCGCCGAAGGCCGGCGAGGAAGGGCCCGCGTACGAGGGCACGTGGAGTCGTCAGCGCGATCCGAAGGCCACGGCGAGCGAGGACGCGAGCCTCCGAAGGCGCCTCGCGGCCGACGGCGCGGAGGCCGCTCGCGTCGTCGCGCGGGCGCTCGACGGACGGGCCGACATCGCCTCGGTCGACGCCGAGACGCGCAAGCTCCCGCCGCCGCTCCTCTACGATCTCACCGAGCTGCAGCGGCACGCGAATCGTCTCTTCGGTTGGAGCGCCCAGCGGACGCTCGAGGTCGCGCAGTCGCTCTACGAGCGGCACAAGCTCATCAGCTATCCGCGCACCGACAGCCGCCACCTCTCGAGCGAGGTGGCGGCCACGCTCCCCGCCGTCCTCTCGGCGATCGCGCCTCGGTATGGCGACGACGTCGCGCCGGGGAGCGGCGAGCGGGCCCTCTCGCGCCGGTTCGTCGACGACACGAAGGTCACCGATCACCACGCGATCCTGCCGACCACGACGGTCGCGTCGGACGCGACGCTCGGGCACGACGAGCGGAGGCTCTACGATCTCGTCTCTCGTCGGCTGCTCTCGGCGTGGCACGGCGATCACGTGACCAGCGTCACCAAGGTCGTGACGCGCATCACGTCGCGAACCGATCCCCCCGAAATCGATCTCTACGAGAGCCAAGGGACGACCATCGAGGAGGGCGGCTGGAAGGTGCTCGACGTGGGGTTCGCTCTCGATCGCCGAGGCGGCTCGGGCGACGACGCCCGGCGGAGAGGCGCCGCCGAGGCGACCCTCCCGCCGGGGCTCGCGACGGGGCAGGCGCGGCGCGTCGCCAGCGCGGCGCCCGTGTCGAAACGAACGAGGCCGCCGCCCCGCCACCCCGAGGCCACCCTCCTCCCCGCGATGGAGACCGCCGGGCGCGAGCTCTCGGAGAAGGAGCTCTCGCGCGCGATGCGCGATCTCGGCCTCGGCACCCCCGCGACGCGCGCGCAGATCATCGAGACACTGTTGCAACGGCAATACGTCGTTCGAATCGACAAGGCGCTCCAGCCGACGGACAAGGGCATGGGCCTCATCGACGTCGTCCACGCCGAGGTGAAGAGCCCTGCGATGACGGGCGAATGGGAGGCGAAGCTGAGCCGGCTCCAGCGCGGCGACGGCGATCTCTCCGACTTCATGGCTGGCATCGAGCGCTACGTCGCAGACGTCGTGGGCCGCGTCGCCGAGGGCGCGCCGACGGTCGCCGCGACGCGGTCGGTGAAGGCCGCACGCGCGAGCGCGCCCGAGTCGACGACGCTCGCGCCCGGAGCTTCGCGTCGCGTCGCGCGGCTCCCCACCGCGCCGGACGATCTCGGCGCGCTCCTCCGCGCGTCCTTCGGCTATGCCGGGTTTCGGCCCTACCAAGAGACGGTGTGCCGCACGGCGACCGAGGGGCGCGATCTCCTCCTGGTCATGCCGACGGGGGCCGGCAAGTCGCTCTGCTATCAGTTGCCCGGGATCGCTCGCGGAGGGACGACGCTCGTCGTCAGCCCGCTCATCGCGCTGATGGAGGATCAGGTCGCGAAGCTCGTCGAGCGCGGGTTCCGGGCCGATCGCATCCACTCGGGCCGCTCACGCGCCGACTCTCGCGGCGCGTGCGTCGCGTACCTCGCAGGTGATCTCGACTTCCTGTTCATCGCGCCCGAGCGTCTCCGTGTCCCCGGCTTCCCCGAGATGCTCGCGAAGCGCACGCCCGCGCTCGTCGCCGTCGACGAGGCGCATTGCATCTCGCAATGGGGGCACGACTTTCGCCCCGACTATCGAATGCTCGGTCAGCGCCTCCCGGGCCTGCGACCCGCGCCCATCGTCGCATTGACGGCGACGGCGACGCCCGAGGTGCAGGACGACATCGTCTCGCAGCTCGGGCTCGTCGCGCCGGCGCGCTTCATCCACGGATTTCGACGCGACAACCTCGCGATCGAAATCGTCGAAATGGCCCCCAGCGAGCGGGCGGAGGCGGTGCGGGCGCTCCTCGCGGAGGCGTCTCGAAGGCCGGCGATCGTCTACGCCGCCACGCGAAAGAGCGCCGAGGAGCTCGCCGGCGCGCTCGGGCGAAAGCTCGCGGCCGCCTATCACGCAGGGATGGACGGGGCGGAGCGCGAGCGGGTCCAGTCCGCGTTCCTCTCCGGAGAGCTCGATGTCATCGTCGCGACCACCGCGTTCGGCATGGGGATCGACAAGCCCGATGTCCGCACCATCGTGCACGCGGCGCTGCCCGCGAGCCTCGAGGGCTATTACCAAGAGATTGGTCGCGCCGGCCGCGACGGAGCGCCGTCGTCGGCCGTGCTCTTTCATTCGTTCGTCGATCGGAAGACGCACACGTTCTTCCTCGAGCGCGACTACCCCGACCCTGCCGAGCTCGAGGCGATCGTCGAGAAGCTCGCGAAGAAGCCCATCGAGCGCGACAAGCTCCAGCGCAAGGTGAAGATGCGCGCGGAGGACTTCGATCGCGCGCTCGAGAAGCTCGTCACCCACGGCGGCGCGGCGCTGTCGATGGATGGCCTCGTCACGCGCGGCTCGGACGGGTGGATCGCGCCCTACCGCGCGCAGCGCGCTCACAAGGAGCGCGCGCTCGAGCTCATGGCCCGCTTCGCAGGATCCCACGATTGCCGCATGGTGCACATGATTCGCCATTTCGGCGATCGGGAGGACGAGGGCGCGCCTTGCGGGCTCTGTGACGTCTGCGCGCCCGAGCGCTGCGTCGCGCGTCGCTTCCGGGAGCCGAGCGCGGGAGAGACGACGGCGGTGCTCCGCATCCTCGCGGCGCTCGCGCGGGAGGATGGGCAGGCGACCGGGCGCCTCCACCGCGAGACGTTCCCGAACGACGCCCTCGATCGACGCTCCTTCGAGCACCTGCTCGCGGGCCTCGTCCGCGCCGGGTTCGTTTCGGTCGAGCAAGCCTCCTTCGAGAAGGGCGGCGAGTCGATCCATTACCAGCGCGCCACGCTCACGCCCGAGGGGCGCGCCCACCACGGCGAGGCACCGGCGATCGCGCTGCCCTACGTTCCGCAGAAGCGCAAACGAAGCCGCGCGAAGACCGATGATCCGGCCCGCCCGAAGGCGAAGGCGTGGAAGCCGTGGGCGAAGAAGGGCAGCGGGCGCCGACCGCGCAAGAAGAAGGGCGCGCGCTGATCACCCGTGCGCGGCGTCGTCGCCACCTGGCGTCACGGCTCGATCCGCGAGGGCCAAACCTCATTTCACGAAGTACCCGGACGCGCCGATCATCGCGACCACGCCGCCGCCGGGTCTCGCGCCGTCGCGATCGATCGGCACCTCGAACCAAGGTCGCCCGAGGATCTTGAAGCCGAACTGCTCGTTCTTCGTGAGCAGCTCGAGCCCGACCTCGGCCGGCATGCGGATCGAGCCCGCCGCCTTGCCGCCGCCGAGCGCCACCGTGCAGCCGAGCCCCGGTCCGAGGATCGCGCGCGCCACGTGCTTGCCCAGGTTGAAGTTGAAGAACGCGTCCTGCGTGAAGTAGCCGCCGCCCATCGCGGCCCAGAACGCGGTGCCCGTCAGCGACGACGAGAGATCGATCGAGTAGCCGCGCGGCAGGAAGATCTGCGCTTCGAGCGTGGGCAGCGAGACCTCGATGAAGCTCATCCCCACGCCCGCTTCGCCGCTGCCGGCGAACACGGTCCAGCCGCTGACGCCCGCGCCGAACATCGTGCCGAGGCCGAAGCGACGGCGCGGCTTCTCCGCTCCGGGCGGAGGGTTGGTGACGACCGGCGCCGGCGCGTCGTACTCGTCGGCACCGCCCGTCGGAGCTCCGGTCACACCGACGGTGAAGTCTGCGATGGCGACGTTCTTCTCCTCCGCGCGGGCGTCGCTCGTCGGGACGAGCGAGCCGATGGCGCCGAGGGCGAGCGCGAGGGTCAGCGAGCGTGCGAGCGTGGGCGAGGCGAAGGAAGAAGGCATGGTGGAGGCCCATCGCAACCGATGTGCCACGCGCGAAGACGCAGGATTTCGGCTCTGCGCGCGATCGCCCCGCGTCCTCGCCGGCGGGCGAGCCGTGACATTCCCGTCGCGCCTCGCTCGGCCCTGGCGCGCCGAGGGCGCGCGATCGCGCCGGTCGGCGGCGCGCCCTCGCCTTGGTAGGATGGGCGCATGTGGACGCTGCGTGTGCTGGTCGCGCTCCTCCTCGTCGCGTGCTCCTCGAACGGCGCGACGGGCGCGGCCTCGTCCTCGTCGGGATCCGGAGCGGGCGGCGGTGGCGGCGAGGCGCCCGTGGTCGTCGGCGATCGATCGGCCGTGGTGCACGTGCCGACGGGCCACGCCGCAGCCGGGCCCGCGCCCCTCGTGGTGATGCTCCACGGCTACTCCGTGAACGGCTATCTCGAGGAGCTCTACCTCGACCTCACGCGGTTCGCCGACCAAGACGGCTTCTATTACGTCTACCCGGACGGCACGCTCGACCAGAGCGGCAAGCGCTTCTGGAACGCGACCGACGGTTGCTGCGACATGTTCGGCTCGGGGGTCGACGACAGCGCCTATCTCTCGGCGCTCATCAGCGCGATCGAGGCGCGCTACCCGATCGATCCGAAGCGCGTGTACCTCGTCGGTCACTCGAACGGCGGGTTCATGGCGTACCGCATGGCGTGCGATCACGCCGATCAGATCGCGGCGATCGTGAGCCTCGCCGGCGCGACGTGGAACGACCCTTCGAAGTGCAAGCCGTCCTCGCCGGTGAGCGTCCTCCAGACCCACGGCACCGACGACACGGAGGTGCTCTTCGCCGGCGACCCGGGCTCGGGAACGCCGCTCTCCGGGGCCTACCCCGGCGCCGAGACGACGGTGAAGGACTGGGCCTCGCTCGACGGCTGCGTGACGACGCCCGATCTCTCCGCGCCTCCGGTCGACTTCGTCTCGTCGATCGACGGCCCCGAGACCACGATCGAGCGGTACCAAGCGGGCTGCCAGTCGGGGACCGACGTCGAGCTCTGGGCCATCCACGGCGGCGGGCACATCCCCGGCATCGACGATCGCTGGCGCGCCGCGATGCTCCAGTTCCTCTTGTCGCACCCGAAGCCGTGAGCGGCGCGTCTCAGTTCGACGCGCACATCTTCATGATGGCGCCGTAGCTCGCGACCTCGCTGCGGCCGTCGAGCTTCGCGGCCGCGTCCTTCGAGGCCTTCTCCTTCGCGGAGTCGGCGGACATGAGCCAGTCGCGCGACGCCCGCGCGGCGGCGGCCTGATCGCTCATGAGGTCGACGTAGTCGCCTTGGGCCTTCTTCAGCTCGGCGTCCTTCACCGGCACGGCGGCGACGTTCTTGGCGACGGCCTCGAAACGGTCGCCCTTCGCCGCGAGCTCGGCCGGGGTCGTCGCGTGATCGTCCTCGGGGATCGTCTTTCGTTGCGCGTCGAGCACGTCGGTGAGCGCCCGACACTCCTCGCGTCGCCCGCAGGCCACGAGGAGCAGCGCCGACGCGATCGCGATCATCCGAGGTCGACCCAGCATGCTCGCTCGAGAGCACCACAGCGCGATCGGCCCCGTCAACCCCGGCGCGCCGCCGCGCGCCCGCGTCAATCTCCCATCACCTGCACGCAGCGACCGTTCCCACCCGGCTGAGGCTCGCAATAGCCGTACGCGAACGCGCAGGTCGTCGGGCAGGGCGCGGCACACCCGGCGTCGCGAAATGCGTCGATGGCGATCTGCGCGGCGGCGAGCGCGGCCGGGGAGTCGTGGCTCGCGAGGGTGCTCCCGACGCAGCCGCAGGCGTCGCGCAGCGTCTGCGGGGGTGCACACGACGGATCCGCGGCGTCCGGATCGCACGCCTCGGCGGCGGCGATCGCCGCGTTCATGGCGACCTCGCGATCCGCGCACGACGAGACCCCGGTCGACGTCGAGGTGGCGGCGACGGACGCGTCGCTCGTCGATCCGCCTCCGCCTCCGCCGTCCACGGGTCGTCGCTCGTCGACGACGATCGGCGCGCAGCCGACCGCCACCCCGACCCAGAGCGCGCCCGCGCCGACCCGCCACGCGATCGACGCGCGTGTCGCGCGGATTCGCAGATACCCACCGTGAAGCGCCGTGTTTAGCATGCCGAACACCTTGGCGACGGACGTCCGCGGTGGGAACGGGCACGCGCGCACGGACGCTGTGCAGAAATCCACACCCCGGAGAGGCGACGATGAACTGGGACGATCTCCGCTACGCGCTCGCGCTCACCAAGGCGGGATCGCTCGTGCGCGCTGCGAAGGCGCTCGGCGTCGATCACACGACGGTGGCTCGTCGCATCGACGCCCTCGAGGCCGCGCTCGGCCAGCGGCTCTTCACGCGCACGACCACGGGCTACGTGCTCACGAGCGAAGGCGAGCGCCTCGTCCCGGAGCTCGAGGCCGTGGAGCGAGGGGCGAGCGCGATCGAGCGCCGAGCCCACGCCGCCGACGGCGCGGCCTTCGGCACCGTCCGCGTCACCGCGGGCGAGACCTTCGGCATCCGCTACCTCGCTCCGCGCCTCGCACGCCTCGGTCAGCGGCACCCCGGGCTCGAGATCGAGCTCGTCACGGGCGGGGCCGTGCTCGATCTCGCGCGTCGCGAGGCGGACGTGGCCGTGCGCTTCTTCAAGTCGAAGAGCAGCGATCTCGTCGTTCGTCGCGCGGGCTCCGTCGCTCACGCGCTCTACGCGACGAAGACCTACCTCTCCGCGCACCCTTTGAAGAAGGGCGATCTGCGCGGCCACGCGATCCTCGGCGCGGCGCCGGGGTCGGGCGTGGTCGAGGCCGCGTGGCTCGATCGCATCGGCGTGCGGGCTTCGTTCGTCAGCAACATGACCGCGGCGCTCCTCGAGGCGGCGCTCGCGGACGCGGGGATCGCCGTCCTGCCGCGCTACCTCGGCGACGCGGATCGGCGCCTCCGCCGGCTCGCTCGTGCGGACGAGCCGGAGGAGCCGATCTGGATCACGGTGCACCGCGATCTACGCCAGAACCAGCGCGTGCGCGTGGTGCTGGACTTCCTCGTCGCGTGCCTCGAGCACGATCGGAAGCTCCTCGCGGGATAGGACTCTGCGCGGCTCTGGGGCGCGCGCGTCAGCGCACGGGCGGCGGACGCATGCTGAGCGACGGCACCCAACCCTCGAGGCCGAGCGGCGCGAACACCTCGCGCCCCGCCGCCGGCAGCGGCTGGAGCTTCTTGAGGAGCTCCTCCTTGCGGAGGTAGATCTCCTCGCGCCGTCCGTCCTCGGTCTCCTTCTTCAGGGAGAGCTCCTGCTCGCTCGGGCTGCGCTGCGCGATCTCGCGCACCGTCGGCGCGAGCGTCGCGACGAGCCTCCTCACGAGCTCGAGCGCGAGGCGCTCTCCGAACACGTCCTTTCCGTCGAGCTCGAGGCGCGTGAGCTTCTCGCGATGCTCCATGAGCCCGGCGCACTCGGCGCGCACGGCCTGCCAGAGCTTGTCGAGGAGCTCCACGTCCGCGGCGACGAGCGCGCCGGGGAGGGCCTTGCCGTTCGGATCCTCGAGGCGCTCCACGTCGCCTGCGAGGCCGTTCTTCGTCTGCGTGAGCTTGAGGATGAAGAGGTCCTTCTGGTCGAGCTTGCGCCGCACCGCCACCTCGAACGACTCGGGCGCGGCGTCGAAGCGCGAGATGATCCACTCGTCGAGCTTGACGGCCTCGGGGCTCACCGTGCCCTTGAAGAAGGCCTTCTTCACGCCGATTTGCATCTCCACGTTCTGGACGAAATCGCCGACCTTGCGCGGATGGAGCCAGGCGGCCGAGCGCGCGGCGCCGAGCTCGAAGTGCGAGACGATGCCGTCCGGGTTCAAGAAGACCGCGCCCACGGCGGGCTTCTCGTCGCGGATCTTCATCGCGAAGCGGGTCCCGAGGACCTGCATGCGCGCCGTCTTGAAGAGCGTCTCCACCTCGGCGCGCACCTCGACGGCGCGTTGTTCGCTGTCGGCGCGGAGCTGCGTGGTCTCCTGCTCGGTCGCCTGCTTCGCCAGGGCGCGCTGCTCCTCGATGAAGCGCTCGGCGAACGCCATCAGGCGCTTCGTGTACTCGATGACCATGGGCGAGGGCGCGTGCTCCGGATCCTCGATCACCATCGTCCCTCGCGGGCCCGCGTTCGTCGCGTCGAGCGCGTCGCCGATCGCGCGCATCGCCTTCTCGTGCAGCCCCTCCACGCTCTCGATCGACTGGACGCGACCCTGGCTCGCCTGGGCTGCCTTGAGCGACTGCTTCTGCGTCTCGGCCTCGAGCATCACGACGCGCGTCGCCGACGCCATGAACACCTCGAGCGTCGCGAGGAAGTTGAACTGCAGAGGAAATTCGACCGAGTCGCCGTAGAGGTACCGCATGCCCGCCTCCGTGGAAGGGTAGCGCACGGGCCGTCGGTTCCCCCAAGTTCCTGAGGGTGAAGGCGCGCGCCGAGGGGCCTTCCGCTGGCTTCTCCGACGCATCTGTGGCACGCGCTCCTCCGCACGTTCGTCTCTCGGAGGTAGCTCATGACGTCCACGCAGGAGCAGATCGACCTGTCTTACTCGCTGTCCAACGACTTCTTTCGGCTCTGGCTCGACGAGAACATGCACTACACGTGCGCCGTCTTCGACGCGACGCACACGACGCTCGAGGCGGCGCAGGAGAACAAGTCGCGCATCCTCTACGAGCTCGCCGAGATGTCGAAGGACAAGACGATCCTCGACATCGGCTGCGGCTGGGGCTCGAACCTCGACTACGTGCAGCGGCGCGGCGCGAAGGCCGCGCACGGGGTGACGCTCTCCACGGCGCAGGCCGAGTATTGCCACGCGCGCGGCGTCCCGGACGTGTTCCTCTGCGACTACGCCGAGTACAAGCCGAAGGAGCCCTACGACGCGCTCGTGTCGATCGAGATGGTCGACCACGTGGTGTCGCCCGCGCAGGCGCGTGAGGGCAAGGCGGTCGAGCTCTACCGACAGTACTTCGCTCGCTGCGCCGCGCTGACGAAGGTCGGCTCGTGCTTCGCCTTCCAGTCGATCCTGCGCAACCGCGTGCCGCGCGGCCGCAAGGACCTCGAGGATTTGCGCTTCACGGCGGACGTCATCTTCCCGGGCGGACTGAACGCGCGAATCGAGGAGCTCATCGTCGCGCTCTCCCCGCACTGGGAGCTCGTCGAGCTCTACATGCGCCGCGAGGACTACGGCAAGACGACCGGGGAGTGGCTCCGCCGTCTGCGCCTCCACGAGAAGAAGATCCGCGCCGAGTGGGGCGATCAGGTGTTCGTGGACTACGAGCGCTACCTCGACACCTGCGTTCGCGCCTTCGGCGCGCACTGGTCGGGCGACGTGCAGATGAAGCTCCGCCGCATCGCCTAGCCCGCCCGCGCCCTGTCGGCACGCGGGGCGCCTCCCACCCGGGGTGGAACGGATTTGGACGCGCGGGCTCTTTGTTTGCCGCTCGATCGGCCGTCCACCCGGGCATGGGTGCCGCGCTCGCCTTCTCCCGTCCCGAGGTCTCCCCCGACGCCGACGAGATGAGGTCGACGCCCCCGACGCGGCGCGCGCGCGTCCTCGTGGTCGAGGACGAGGTCGTCGTCGCGCGCCACATCGTGGCGACCCTGGCCCGGAGCGGCTTCGAGACCGTCGGGCGGGCGACGACCGGCGAGGACGCGATCCGACTCGCCCACGAGCTCGAGCCCGATCTGATCGTCGCCGACATCCACCTCCGCGGCGACCTCGACGGCGTCGACACGGTTGCGCACATCCGCGGCGAGCGGGAGACGAGCGTGGTCTTTCTCACGGCCTACGCCGACGACGAGACCGTCACGCGCGCGATGGCGACGGGGCCGAGCGGCTACGTCGTGAAGCCCTTCAGCGAGCCC